>WQYP01000010.1 GCA_009781185.1 Phycisphaerales bacterium | reverse complement strand
GGGGGGGCAGACGCCGTTGCGAACTCTCGACGCCCTGCATCTGGCTTGCGCATATGTTCATGGCACAACCTTGTGGACAACGGATAAATCTCTGGCGAAAGCTGCCCAGATATTGGGCGTCAACTGCAAACTCATCACTCTTTGACAGTCCAGCGATCATGTACCGCCGACGGTTTTCCAAACCGGCGGATTGGTCGAGTACGTGGGTTTGGCGGTGACTTTCACTGACAGCGCTTCCTCCAACGGCTCATCGCGTGAGAAGTCGGTAATCATACAGTCCGGTATGTGTGGGCATTGTTTTCCATCCAGCGTCGCCTCTGCTGTGCAGGAAGTGGACGGAAAGCCTCGTACCTTGTGTCTCAATTGTTTGGAAGATTATTTGGAGTACCTCCACGGAGAAGCATATCTCAAGTCTCGCTAAATTTAATTAATATATATGAAAATATTTTATTTAGTCAAACGCCAAATGGCGGGTAACCCCTCCGGAGTTCACGCTTCAGCGTGTCCTAAGTAGAATATCCTGTATGTCGCCGGGACCACGAAAGTCTCTGATCGTTTCGTTAACGCTGCACGCCGTCGTGTTTGCCGCCGCCGCGGGAACGCTCGGCCAAATTCTCCCACGCTCCGCCACACCGCCGCTTGACGAGCATTCCACTATCATGCTATGCGAAGAAGATGCGACGCCGCCGGATGCCAGCACCGTGCTCGCCGGCGCCCCAGGTCTGAACGCTTTCCCCGATACTCCGAGATTGCCTCCCGCAAACGCTGCCTGGCCCACACGAGAAGTCCCGCATCTCGCTCCCCCCCCCCCCATGCAATCCATCGAAATGATCGCATTCAATCCCACACGCATCCATTCGCCCAATGTCCGACCCCATCGTGTGACCAATCATTCAACCTCCGCTACAGGAATAGCGAACGGAGCGGAGGTGATTGCCACGAGGATCGACGTTGCTGGAGGTGAGGGAACCGGCGAAGGTGCGAGTCCTGCGGAGGGGAGTGCGGGGGGGAATACGGGGGGGGGCGGAAATGATCATGTCGCATCGCTTTCGGCTACGGGGACCGGCACCGGCAACGCCTGGGGCAACAGCCCACCGGTCCCGCTCGCCGGCAACGCCGTCCCGACCTATCCGCCGATCGAACAACGCAACGGCACCGGCGGCACCGTGCTGCTCCTCCTGACCATCACCGAAGATGGCACGGTCGCCAAAGCCACGGTGATCACATCCAGCGGCTCCTCTCGCCTCGCCGCCGCCGCCCTCACCGCCGCGAAAAAATGGCGATTCCAATCCGTCGGCCACGGCCCGACCGTGATCACCGTGCAACAGGAAATCCGATTCGCGCCCTAACAGTACAACGCGGGTTGCGCTTTCAGGTGGATATCAGAGCCGCGACCGTAAGGGAGCGACCCGTGTTTTTGAGGCAATGCCGCCCGGTCGCTCCCTTACGGTCGCGGCTCTGAAGCGCAACCCGCGTTGTCCTGTTAGATCAACGACATGAATGGCCACGGATGCACACGGAGAAATACGGATGTCAAAACTCCAGCAAGGCTCCACCGCCGTGAGCGTCCCGATCAATCCTGTCTTGATCCCGTCGCGCGTGGCCATCTCCCGGGCCACATCCTCCTTGTGTACGCCAGGATCGCTCAGATGCACCACCGGCCGACCTGCCTGCTCCGCCACCGCCAGGGATTCACTTCGTACCTGGCGGCTCAGTTCCAGCGCCCTGTCACCAAAATCCTTGAGCAGACATCCCGTGAACCGCAGAAAACGGCCCAAACCGACCGTGTGAGCCAAGAGTCTGACCGTTCCGCGAAACCGCAGACGATCCCACCCATGAATGATCCCCGTGACTTGCTGGGCGCGTCCCTGTATAAAATCCAGCATGGCGTTGGTCCTTAGCAAGGTGAAATTTATCAACACCTTTACTTGAACCCAGGACAACGCCTACTTTACTTTTGGGTTGCGACTACGCCACGCTGGGGCCATCCGTGGCTAATTTTTCGTCGCTTTACTTCGCCAGCGTTGCCTTGAGTTCGATAGGCGTTGCCGCCAGGGCCTGCGAAATCGGGCAGCCGATCTTCGCCTTGGCGGCCGTCTCCAGGAACGTCTTCTCGTCGATCCCCGGCACCGCCGCGCTGCAGGTCAGCAAAATCCTGGTGATCTTGAAACCATCGCCGACCTTGTCCAGCGTGACGTCCGCCATGGTATGCACACGTGTCGGTGTGTTTCCAAGTTGCGAAAGCATGTGCGATAAGGCCATCGAATAGCAGCCCGCGTGCGCCGCGGCGATCAGCTCTTCCGGGTTCGTTCCCTTCTCGGTTTCAAACCGTGTGCGGAACGAATACGGATGGTTCAGCACACCACTTTCGCTCTTGACGGTCCCCTTGCCCTTGAGCAAGTCCCCTTCCCAAATTCCCTCAGCGTGACGCGTTGACATGACATTCCTCCATTAATGATGCTGAACTGTACCTCAAAAAATCGAAAATCAAAATTAAAATAAGGCTCCCATCGGTGCGGTGATCGCCGACGGGAGCTGAGGAAGGAAGAACTGGCGATCAGGAGGGTAAACAAAGCGCGTGCCGCAGAGGGGCGGGTGCATCCAGTGATCGGTGGCATGTCCTATTTAGCCGGCATGCTTGCATGCCGTTCAGTTACCGCTCTGCCGAGCATCACGGAATTACAACTGAATTCTGGATGCACCCTGGATGCTCGTTGCAGTCCTCATCGTATCAGTCGTCGCAGATAGCTCGGCCGGTCGGGGCTGCCGTCGGTTCGGTCAAAGCCGCTGTCGATCAGGTCTAGTTGGTCCGGCCGCAATAGCTTCCTCGCCTGCTCCTCCGTCTCGTCAGCTGCGTCCATTTCGGTAGGGGGGTGAGGAGGGACCGCCAACTTTCCCGCCGCCACTTTCAACAGTAATTCCGCCTCCACAAATTTCATTTTTTCCTTTTCCGGCTCCGGCAGCGATGGATTTTTCTCCCGCTTCGCTACCTGCGTCCGCCATTGCGTCCGCGCCCTCGCCGCTGCCAGGAACAATTCCGTCATCTTCTTTTTATCTTCCGCCGCCAGCTCCGGCAGCGTGAACTTCAGCTTTTTCAACTGCTCCAACTGCTCTGCCGTGAAGTCGTATCTCGCCGCCAGCTTGGGGTCCGCCAACACCCGCATCGCCATATTTGCCGCCCCCACCCCCGCTCCCCCCGCTCCTCCCGGACGCGACGGCTCCTGACGCGGATACCCCCACCGTGCGTCCACGATCTTCCTGTTCCCGTTGATAGACAACGATAAGTTCAAATGTACATTTCCAACACGAATCACGGTCGTGCCCTGGTTCTCCAACTCGTCCGGCCACTGGATGTAATCCCCCGGCGGCTCCGGCATCGGCCTGCGAGTCCAGTCTCTCCTGCGCGGTCGCAGAGCATCCTGCGCCTCCACTGCCCCTCCTCCTTTCTGCGTAGCCGCCGTCGGCAGCGTCGTCGATGGCGCCGCGAGTTTGTCCCAATACCCCAACCGCCACACCGCTCCGCCAGCAATCGCCACCACCGCCAGCATTGCCAGCAGCGTCCACTTCTCGTTTACCCGAATCGCTTTCGTCGTGTCGTCAGGCATTCGCAAACCCCTATCCTTGCGGGCAAGATGCCCGCGTTACGTATAACGCCTACGCATTGCGTCGAATGCACCAACAATGGGTGCATAACACTTGAGGCGGCCATCTGACTCGTAAAATGCGTGAAAGTCGTAAAATTCGTGGAGGGGTTCATGGCACCCGAAACGTTTAGCCGCGAGCCGACAGGCGAGCGTTTTTCTACGAATTTTACGACTTTCACGAATTTTACGCGTTCGTGTTTGATAGCAGCCTGAAGTGCCATGCACCCACCGACCATTCGCCGCACTTTCGAATCGGCTCCCGATTTGCTATATTCACTATTCTCTATGGAAGGCGGCATCAAACTTAAAAACATCCACATCCGGGTTGACGCTCCGCCACGCGATCCCAACCGACACGCTCTCCGTCGATTCCTACGCTACATTTATCCCTACATGGGCCTCACCACGGCCGCGATTCTCTTCGGCTGCGTTAAGTTTATTCTTCCCTCCACCACCGCTCTCTCCATCCGCTATCTCACCGATCGTCTGGTTCCTTCTACGACCTCCGCCGCCAGGGCCGCCAAATCCGACTTCGTCGCAGACCTCATCGATCGCTACACCCTCTGGCTCTCCCACCAACTCCCAGCCTCCTGGCAGACCGACTCCGCCTGGACCCCATTCAACGTCCTCGTCTGCACCCTCGTCGTCCTCTACGGCATCTGGGGCGTGAGCATCTACTACCGTTCCTACCTCGCCCAGCTCGCCGGCCATCGCATCATGCTTGACCTCCGCACCGACCTCTACCAGCACATCACGCGCATGTCGCATTCCTTCTTCACCACCCGCCAGTCCGGCGGCATCGTCTCACGTCTCATGGCCGACATCGCCCTCGCCCAGAACTTCGTCGGCAACGCCATGAGCAACATCTGGCTCGACCTGATCTCCTGTTCGTTCTACCTGTTCGTCCTGTTCTCCATGGACGTCCCGCTGACCCTCGCCACGCTGGCCGTCTTTCCCTTCTACATCCTTTCCATGCGAACCTTCGGCCGACGTTCGAAGATGACCTCCATGGCCGTACAGGAAGCCCTCGAAGAATTCTCCGGCGACATCCAGGAACGCGTCGCCGGCATCCACGTCGTCAAAGCTTTCGCAAGAGAACAAGCCGAAGCTCGCTCCTTCTTCGCCGGCGCACGCAAGCTTTTCCACCTCACCATGACCAACGTCAAAACCACCACGCTGGCCAACTCCATCGTCCAATGGCTCACGCAAATGGCGACCCTGGCACTCGTCTGGTACGGCGGCTACCGACTCTACTACGGCTACGTCACCCCCGGCACCGTCATCGCCTTCACCTTCCTCATCCGCGAACTCTACCTCCCGATCAACCGCATCTCCGAGATGAATACGATTCTCCATAACTCCCTTGCCGCCATCGAGCGTATTTTCGAAGTCTTCGACATTCAGCCCGACGTACAGGAAAAGCCCAACGCCATTCGTCTCAACAAACTCCAAGGTGCCGTCATCCTCGAAAATGTCTCATTCGCCTATCCCACTCCCGACCCCGCCAAAACTGACGCCACGCTCCCCCCAATCGAAAATCAAAAATCTGGGGGGGGAAAAATCGAAAATATTCCCCGTTTCGTCCTGCACAATATTTCGCTCTCCGTCTCTCCCGGCGAAATCATCGCTATCGTCGGTCCCTCCGGCTCCGGCAAAACCACCATGATGCAACTCATCCCACGCTTCTACGACCCGCAGTCCGGCCGCGTCCTCATCGACAGCATCGACGTCAAAAATCTCAACCTCCGCTCCCTACGCTCCCAAATCGGCATGGTCGCCCAGGAAACGCTCCTCTTCTCCGGCACAGCACGCGACAACCTCATGTACGGCCGCCCCGACGCTTCCGAAGATCAAATGATCGCCGCCGCACAGGCCGCCAGAGTCCACGAGTTCATCTCCATCCTCCCCGAAGGCTACGACACCCTGCTGGGCGAACGCGGCGCCAAGCTCTCCGGCGGCCAAAAACAACGCATGGCCATCGCACGCGCCTTCCTCTGCGACCCCAAAATCCTCATCCTCGACGAAGCCACCAGCGCCCTGGATTCCGAATCCGAACAGCTGATCCAGGAAGCCCTCGCCCGCCTGATGCAGAACCGCACCAACCTGGTGATTGCTCATCGCCTTTCAACGATCCTTCACGCCGATCGCATCATCGTCTTACAGGAAGGCCGCATCACCGACACCGGCACCCACGCCGAACTCCTCGCCAAAGGCGGTCTTTACGCCCGCCTCTACCACACCCAATTCCGCACCGCCCTGGCGAGCTAGCGCGTTGTCACGCCTGAGTAGGGTGCATGACGCTTCAGGCGGCCATCTGACACGAACTCGTAAAATTCGTGAAAGTCGTAAAATTCGTGGAGGGGTTCATGACGTCAGAAACGTTTAGCCGCGAGCCGAGAGGCGATCGCTTTTCCACGAATTTTACGACTTTCACGAATTTTACGAGTTCTATGTCCGTTGTGGGAAGTTTTTGCTTCCATTGCGCCACTAATAGGCTGTCACAGGAGCTTTTTCATGGAACACGTTTCCAATCGCCTCAGTGCTTACCTGGACGGTCAACTCCCGTCGGACCTCCGTGCTCAGGTCGAAACGCATCTGGCGGAGTGCCCGGATTGTTCCAGGGAACTCACTGCTCTGCGGCAAACCTCTGCGGTGCTTCAGCAACTTCCGCTGACTGCCCCTTCGCCGGTATTGCTTGAGCGGCTTCACGCTTCGATCGAATCAGCCGTTCGCCGGCCTGTGATCGCGATGGAACGCTTCATCGGACTTCTCTCAGGCATCGCGGCCTGCCTCGCCCTCGTCGGCTGCCTGCTGCTCATGCAACCTCACGTCACCGCCCCCATCGTTTCCACCGCCTCCGTCATCTCTTCCGTCCCTGCTGCCCCAGCCGTTTGGGAACGCGACGCGGTTCAACTTGCCGATGAATCGCTCGACAACACGCCCGAGACCGCGATGGGCCAGTGGATGATCGCCAGCCTCTCCGCGCATAACGCTGTTGCCATTCCGGGGGGGAAGAGCCAATGATTCGAATCAAATTTTTGATCGTTCTGCTCTTCATTGCGGCCCTTGGCGCTGGCTTTCTCGTCGGCCAAGGCGTAGCCCGCACCAAATCCGTCGCCGACACTCATCCCGGCGAAAGGACGGTGGGAAACGGTAGTGGCCGGCACCCAACAACACGCCCCTCGCTCACCGAAGCACTCGCCCTGACCCCCGCCCAGAGCGAACAGCTCAAGGCCATCTGGTCCGACTGGGATACCTCACGCCAATCCCGTTTCGAACGTCACCCGCAATTCCAGAAGGAACGCGATGACGCCATTCAGGCGCTTCTTTCCGAGTCGCAGAAAACCGTTTTCGACGATATTCAGAAGAAATATCGCCAGCAGTTGGATCAGCTCGACGAGGAACGTCGTCAGGTGTACCAGGCCGCGGTCGATAAAACCAAGGCGATTCTCAACGACAAGCAGCGTGCGGAGTATGAGGAGATGTTAAAGAACGCTCCGCTCGGCCGAGGTCCTCGGGGCGGTGACCGCAACCGCGGCCCCGCTTCGCGCCGCAGCCCCGCTTCGCAACCGGGGCAATCGTTAGCCCCTGGCTCTGCCGGGGGTTCGGTCGGTACGAACGCTGGTGGTTGAATAAGGATAAAAAAACCGTCTCCGCTACGTGGCGGAGCGAACATATTTACCTGTTTCTTCGAAGGAGCTCGCAGTGAAAAAACAATTATTCTTCTTCATGTTGGGCGTGTGCTTGATCGCATCGCTGGCCCTTGCGCAGGCCGCCGGTGGCGGCGGCGGTGGTGGTCGCGGTGGTCGTGGCGGCGGCGGTGGTGGCGGCGGTGCAGGTGGCGGCGGTCGCTTTGATCCGGCCGCTCGCATGGCTCAGCTCAAAACGGACCTGGGCGCCACCGACGACGAATGGAAAGTCCTCGAACCCAAAATTCAGAAGATCAACGATCTGCGCATGCAGCAGTTCGCCGGCGGTCGCGGTTTCCGTGGCGGTCCTGGTGGTCCGGGCGGCGGCGGTAATGCTGGCAACGCCGGTAACGGCGGCGGCAATGCTCCCGCCACCCCCGAGAGTCCCGTAGCGAAGGCTTCCAACGATCTCCGCGCTACGCTGGACAACAAAGATTCCACCGCCGAGCAGATCAAAGCCAAGCTCGACGCCCTCCGCGCAGCCCGCACCAAGGCCCGGGAAGATCTCACCAAGGCCCAGAGCGAACTCAAGGAAGTCGTCACCGTCAAGCAGGAAGCCATCCTGGTTTCCCGCAACATCCTCGAGTAGTTCATTTGCCTCCTCCTTTGGGGGGTCGCGGCGCCCTTGCCGCGGCCCCTCCTTTGTCATTGTCGATTTTTAATTTTTGATTTTCGATTTTTGAGTGTTGATGAACGACGTTCTGAACATTCTCGTGCAAGATGCCGTCCTCGATGCTACAGCCGTTGCGAAGGTACGCGACCAGGTTTCCCAGGGCGTGCTTTTGGAAGACGCCCTTCGAGCGGCTGCGCCTGAGGATCGTGTGCTCAAGTCTCTCGCGGCCCATTTCGAAGTGCCGTTCGCGGACTTGGCCGCTTACAACGCACCCAAGGAATTTCTTGCCCGCTTCCCGGCCCGTGTGCTGCTCAAGCAGCATCTTTTGCCGCTACGTGAGGAAGACGGCGCGGTGCTGGTGGCGACCAGTCGCCTCTTCGATACGGCCGGTCTTGATGAACTGACCCTTTCCACCGGCCTGGACCTCCGCCCGGTGCTCGCTCCGACCGCTGAAATCGACCGTTGCATCAAGACGCACCTGGGCATCGGCGCCGACACATTGCAATCAATGGCCTCCGACGACAACGGCGTCAAAGTCGTCGAAGAAGAATCCGACGACATGGACCTCTCCGCCGCCGCGGAAGACGCCTCCATCATCCGCTTCGTCAATCAGGTCCTTTCCGAAGCGCTCGATCGCCGTTCCACCGACGTGCACTTCGAGCCCTTTGAAAATCAGCTCCGTGTACGTTACCGCGTCGACGGCCTGCTTCAGGAAGCCAATATCCCCCCCGAAGTCCGCCGCTATCACGCCGCAATCATCTCACGTATCAAAATTCTTGCACATCTGGACATTGCCGAAAAACGCCTCCCTCAGGACGGCCGTATCCGTGTCAAGGTCGCCGGTCGCGACATCGACCTGCGTGTCTCCGTCATTCCGATGATCCACGGCGAAGCCGTCGTCCTGCGTATCCTCGACCGCGGCGACATGACCTTCGGCCTCGAATACCTCGGCATGGCACACAAAGACAGCCTCCTCTTCGAAAAAATCCTCGACCTCCCCCACGGCATCGTCCTGGTCACCGGCCCCACTGGCTCCGGCAAAACCACCACCCTCTACGCCGCACTCACTCACATCAACGATGTCGAACGCAAAATCATCACCGTCGAGGACCCCGTCGAATACCAGCTCCGCGGTATCAATCAAATTCAAGTCAACACCAAAACCGGCCTTTCCTTCGCCTCAGGTTTGCGAGCCATTCTCCGCCACGATCCCGACGTCGTGCTCATCGGCGAAATCCGCGACCGCGAGACCGCCGAAATCGCCGTCCAAGCTTCCCTCACCGGCCACCTGGTCTTCTCCACCCTCCACACCAACGACGCCCCCGGCGCCATGACACGCCTCGTCGACATGGGCGTCGAACCGTACCTCGTCAGTTCCTCGCTTGAAATGGTCCTCGCTCAGCGCCTGGTGCGATTGATCTGCAAGCAATGCAAAGAAGAAACCCCCGCCGCCGACCTCGCTCCTCTCCGCGCCGAGTACGGCAATCTCGTCCCGGAAGTCGTCTACCGTGGCCGCGGATGCCGAAACTGCATGGGCACCGGCTATCGCGGCCGCACCGGCATCTTCGAAATGATGCCCGTCTCCGAAGAACTCCGCGGCATGATCATCGAACGCGCCAGCACCGGCCAACTCCGCACAAAAGCCACCGAAACCGGCATGCACTCCCTCCGCGAAGACGGCTGGCGCCTCATCCGTGAAGGACGCACCACCATCGAAGAAGTCGTCCGCAACACCAAGGAAGAACAACTCGTCCATGCCACGGAGGACACAAAATGAAATCCGAAATTCGAATGACGAATGACGAATCAAATCCAAATGTTCAAATGACGAATGTTCAAAACCTTCGTAGCGACCCCGCTTTGCGGGGTGAACATGGTAGTTTCTGTCATTCGTCATTCCGTCATTCGGATTTGATTCGTCATTCGTCATTCGAATTTCGTCATTCTCCTGGCTTCTGGCTTCTAGCTTCTCTCCGGAGGCCTCATGACCGCCTTTAACTACACCGCCCTAAGCACCGACGGCAAAACCATCTCCGGCTCCGTCCCCGCCGACTCCCGCGCCGCCGCCATCGCCGCCGTCGTCGCCAAAGGACTCTCCCCCATCAAAGTCGAAGAACAGGGAAGCGGCAAAAAAAACGCGGTAAAACCCTTCGCCTTATCACTCTCGCTCGGCAAAAACGGATCAAACGCCGCCTCCAAGCCCGGCCGCGTCACACAGCGCCACGTCGAAGCCTTCACTCGTGAACTCGCCAGTCTTCTCGCCGGCGGCGTCCCTCTCGCCCGCGCCCTGCACCTGCTCCGCCGCGAGTCCAAAGCCTCCGGTCCCCAAGCCCTCTGGAGCCAAATCCACGACGACGTCGTCGGCGGCACCGCTCTCGCCGACGCACTCGCTCAACATCCCCGCCAATTCTCCACCGTCTACGTCGCGATGGTCCGCGCCGGTGAAGCCGGCGGTTTCCTCGACATCGTCCTCAACCAGATCGCCGAGTTCCGCACCCGCGAGCAGGACCTCAAAGGCAAAGTCAAAGCCGCACTGGTCTACCCCTGCGTCCTGGCCTTCATGGCCGTCGGCGTCGTCGGCTTCCTCATGATCTTCTTCATCCCCACGTTCAAAGGCATCTTCAGCGACTTCGGCGCCAACCTGCCTTTCCTCACCCAAATCATCCTCAACGCCAGCAACACCATGACCTCCCGCTCCGGCCTGGTGGTACTCGGCCTGACAGCCGCCATCGTGTTCGGCATCTATCGTTACATCTCCACCGATGCCGGTAAGCGCAAAATGGAGCAGTTCATCCTCAAGGTCCCCGGCCTTGGCAATGTCGTCGCCTTTTTCGCGATGGTCCGTTTCTGCCGCATGCTGGGCACCTTGCTTGGCGCGGGCGTTCCACTTGTCGCCTCGCTGAAAGTCGCCAAGGAAGCGATCGGCAACCAGACGCTCGCCGACACCGTCGCCCACGGCATCGAGGAAGTCCAGCGCGGCGAATCCCTCGCTCGCGCCCTGGGCTCCTCCGAAAAACTTTTCCCAGCGACTGTCGTCGAGATGATCGCGATTGCCGAGGAAACCGGCCGACTCGACAAGGAACTCGTCCGTCTCTCGATTTCCTATGAGTCCGAACTGGATCGCAAACTTCGCATGCTCGTCGCCCTCGCCGAACCCCTGCTGCTGTTCATCATGGCCTCGATCATCGGCACCATCGTCATCGGCATGCTGCTGCCCATCTTCAAACTGCAAGAACTGATCAAATGACCCAAAAGGAGAAAATGATATGTCACGTGTTCGTCAATCGCTGAATTTTGCATCCCGGCAACGGCGAGGTTTCACGCTCATCGAGTTGCTGCTGGTCCTGATTATTCTGGCCGTCCTGGCCAGCGTCGCCGTTCCCATCTACACCGGTCGATCCAAGAAAGCCAAGATCGACGCCACCAAGGCCAGCATCTCCAACATCGAAACCGCCATTGACACCTTCGAAAGCGAACAGGGCCGATTCCCCGAAAGTCTCGATGAACTCGTTCATCCCCCCGAGGCCCAGGACGGCTCCCAGCCCACGAGATACCTCAAAGCCCTCCCCACCGACGGCTGGGGCCATCCCTTCTTCTACAAAGTCCCCGGCAACGTGAACACCGACCGTTACGACATCTGGTCCGCCGGCCCCAACGGCATCGACGAAAACGGCTCAGGCGACGACATCACCTCCTGGGTGAAAGAGAATTAACGATGCGTCAGTCCGCGACGACAATCTCGCCCCCCACCGGAATCCACGCCGGAGTTCACGCTTCAGCATGCCCTCCCACGTCGTCGTCCGCCTTCACGCTCATCGAACTCGTCCTGGTTCTGGTGATCATCGCCATCGCCGTGGGCATTGTCGCGCCATCGCTGAGCGCCTTTGTGCGGAGTCGCGATCTTTCCAACACCGCCGTCCATTTCATCGCCGCGACCCGTTTCGCCCGCACGCAGGCCATTTCCCAGGCCACCGTTTACCGCATCAACATCAACGAGACCGAGAAACGCTGGTGGCTCACCAAGGCCGACGCCTCCGGCACCAATTTCATCCCCGCCGACCTCAGCGGCCAAATCAACTGCACCCTCTCCCCCCGACTCGCCATTACCTGCTCCCTGCTCCTCCCGGACAACATCCCAAACGCTGCCCCCGACAATGTCCCGACCAACGCACAGGTCATCGAATTCCAACCCGGCGGCCAGGTCGACCCCGCCACCATCACTCTCACCGGCCCCAACAACGGCTCCATCCAAATCGCCTGTGATTCCCGCTTCGACCTCTACCACATCGTGCCTCACAATGGAGGCACACGATGAACAACGAAAATCGAAAACTTCTGGCTCCTGGCTTCAGGCTTCAGGCTTCTTTACGTCGCGCCTTCACTCTCATCGAAGTCCTCGCATCCCTCGCCATCCTCGCCTTGGTTTTCCCCGTTGTGATGTACGGCCTTTCTCTCGCTTCCAACGCCGCCTCTTTAGCCCGCCATCGCACGCAGGCCACCATTCTCGCCCAGACCAAGCTCGACGAACTCCTCGCCACGCAGGACTTCTCCACTCTCTCCGGCGACTTCGGCGACGACTACCCCGGCTATACATGGACCATCGAACTCAACGACTGGGACACCCTCGACGGCTTCTCTTCCGTCTTCTCTTCCAGCATCTCTTCAAGCACCTCGTCCAACACCCAACAACTCCAACAACCCCAACAACTCGACGTGACCGTCTCCTGGACCCAGCACAACCGCACCTACCAGGCCGCCCTCTCCACACTCCTCTACCAGCAGAATTCCTCCTCCTCCAGCCTGGGAGGACTGCTGCCATGAATAACGAAATGCGAATGACGAATGGTGTGAAGAAGCCAGAAGCCAGAAGCCAGAAGCTAGAAGAAATTCGCAAGATGCCCTCCTCCAATGTCCGAAACGTTCGGAGTTCCACCTTCGGGCGTCCTCGCTTCGGTTATGCGTCATATGAAATGTTTCTGGTTTCTGGCTTGGGGGGGGGCTGGCTTCTGGCTTCTTCACGTCATTCGTCATGCGTCATGCGTCATTCCAAAGCGTTCACGCTCTTGGAGCTAATCCTCGCGCTCACGCTGACCGTCGGCGTCACCGCGATTCTCGGTTCCTCGCTCTACACCGCGTTTCGCGCCAAGGGTGCGATCGAAAAAGCCGTCGATGCCGCCCGCGCTTCGAGCACCGCCGCCGACATCATCGCCCACGAAATCCCCCTGGCCCTCCCCCCTTCCCCCAGCAACGCCCCCAGCGGCGAAGTCCAGCTCCCCGGCTCCAACACCAACCTCCAAAACGGCACCCTCATCGGCCCCTTCGAAGGCACCGACCAGACCCTCGATTACTTCATCTCCGGCAACGAGCCCAAGGCCGACCTCCAGGGCGACGTCCGCGAAGTCATCTACCTCCTCGTCCCGGACGACACCCCCGCCACCTCCTCTGTCACCGCCGGCACACAACTTCTCGTCCGCCGCGTCGAAACGAACTTGCTTCAGGACAATCCGGACATTCCCCCCGACGAAATCCTCGCCAAGGACGTACTCAATTTCACGCTCCAGTATTACGATGGCAACGACTGGTACGACGCATGGGATTCCACCCAGCAGAGCAATCGCCTCCCGCTCGCCGTGCAGTTCACCATCGAGCTTGCTCCCCTGCGCCCCGGCCAACCCTCCCGCATCGAAACTCGCACCGTCCCCCTGCCCTTGGCCACCCCAAGCTCCACCGACACCACCGGACTGGGAGGGCTCCTGCCATGAAATTTGATGATTTTGGATTTGATGATCTGGTGATTTGGCGATCTGGTAATTGGCGCTGCCGCGTAAGCGGATACACCATTCATCAATCACCAAATCCAAAATCACCAAATTCCCGCGGCTCCGCCTTCGTCGCGACCATCTGGATCATCGCCGCCCTCACCGGCCTGACCCTGATCCTCGCCAATACCGTCCGCGTCGAGATTCTCGCCTCCGCCAACCGCCTCGCCCAGCTCCAGGCCGACGCCGCCGCCAGGGGCGCCGAGCAATTCGTCCTCGCCGCCGTCGACGCCGAAGTCGCTTCCCCCGGCTCCGTCACTTCCGCCACCTCCGGCATCGACATGGAAGCCATCTCCATCGGCGACGCCTACGTCTGGATCATCAAACCTGACCCCGACGACGAAACCGCCATCTCTTTCGGCCTCACCGACGAAGCCTCCAAACTCGACCTCAATAACGCCCTGAACGTCCAGCTCCAACTCCTTCCCAACATGACCTCCCAAAACGCCGACTGCATCGTCGATTGGCGCACCCCCGGCAACACCTCCAGCCCCGAAGGCGCCAAAGACCCCACCTACCTCGCCCCCGACGACGGCCGCCCGCCCTACCACTGCAAAAGCGCTCCCTTCGAAACCGTCGAAGAACTGCAACTGGTCTATTCCATCACCCCGGACCTGCTCTGGGGCGTGGACTACACCCGTTCCGGCCACGTCGATCCGAACGACAACGCACCCGCCATGACCACCGACCTCACACCGGGCGCCAGTGTCTCCAACCGCGGCATCTTCCCCTTCGTCACCGTCTACGGCGTCAAAGCCGCCACCGTCCCCTCCTCCACTTCCTCCTCCAGTTCCCTTTCCAGATCCCTGACCGGCTCCAACTCCCGCGGCTCCGGCTCGCCCGGCCTCTCCAACTCCGGCACCGTTAACGTCAACGACTCCAATTCCGCCAACCTCACCAATCTCCTTCAGCAATTCCTCGGCTCCAGCGCTCCGGAAGTCCTCCGCCTCACCCAGGACCGCCTCTCCAACCGTCAACCTTTCGCCAGCATCTGGGACTGGGCCATCACCGTGAACATCACGTCCGCCCAATTCTCGCAGATTTTTTCCCGGGTCACCGCGTCGCCGGTCGTCGTCGCCTCCGGCTCCTCCACCGTCGCCCCGACCGCCGTCGCCAAAATCAACGTCAACACCGCCCCTTCCCAGGTGCTCCTGACCATTCCCAACATCGAGCAGTCCGACGTCGACGCCATCACCACCCATCGTCAGAACAATCCCGATCCCACCGACCCCAGCGACATCTCCTGGCTCCTCGACGTCATCCCCAAAAACAAGCTCCTCATCATCGGCGACTTCATCACCGGCGTCTCCTACTGCTACTCCGCCGACATCCTCGCCTGCTCCCACGACGGCCGCGCTTTCACCCGCACCCGCATCGTCGTCGACGCCTCCAGCGGCACCGCCCAGATCATCTACCGCCGCGACATGAGCGCCTTCGGCTGGCCGCTGGACCCCCAAATCCGCGAGGACCTCCGCGCCGGCAAACCCCTCCAAACCAACGCCATGGGCCTCATGAAAGGCAACAACACAGGAGGCATGATGCCATGAACAACAAAATGTCAGTTCGGCGTAAGGCGTATTCGCCTCCGCATCTGCTCGTTTTTTTCAGCACGAAGACACGAAGAAACGAAGGAGACGAAGATTCCTTCATGGCTAGTTCTTCTTCGTGCTCTTCGTTTCTTCGTGTCTTCGTCCTCAAGTTAATTCTACGTTCAGGGGTGCCTGCACAGTGAACTCTCACGCCAAAATCCTCGGCCTTGCCGTCGGCCAAAAATCCCTCCTCTTCGCGGAACTCTCCGTCAAAGGTTCCGCCAAGGGCGGTTTGCCCTCCATCGTTGCCCTTGCCGAGTTCCCCTTGTCCGAAACCCTCTCTCTGGCCGCTCCCGTGGAACTGGGTCAAGCCGTCGCTCGTTTCCTGGCGAATGAAGGCATCACCACCCGCGACGTTGTGATGGGCCTGCCCGCTCGCCGCCTGATCACACGCCGCAAGGAAGTCCCGCCCGCCACCCCCGTCGCCGCCGCCGCCACGCTTCGTCTCCAGGCCGAGACCGAATTCGCCGCCGCCACCACTTCCACCGGCGAGCCCGACACCCTCGTCTTCGATTACGTCGGCCACACCAGCACCTCCATCCCCTCCTCCGTTCTGCTCGTCGCCACCGCCCAGTCCGACATCGATCAATGCACGCAGTTCGCCAAAGCCGCCAATCTCAAGCTCCGCGGCATCACCGCCACCTCCGTCGCCCTCGCCCGCGCCGCCGGCAAATCCTCCGGCAATTCCATGATCCTCTCCCTCTCCGCAGGCGCCGCCGAACTCCTCGTCCAGGACGGCAACTCGCCCACCCAGCTCCGCCACCTCGCAATCCCCAACCTCGGCTCCCCCGAATCCCTCGCCGCCCTCACCGGCGAAATCCGACGCTCCGTCGCCTCACTCCACCGCAACGGCACTTCCTCCACCATAACCCTCTCCCTCTGGGACGACGGCTCCCAAAAACCCGACCTCCTCGAACAGCGCCTAGGCTTCCCCGTCCGCACCCATCAACTCACCACCCTCGCTCACATCAATCAAGCCCCGGGACTGCAATCCCGAGGCTCTTTCGCCCCCGCCGTCGCCGTCGCCATCACCGCACTCTCCACATCGAAAACCCCTCCCATCGACTTCCTCCATTCCCGCCTCGCTCCTCCCAAGGAATCCTCCAACAAACGCCCGCTGACCATCGCCCTGTACGTCGTGACCGCGGCCATCCTGGTCATCGCCGCCGGCCTGCTCGACCTGCATCTCAAGCAAAACCGTCTGAGCGACCTGAACGACAAGAGCCTCGCCCACGCTTCCGAAGTGAAAGTCGCTCAGACCGCCAGCAATCGTCTGGATGAAGCCAATCGCTGGATCCACCGTGCCTCTCGCCATGTCGAATGTCTCCGCGATCTCACCGCCATTTTCCCCGACGAAGGCACCATCTGGGCCACCAGCCTGAGCCTCTCGAGCGCCAACAAAGGCGTCCTCACCGGCTCAGCCGCCAGCGAAGCCCAGGTCCGCGCCCTCAAGGACCTGATGCTCAAAAGCAAAAACTTCATCAACCCCATCACCAAAACCCAGGAAACCCGCGACGGCACAACCTTCACAATCAGTTTCGACTACAAACCGCAAGTAAAACCCGCCGAGACCCAACCCGCCAGAACGTCATCGGCTACCCCCCCGTCAGCCCCCAGCTCCGCCGGGGGTTCGCCAACCCTCGATCCTCATTCCCCCAGTACATCCCCATCACCTCCCCCGTCCACCTCGCCGTCTGACACCCTCAAATCTCCCACGACGCTCCCGGAGGCCGCGAAATGAACCTTTCCAAGCGTGAACAGCTTTACGCTCTCATCACTGGCCTCGTGCTGCTGGTCGGCCTCGCTTATTTCTATCTGATCGAGCCCTACTTCGCCGCTCGCACGCAATTGATCGCGGACGTCAAGACCGCCCAGTCCAAATACGATCACGAACTGCAACTTCTGGACGCTCGCCCCAAAGTCGCCGCCGACTGGAAAGGTCTCCTGGCCACGGCAAATGTGCCAGCAGGAGTTCTCAAAACAATTCCCGCCGAAGCCAGCAGCCAGGCTCACGACGCCCTCTACGACGCCGCTTACTATGCCCGTTTTGACCTTCAGTCCTTCACTTCCGACCGCCCGCGCCCGGAAGGCGACTTCCAGGTCATCCGCCTGAGCGTCACCGGCATCGGCTCGACCGCCTCCCTCTACCGCTTCATCGCCGCCCTCGAACATTCCAGCCTCCCCCTCCGAATCGAAGATATGCGAGTTACCTCTCGCCATCCCGGCGTCGACGATCTCAACATCGCCCTGACCGTTTCCACGATCATCTTCGCCCCCACCACCACCTCTCGCCCGGCACCACAACCCCAGCCACAAGGAGACAACCTATGAAATTCGAAATTCGAATGACGAATGACGAATCAAATCCGAATGATCGAATAACGAATGCCCAAAACATTCGTATCGCCCCCCGTAGCGACCCCGCTTTGCGGGGTGGTTTCGGTCATTCGTCATTCGGACATTCGCATTTGATTCGTCATTGGGGGGGGGCGTCATTCGTCATTCGTCATTTCCTCCTGATCGGACTCCTGCTCATCTTCATGGCTGCCGATGCCCCCACCACCACCTCCTCCCGCCCCGAAGACGCCCGCCCACCCGCCCTCCTTGCCGCCATGGCCGCCGCCGCCACACAGCCCTCAGCCACCCAATCCTCCCCCCCCCAAACCGACGACTCTCTCCGTACCGTCGACTCCTTCCGTTCTTCCCGCTATTCCTCCCGCTCTTCCCGCTATTCTTCCCGCAGTTCCAGCGGCTACTCCAACAACTACTCTCGCGACACCCGTTCCACCTACTCCCCGCCGGGCGACGATCTCCTGCTCCAGAAAAGTATCTTCTCCCGCGATCGCCGCCCCGCCCGTACCTACGATACAACCGCTTCATCGTCGTCCTCCCAGCCCCGCCCACCCACGATTCCCGTGCTCGTCGGCATCATCCACGAAGACGACGGCTTCGTCGCCTACCTCGAAGACCCCGACACCGGCCACCTCTGGCCCTTCGCTATCGGCGACGCCCTCCCCTCCGACGCCGGTACCGTCCGCGACATCTCCATCGATTCCATGAACATCGCCAAAAATGCCGACGATCCCCCCAAACGCATCGACATCGGCTACAACCTCCACGGCGATCGCGCAGGCTCCACCACCACAACCTATTCTCCCTCCGCCTCCACCGCCACCACCGACGCCGCCACCACCGCCGCAGCCGCCGATCTATTGAAAGCCGACCCCTCCACCCTCTCTCTCGAACAACAAATGAAACTCAAACGCCTCAAACAATTAAACAAATAACCCTTTTAACTTTTACCTTTTTACTTCCTTTTAACTTTTAACTTTTAACTTTGTCCCTCGTTTCCCCTTGAAGGACGTCTGCCATGCAAACCCGCCGCCCCCGCAAAGTCACCTTGTCACCTTGTCACCTTGTCACCCTGTCCACGATCTTAACCTTAGCCGTCACCGCCGCCGCGCAAGTCCCTCCACCACCGCCCCTCTCCCTTCTTCCCGACCCCCCCGCCACCCAGTCCGCCACTCAAGCGGCCACCCAGTCCGCCACTCAGGCCGCATCCCAACCAACCACCGAGCCCGCCCGCGCCTTCTCCACCACCCGCCCCGCCACCACGCTCTCCTCCCAGGTAAAATTCAATTTCACCGACGCTCCGCTCGACAGCGTTGTGAACTTCCTTTCCGATTCCTTCGGTTTCACCATTATCAAGAACGTCCGCCTCGACAGCCGCATCACCGCTTCCCGTCTTCAGCCCGTCGGCGCCGATGAAGCCGTCGATATCATCAACTCGATGCTCAAGGACAAAGGCTACGGCATCCTGCGTACCGGCATGATCTTACGCATCGACACCATTGACAATATCAAGCTCCTCAACACGCCCGTTTATTTCGGCGCCGATCCCGAGAAGATCCCCGTCACCGACACCATGATCACGCAGGTCATTCCGTTGAACACGGTTGACGCCGACCGCCTTCGCCGTGACCTCGCCAACATGTTTTCCCCCGACGCCATTGTCGTCGCCAACGCCGCCTCCAACACCCTGGTGATCACCGACCGTGCCGCCTCGATTCATCGCATTGTGGAAGTCGTTTCATCCATGGACAAGCAGCACGCCGCCACCTCCGACATCAAGGTCTTCAAGCTCAAGTACGCCAACGCCGCCGCCGCCGCCAAACTCATCGGCGACATCTTCAAGGCCGACACCACCGCCGGCGGTCAATCCACCCCCGGCGGCCGCGGCGGCCGCGGCGGCAGCATGTTCTTTGGCGGACCCGGCGGCATGCCCGGTGCTCTGGCCAGCATGATGGCCGGGGCCAACCAACCGCAGGGAACCGGCGCTCGCACTGGCACCGTCATCGCCTCCTCCGACGATCGCACCAACACCGTCGTCGTCACAGGCCCCCCCGAAATCCTTAAAATCATCGAAGAGCAGATCATCACCAAGCTCGACTCCGACCCCGCCCAGGACTCCACTTTCTTCGTCTACGCCATGAAGAACGCAAACGCCGTCAACCTCCAGGGCGTTCTCAACGGCTTCTTCGGCTCCGGCTCCGCCAGCACCGCCGTCTCCAACCGCTCCAACACCGGCTTCCAGGCCTTGACCTCCAGCAACATGTCCACCAGCAGCAACGCCCGCACCACCACCAACACCACCGCCAGCCGCACCGGCGGCGGTGCCACCGGCAACACCGGCTCTCGCAATACCAACGGCATCTCCTCCGCCGCCACCGACCTCATCGGCCAAGCCTACGTCGTCGCGGAGCCCGACACCAACTCCCTGCTCGTTACCGTCAAAACCCCCTACAAAGACCGCGTCCTCGACCTCCTCAAAGCCCTTGATCGCGACGTCCCGCAGGTTCTCATCAAGGTCCTCGTCTGCGAAGTCACGCACACCGACTCTTCCGACATCGGCGTCGAGTGGTCCATCCTCGCCCAACGCACCGTCGTCGGCCCCAACGGCACCACCTCCACCGTCGGCTCCGCCGGCGGCACCGACTTCGGCATCGCCAAAGCACTCTCAACCGCCGCCGCCTCTGGCACTCCTAGCGGACTCGTCGCCTCCGTCGTCGAATCCAACATCGCCGCCGCACTCTCAGCACTCGCCAGTCGCGGAAAACTCGACGTCCTCTCTCGCCCCTCCATCCTCGCCTCCGACAACCAGCTCGCCTCCATCATGGTCGGACAACTCGTCCCCATCATCACCTCCTCCAACGTCACCTCCTACGGCAACATCATCAACACCCCCTCCTACACACCCGTCGGCATCATCCTCAACGTCACCCCCCACATCAACCCCGACGGCCTGGTCATCCTCGACGTCCAACCCCAGGTCTCCCAGCTCTCCACCCAAACCGTCACCATCCAAGCCGGCGTCGACATCCCCGTCATCGATCTCCGCCAGGCGCAATCCCGCGTCACCATTCGCAACGGCCAGACCATCATCATCGGTGGCCTCATGCGCGACCAGATCACCTCTACCGTCGATAAAGTCCCACTCCTTGGCGACATCCCCTGGCTCGGCGAAATCTTCAAACACACCACCGACTCCAAATCCAAAACAGAACTCCTCATCTTCATTACACCCCAGGTCGCTTCCTCGCCCGACATGCTCCTGCCCATGTCCAAGGACGAACAAAGCGGTGTCAAGCTCGTCCCCAACGCCGTCGCCCCCGGCATCTTCGACGATCACATGAAAGGCATGCAACGCGGCTACGTCCCAACACCCCTTCCCCCCGACCTCGTCTACCCCAAGCCCCCCAGCTACCTCCCCCCCTCCACCGCTCCCGCCCCCGCAACACAGCCCGCCAACATCGTCCCCAACCAAGGCCCTTAGGATATAATGACGAAATTCCAATGACGAATGACGAATCAAATCCGAATGTCCGAATAACGAATGCCCAAAACATTCGTATCGCCCCCCGTAGCGACCCCGCTTTGCGGGGTGGTTTCGATCATTCGTCATTCGGACATTCGCATTTGATTCGTCATTGGGGGGGGGCGTCATTCGCCATTCGTCATTTATGCCTGGCATTTTGTGCTTTCTTCGCCGCCTGCACAACCACTCCCAAACCCGCTCACCCCGCTCCGCTTGCTCCTTTTTCCCGTCCCGACCCTATCTTGCTTGTAACCGATCCCAGTGCTTCGCGGATGCAGGACATCAAGGACGCCATGGTCGCCTATCTGGGGCTCAATCAGGAACTGCCCCTGTCGCTTTCTCTGCTCAAACCGACCGCCGCCCGTTTCGGCCTGACGCTCAACTTCACCAGCCCCGCCTCCGGCAAACCTTACATCTACGTCCCCGACGGCCTGACCGTCTCCGGCGTCCCCCTTCGCCTCGTCCTCTACGACGCCACCCCCGCCCACGGCGGCTACTGGGCCGTCATGCTCTTACCGCCTCAAGCCACGCAACCCTACCAGGCCGAAGTTTTCCTCCTCCCCCCCGCCTGGCTCCAACTCTACCTCGAATCCGCCAACACCCCTCCGACGAATTCCGCAAATTAAGCCAGAATCGAAGTTAAAAGGTAAAAGGTGAAAGGAACACCCTTTTACCTTTTAACTTCCTTTTAACTTTTTAGAGCATTTTTCACTCGCCCGTAGCGTTTTGGAGCCCCGCATGGCAATGCGGGGCTTTTGGCTCTCGCTTCCTGCGCATGTCATCACGCCACGACCACATGAAAAATGCTCTAACTTTTCTTCACTCGCCACCGCGCCAGTTCCACCGCCGCCGGATTCACATCGCAGCCCACCCATCGCCGTCCGAGCCGCTGGGCGGCCACTAGCGTTGTTCCGCTTCCGCAGCAGAAATCTCCGACCGTGCCTTGTTCCGGCGTGAGTGCCTTGATCAGCCGTTCCAGGAGTTCCACGGGTTTTTGGGTTGGATAGCCTGTTCGTTCGTTGGCCATCGGATTGAGGGCCGGTATCACCAGGACGTCATCGGGGTTTTTGTGCGTGTTTGTGGCCTTGATGCGTGCGCCCGTAGGGCATTTGGCTCGTTCCATCGCCTTGGCTGTTCGCGGAATCGCGATCGCCTTGCCATTGAATGGAAACGTCTCGCCATTGGAATACAGCAGGATCGTGTCGTGTTTGCGAGAGAAGCGATCCTTCGATGCTCCGCCGGTCTGGTAGTACCAGATCAACTCATTTTGAAACCGCTCTTCCCCGAAAATGCCGTCGCAGAGCACCTTGGCATAATGCACCACATGCCAGTCCAAGTGCAGCAAAAAAACTCCCGTCGGCGTAAGCAACGACCGAATTGCCCGAATCCGCTCCTCCAGCCACCGCAAATACCCCACCTTCCCCTCTCGTACCACCCATCGATCATCAAACCCCAATGCATTTCTCGCTTCTCTCAGCTTGCCCATTTTCACTTTCCCATTCCCCTTGTGTTCTCTATTTGTGAAAAATGGCGGATCCAGATAAACCAGATCCAGGCTTTTCAGGGGCAATTCGCCAGCTATTTCCCGGCAATCCCCTAAAAAAACATGCCCCCAAGGCCCTTGTTCAACCGGCAAAACTCCCTTCGGCTCATCTGCCTTAACTCCTGTCAGCTTCTGCATTTCAGCACTATTCATCCCTTCAGTCATACCCCACTTCAGCCGGACTGTCCATATTTTCCCGGAATTTCCCACAGGAAACCGTCTCCGATAACTAACCAGACACGCTCTACAGGGTCTAGCTAGCACGCCCGAGATGGAAGTCTCGATGGGTTGTTGCCTGCCCAGGCTCGACCAGTTCCGCTGGTCCGGGATATGTTCCCGAGCGGAGGGTGGGAGGGGGTGTCTGACCTGAGAGGATCTCACGTGTCGCAACTGAATGTCCCTGTCAGTCTCCGCGTCTTACGTGACAGCCTGGCCAGGCTGTCTCAGGTTTCGTGGTTTGACGTTACGTTCAAGGCCGGCCTCCTGAGTTTTTACACGCTCATCGTTTACGCCGCCTGGACTACCGGTGCTCTGTTCCACATTCCCCATTTTGCCGAAGACTTCCATTCTCGACTCGGTAGCCTTTTTCTCGCTTTCGGCGGCGCTTACTCTTCGTTCATGCTCGTCATCACCGCTATCCGCGTCGTCATGGCCATCACTTACCGTCCCATGCCCGCTCTTGCCGATGACGAGCTTCCGACCGTCACCGTCATCATTCCCGCCTACAACGAAGGCTCCGACGTCGCCAAATCCATCGATTCGATCGCCCGTTCCAATTATCCTCGCGGCAAGATGCAGATTATCGCCATCGACGACGGCTCGAAGGACGACACCTGGCTTCACATGGACGCCGCCGCCAAACGCCATCCTGATTGTGTCTGCGCCATTCGCATGGCCAAGAACGGTGGCAAACGCCAAGGTCTCCGCGTCGGTTTCGCCCTTGCCGCCGGCGATGTGCTGGTCACCATGGATTCCGACTCCGTCGTCGAACGCAATGCACTCCGCAGTCTCGTTACCCCCATCGCCCGTGACCCCCGCATCGGCTCCGTCGCCGGCAATATCAAAGTCCTCAATCGTAGCGCCGGTATCCTCCCCCGCATGATGCGAGCCTCCTTCGTCCTCGCCTTCGATTTCACACGTGCGTATCAAAGCAAGATCGGCGCGGTGCTTTGTACGCCCGGCGCTTTTTCCGCCTATCGCCGAACAGCCGTCGAAGCGGTCCTCAATGACTGGAACAACCAGAGCTGGCGTGGCAAGCCCGCCACCATCGCCGAGGACCGTGCCCTGTCCAACCTCATTCTGCGCGAGGGCCACGAGATTTCGTTCCAGAGCGATGCCGTCGTCTGGACCAACGTCCCCACCACCTACAAACAAATGGCCCGCATGTATCAACGCTGGGAACGCGGCAATCTCCGCGAAAACATCACCTACGGCAAATTCTGCTGGAAACCCTTCCGCAATCGCTTCCGTCACCTCGCCAACCTCGAATGGGTCTTAGGCTGCGCCGACATGATCTGCCCCTACATCCTCATCGCCGTGTCACTGGCCTACAGCCTGATTAACCCCTTCTTCCTGCTCCAGTATCTTGCCTACATCGTTATTTTCGCCAGCCTGATGCAAATTTACTTCTGGATGCGGGAACGAAACAGCGACTGCATCTACGGCGTGCTCTACAGCCTCTTCTGGTTCACCAGCTTTTGGTGGGTCGTCCCCTACAGCATCCTCACCGCCAGCAATGGTTCCTGGATGACCCGTACGCTTCCTGCCGGCACAAGCAAGCCCGCCGAACTTTCGTCCCCCGCAATCCTCCCCGCTGACCGCATCGCCGCTTAGCCTTGCGAGGCATCGCAAGGCTGCGGCCGCCAGAGACCCCCATAAAACACATCAGTGAGTCGCGCAGGATGCGTTAAGCCTTGCGTTTCCACGCAAGGCTATTGCATCCCGGAAAAACGGACGTGACCTGAATGGGTTATTTTTGTTTTTTCCTTGACAAACGTCGTTCTCGTGTCATACTCCAGTTGCTGAACATCATTTCATGGCCGCGGGCAGTTCGGCCCACGGTGGAGGTGAAAGAGATGATGGAAGTATGTGTCGTGCAAAGCGGCGCGTTGATGTGTGATAGTCTTCCATAGTGAACAATTTGCGGTGTTTGATCTTATTTTCTTGAATAGTTGGTTTTATTCAGGAAAGAGTGTTTATTTATCGCGTATTTCCTTGCGACAGTGCCAGGTGAAAAGGAGGTGTTTTTACTTTTGTTCAGTGTCCGCTTGTGTGAGCGGATCAACCAAAGGGCAGCAGAGAGGGGCTGTAGGGTGGCCTTTGTCAACACCCGGAGAGGATTTTACGATGTCTAAATCCAAATCCCTTCTCGCGCTCGCTGCCGTTGGCGTGCTGGCATTCAGCGCTGTGCAACTTCAAGCCGCCCTGTTCGAGAGTATCAATTCGCCTCAGCCGAAGCTCTTTAGCGAAGCGACCCCCCGTACGGAACTTAATAACTATGATCCGGGCTATGACGTTTTTATTCGCAGTCAATCCAGTGGCACGGTAGGCATGGTGAACACGGACCTCGACTCCAGCTACATCCATGACAACACGCTCCCTGTCTCTCTCACCACCGACTTGGCGACCGGTTCGTGCGATACCTTCGTCAATAGCGATTCGTTTACCTCCCTTTTGCCCCCGATCACGATCTCTTCGAGTTCTCCTTCGTGAACGGCAGCGAAGGCTGCGCAAAGAGTTGCTACGTCGGTGACATTGCCGGCATAGTGGCTGTCCCGGAACCGATATTCCTTTCCATCCCGGCTCCGGCGGCGTAAAGCCTTCGTTTCCGTTATGGCAAGCATGAAAACCTGGGGATATGGAGAAATATGGTGCGTCGAGCCGAAACTCGACGCACCTTTTCATTGGGGGAGGCAAAACATCAGAGCCGCGAGCGTAAGCTCGCTTCGTGCAACTGCGGCTCCACGAAGCGAGCTTACGCTCGCGGCTCTGATTGTTTGATTTTGCCTCAGATTAGCCTGCTAACGAAGCGACTTTGGCAAGGAGTGCCTGGTCGGCGGTGAGGGGGGGGGGGCCGAGACGTTGTTGGAGGAAATTCAGAAGGGCCGGGGCGGTGGGGAGGGCTTCCCAGCCGCCGGTGTGGGAGGCTTTCAGAGCCGCGGCGGCATTGGCGAAAATCGCGGCTTGGTGCGGCGTGAAATGGCGAGCGATGGCCAGTGCGAAGGCGCCGTGGAACGTGTCGCCGCAGCCGGTGGTGTCGACAGCGGTGATGGGGAACGCGGGGACGTGCAGCGGAGCGATGAGTGGGGGGGTGATGAGGTAGCATCCCTGGTCGCCGGCGGTGACGATGGTGGCGGCACGCGGGGATTGGGCGAGGGTTTTGCAGGCTGCCGCGAGATCGTCGGTTCGGGTGGCCCAGCGGGCGAAATCCTCCGACACAATCAGATGATCGATGAAGGGCAGCATGGCTAGCGCCGCGTCGGATCGGCCTTCGATGTCGGCGAGAATGGGGATCGGCGGATTGCTCATGGCCCGAATCTTCCGGGCAAGATCCATGGGCGCAGGATCCTGAAGATAGTCGAGAAAAATAAGCTTCGCGGCACGAAGCAGCGAGTCCGGCAAATCACTGACCTGGCGGTAGCGGGAGGAGTCATAAAGAATCGTCCGGTTGCCAGCATTGTCAACAATAATGGTGCTATGAAACGGAGCGGCGTCGGCGTCGGGAATGATGTGGGAGATGTCGACGTGAAAAGCGCCGAGCGTAGCGGTCATGTAGTTGGAAAGTTCATCGTTTCCCAGTCGTGCGACATAGGCAGCGTGCCCGCCAAGCCGCGCGGCAGTGGCCGCCGCCGTGGTGGCCAGTCCTCCGGGAGCCCGTGCCGTACGGAGAATCGGAGCCTTGGAATTGGCGGCAGGATAGGCGGCCACATAGAGGCGGTCATCGACGGCCGCGACGCCGACGGCTAAAATATCGTAATGCACTGTAATCATGTCAGCATCTTCGAGTCGGTAGGGGCGGGAGTCAATGGGAGAAGAATAAAAGGTAAAAGTGTCCAAGATGCCTTTTACCCTTTAACTTTTAACTTTTATTCTTTCGTCGCGGTTTCCCATAGGCGCTGTGTCCGGCAGTCAGAGCAAGGTCGGCTTTGAGTTTGCGTTTGGGGAGGATGTGGCGTTTCTTCAGGGCGGCATGGTAGCTCTTCACGGCGTCGAGGGGCGAAAGTTGATCGTCGGCGACGAGACGAAGATGCTCGACAAAAGCGAGTTGGTCTTCGGCGGTGTTGATCTTGCGGCCGAAGAGGGCGACGCGGGCGCCGTGCGTTTTGGCGGCATGGAGGAGGTGGAAAGCGTCGTGTGTGGTGCCGGCAGAACCGCCCAGGATGCCGACGAGGATCGAGGTGTCGTAGGCGCAGAGTTCTTCCATCGCAGCGGGGCCGAGGTAGGGGATTTTGAGGAAGCGTGGGCGTGAGGCGGAGGGAACGCCGGCGAGCATGCGGACGATGTTGTCGTTGATGAACGCGGGGATATCGCCGGGAGGAATGCGGTGGACGGAGGCGGGGACATTGGGAGCGAAGACTTCGAGGAAGTGTGCGAAGCGTTTTCCTTCGGCCTGAAGGCGAAAAGCCTTGTAAGCTTCCAGCGTGGCCAGATCGTAGTCGGGGAGATTATTGAATGTGACCGAGTAAAGGCCCAGGTTTGCGCCGGGAACAGGCAGGGAAATGGTGGAAGGAAAATGTCCGGTCTGGATGTGGTCGATGGTGGTCGAGGCGAACGGGCGAGACGGAGCGGCAGCATAGGACGATCCGCGGGCAAGATGGATATCCGTGGTGTCGTTGGCCCGGACGGCAGGAGTCACCGCCGAGTCATCAAAAAGGCGTTCGCGGATGGTGAGCTGCTCGGATGTACTGGCAGACATCAGCATGATATCGACAAGCGATTGCTTGACGATCTGTCGAATCTGCTCGCGGAACTCGGCGAGTGAGCGAAGTTTGCCCGTGTGGTCCTTGCCGGGCGACGCGATGCCGAAGGCCATGTCGGCGTCTTTCGCGTCAGCAAGAATAAAAGTCTTATCAAAACGATGCTGAGCCAGAGCGGCGAGCTTGATCTCGAGAGACTTGAGCATGGGCGACCTTAAAAGAGAAGCCAGAAGCCAGAAGGTTTCAAGTTTACAGCATATTAAAACCTTCTGGCTACTGGCTTCTGACTTCTGGCTTCTTATCCCGCTTTCTGTACTCGCCGTTGTTTAGGCATGCTCGCCAGCATCCGCGCACTGGGCAGGTGAATCCCCAACAGCCCCAACGCATCACGCTCCACGATTCCCCGCAGACTCTCACGCGGAATCGTCGGCATATTCGTCCCCATCGCCACCTGATTGATCGTATACAACGTCTCAATGCACTCGCTCGACGTGGTGAACGGGAAATCCGAACCAAACAGCAGCTTATCGATCACCTGGAACTGATGTGCCCTGACCAGCGCATCGTACGCGATCCACGGCCGCCGCAGCAATGCCGCCACATCCGCATACACGTTTGTGTGTTTGCCCAATAGCACCAGCGCTTCGTCCACCCACGGATACCCGATATGCGAGACCACCAGTTTCAGATTCGGAAACGCCCGTGCCACTTCGTCGAGCAGGAACGGCCTTGCATACTCCATCTTCGTCTTGGGCGACAGATGCGTCCCCGGATAAAAAAAGATCGGCAGATGCAGCGCCGCCGCCCGTTCATACACCGCCATCGCCCGCGTATCCAACGGATGGAAATCCTGTGCCGCCGGGCAAATGCACAGGCCCTTCATGCCCAGCTCCTGCGTTACCCGCGAGACCTGCTCGACCGCGTCGAGGTCTGTCGGATCGATTCCCGCAAAGCCGATCATCCGGTCCGCATGCTCCCGGCAGTAATCCGCAACGTACTCGTTGGGAATCTGTGCTCCGAGATAATTCGACCGAAAGCCTAACACAAAGGTCTTATCCGCCGGTTCGCTGGCCAGCAGATGATTCGCCGTATCCGCCTGTGGCAGCAGCCGCATCTTCTGCCCCGCCACCACCGTTGGCCGCGACAGCTCCGTCAACGCCCCATCCCCCAGCTGTTCCGGACTCTGCCAGATATGCGTATGGCAATCCACAATCATCGTTTTGTCCTGACCTCTCATTCCAACCCTTCCCCCTGACTTCGAGCCTGACGCCGCTGCCCATCCTATCGGCAACGACCCGCCTCTCTCCCCATTTTAATCTCCACATCAGACCGGCACCCGCGGAAAAACGCAGACCACAGGCGCACGATCTCATTGAGCACACCAATTCGCTACTCTTTCGACAACGGATCATCGCTGAGGTTGGTGGACGATTCCAGAAAAATCCAATTTTCGCAAACCACACAAATTCGAACCGCGTCTGTCCCTATTTACAGCCACCAGCGGAGCGACCACGCAAGGCTGTTGATGAAGCGGTGGTACCACGGAACGCGGTGGCAGTGGGCGGAGGTGATCCGCTGAGATTGCGATATTTCGAACCGGCAGATGTCGGTCATGATCCGAGCGAGGCTTGGGGAGCGGATCACCGCGAGGAATTCCAGGTTGATGTAGAGCGATCGCGGATCGAGGTTCGCGGAGCCGACGATGGTCCACGTGTCGTCGACGATGACGACTTTGGAATGGAGCATGCGATGGCGGCGCTCGTAGATCCGCATGCCGCGATGGACGAGACGGTCGTAAAGGTAGGAAGTCGCTCGTTGGACAATGGGAACATCGGATTGTCCCGGCACAATGATGCGGACGCGAACCTTGCGACGCCTGGCGCGGAATAGGGCGCGTAAAGAACTGCCGACGGGGATGAAATAGGCCATCGAAATGATGATGCTGCGCCGAGCTCGTTTGAGGGTGCGGGTGAAGATGCGCGCGGCCCGGGAGTATTTCACGCCGGGACCGGAATCAAAAAAGTGGATCGATTCCTCGTTTGAGTTTCGAGTTTCGAGTTTCGAGTTTCGAGTTTTTGGGAGGGTATCGTCCTCGATCGTGCGTAGCATTGCGCGGCGGTATTTCAGGGAGCGGCGTGGGATTTTTTCGCCGTGCGCTTTACGCCAGGAGTGGTCGAAGGAATCGGCCAGCTCGGGCTGCTGCGGACCGGCGAGACGGAGGTGAACGTCTCGCCAGCCGGCGGAGATGGGCAGATGGGGGTGGAGATGGGGGGGGGAATTTTTCAACGCTTCGCCGTTGTCGATGAGGTTCATGCCGCCGAAGTAGGCGGCAACATCGTCGATGACCAGCAGTTTGCGGTGATTGCGAATGTTGGCCAGGGAAAAGAGTCGGAAGCGGCGGAGACCTTCCAGCAGCGAATGAAATTCGTGAATCCTCACGCCGGCTTGCGCCATGTCGTTAAAAAACGCCCGCGGCGTAGCAGCACAACCAACCGCGTCGTAAAGAAGCCGAACGTCCAGCCCCTCCGCAGCTTTTCGCTTCAGAGCGTCAGCGATCTTCCGCCCCGATGCGTCGTTTGCAAAAATATACACTTCCAACCAGACGCGTGACTTGGCGGCGAGGATATCCGCGAGCATGTTCTCGACGAGGGGCGCCGATTCCACAAAGATCGTCAGATCGTGTCCATCGACGCGGACTTGCCGCGGTGCCTCGGCACGGGGAAGAAGGGGGGGAGCGGCGGTACTGTCGGCGGGTAGATGCAAAGTTCGCGGGTGTGCAGCGGCTGCGGACATGGTGCCTCCCACTGTAGGATAGCCGTGTTGTAGGATAGCCGAGTGCGTGGTGAATTTCGAATACTCGATTGAATCATGCGGAATGACAGCGAGGATGCGATGGGATCGAACAGCCGAAAAGCGGTAGGGTGGTGCTGGGGTATTGCGGCGATGTTGCTCGGCGTTGTTGTAGTCTGGGCCATGGAGCTGCCGCCATCCCCCTCATCGTTCATCGATCTGCCCGCCGCCACGCAACAGTCCCTCCAGTCGCAAGGCGAAGGCGACGCTCTCTCTCCTGGCACGGACGGCCTGCCGCTGCCACGCTGCCGGAAAGCGCTCGGGTCACGGACGATTGTGATCCTGGGCGATTTGTCGCCGACAAACGCAGCGAGCACGCAGTACGTCAAAGATGCAGTGCGGCAGGTGAATCTGCTCTCGCCCGACGCGGTCTTCACCGTGGGCAACCTGGTGAACGGGCTGACACGAAGCGGGCAGGAATATGCGCGCCAGGTGATGGCGGTGCGAGGGGAATTGGATCGCTTGAACATGCCGTGGTATCCGTGCGTTGGGCGGCGAGACGTGATGAGCGGCGAGCGCAGCAGCGGGCAAGGAGCGGCGGAAGATCGGAGATGCGAAGAACTCTACAAAAACTATTTCGGGCCGCTGTATTACAGCGCCCAGTGCGGCGGAGTACACGTGATCGTGTTGAACAGCGAAGAGGGATTGGGAAAAGGTGACACAATCCGCGACGGGCAGTTGGAATGGCTGAAGGAAGATTTGAAGGGAGCCTTCGAGCTCGGGCGGAAAACGGGGGAGAGGAGAACCGAGCAGGTGGTGGTGATGGTGCATCGGCCATTGTGGCGGGAGAAGAAGAGCAACTGGTCGAAGGTGCATGATCTGTTGGTGGCGTTCAACCGCAAGCCGATTGTGCACGTGGAGGGGATGGGCGACGCTGTGTGGGGGGGAGGGCCGAAGGTAGTGGCCGTGTACGCAGGCGGAACGCAGGCATACGCCGATGATGGCCTGCTCGACGGAATTCAGTACACGGTCATGGGCGCAACGGCAGCTCGCATCAAGCAGGATGCGGCAACCGAAGTGCGAGGCTTCGCTCTGGTAAAGTTCGACGCGACAGAGACGCAAAATGACGCAGCAATGCACGCGTCGATCATTGAGATGGGCATGGAAAGAGGAATGATCGTCGCTGCCGACGTGATCACGGCAAGCGAGCGGGCAGTGCTGGGAAAAATCCAGGCGATTCCAAACGATGTGCTGGGCGTCGTAGGAGTGCTGGAACCGGGTGCGAAGAAGAATGGGGGGGGGGGGAACTGACGCTGGCATTAGGCAATCCACTGGATGTGCCGATCCGCGTGGAGATGCGTCTGGCAAGTGCACAGAACTTATCGACGGCAACGCTGCGGGAGAATGCCAATGTCTTCGTGGAGAGTTTTGATACGCCGTGGAAACTGCCGTCTTTGGTACGCGATCTGCCGGCGGGTGTGAAGGAACAGCATCGCCTGCATTTGACGGCTTCGGCAGCAACCGAGCTGGTGCCGCCACAGGTGGAGTTCGTGGTGCATTGGAGGGACGACCGTGCGAGGATGCATGAGGTGCTGTTGAAGCGGCGAGTGCCGGTGGTGCCTCACGCGGAACTGGCGGAGACACGGGCGGTGAAGGGCGGAACGTTTGTGTGGGACCTGCGCGGTGACGAACCGCTGAAACATTCCCCGACATGGGAGATGACGTGGAAGGGCGAGAATCTGTATATGCGTGTGCATGTGGATGATGCGGTGCAGTGTTACGCGGAGTCGAAGGCGCTGGACTGGAAGTGGGGAGGTTTGGCCGGTGATGCGGTGAGCGTCGCCTGGGCGGCGGGGCCAAAAAGCAACGCCGAAAGCGTACAGCGAATCTGGGTGCTGCCGTTCGGAGCGAACGGACCGGAACTGTGGAAAAACAGTGGCGTGGGCGAGAAACAGACCGCATTGGTGCGGCAGGAAAACGCCGAAATCAAAGCGGAAGTCCAGACGCAAAAAGAGGGATACTCGGTGATGCTGATCTTGCCGCGGAAGATGGTGATGCGGGATGAAAAGAGGGGAGAGACAAGCTGTGTGATGAACATCGCGGTGAGCGACAACGATGGCGGATTACAGACATGGGTACGAAGCTGGGCGAAGGAGGAACTCGGCCCGCCAGGCTGGGGACGTGTAGCGCTACGAATTCCCGAAACGCAGCCCGCGCCGCCGCAGGCAACGCCCCGATGAATGGGGTGGCGGAAGGTACACCCCACGATCCGTTTAGCCGTTGATCGAAGATCAACGTTCGTTTACCTTGAACTTACACCATAACAGTTGACAGTAGACAGCATTTGCTGTATATTGAAAGCATAAGGAGTCAAAAAGCATGAGCAAGCCGACGAAAATTCCGCCGTCCGAATGGGAGGTCATGGAGATTTTATGGAGCGAGTCGCCGTTGAGCGCCGCCGAAATTTTCGAGCGGATGCCGGCGGAGAGGGGGGGGGCGTCGTGGACCGTCAAAACCGTTCGAGCATTTCTCGATCGCCTGTTGCAGAAGCAGGCCGTCGCACGCCGCAAAATCCACGGCATGTACGTTTTCGAGCCCGCCATCCGCCGCAACGATTGCCTCCTGCAGGAAAGCCAATCCTTCCTCGACCGCTTCTTCCACGGCAATCCCATGTCGCTCATCGCCCATTTTCTGGAAGAGGAACGCCTCGACGCCCAGGACGTCCAGCGTCTACGCCGCCTGCTCAAAAAACGAGAACAAGAGGAAGACGAGTAAAGATATGGTCGTAGCTTCTTTTACCACGTACTTTGCGGAGCTGTTTGTCGCCGCATTCTTGATCCTCGCGGTACGACCACTCCTCGGCCGTTGGCTCGGCCCCAACGCCAAACGGCTGCTCTGGACGCTGCTGATCCTCAAAGCCCTCGTCCCGCTGACCCTTCCGACACCTTATCACCCGCTGGGACTTTTATATCGACCACATCCCAAAATGGCCCCTCCCATTTTAGCGGACGGGCTTGCCCGCTCCTCGGCCCCGGTAGCAGATACGCACGAGAGAGGGGTGGCCCCGGTAGGGGCCGAAGCCCTTAGCCCACGGCAAGCGGCAACAGCCGCGCCGCCGTGGGACACCAGTCCCCCGGAAACCGCCATCGCCCCGGCAGGGACGAAAGCGGATTCCATCACACATCACTTCAACTCCCCGCAACTCCCCGGTGAACCCAAATCTTACAACTTCCAAACTCTTCTCCTTGCCCTCTGGCTCCTCGGCGCCCTCACGCTGCTCAGCATCGCCATCGGGCGGAATCGCACGGTCATCAAACACGCCACCCGCCAGCCGGTCGCCGTGCCGGACTGGGTGCAGACCCTTTTCCTGGAATGCCGCGAAACCTTACGCCTAAGTGCCTGGCCAGTGCTGATCGTTTCGCCTTACATTCCTTCGCCCTGTCTCGTCGGCACACTGCGGCCGCGCATCCTGATCCCCGAGTCCCTCCTCGCCCCCCCTTCTCATCCCACCCAAGCCACCGAAACACGCATCCGCCACCTGCTGCTCCACGAACTGGTCCATCTGAAACAGGGCGACATCTGGCTCGCCTGGCTCTGGACGCTGGCGCTCGCTATCCACTGGTTCAATCCCCTCTTCTGGCTGCTCGGTCGCCTGCTCAAATTCGATTGCGAAACCGCCTGCGACGATCGCGTGTTGACGATCCTCGAACAAAAAGATCGCCGCGATTACGGCCACTCCCTGCTGCAAATGATCCTCGAACTGAATCCCGTCCCGGCATTGGGCCATCAGAGCCGCGACCGTAAGGGAGCGACAGGCTCCGTTCTCGCTTTGCCGCACGGTCGCTCCCTTACGGTCGCGGCTCAGAACGGCGCCGCGCAACGTTATATCCCCGGCTCCCTGGGTATCGTCGAAACCCGCTTAAACCTTGAAAGGAGATTAACCATGATGCAAACCCATCGTCCGCCATCACTGCTACGCCGCCTCTCCGCCTGCGGCATTTTCCTGCTCCTCGTCCTGCTCTGCATGACCAGCTACGCGCAATCAACGCCGCCGGTCTCCGCCGACAAAGCCAAATGGATGGGCTACGTTGAAGATTATTTCATGAACAATGATCGTGATATCACCATGCGAAAAACATTAACCTGGGGCGATCCGACGACCGACGCCAAAGGCAACGTCTCCATCACCTACAAGTGCGAAGCTTTGGTCGGGGACAAACACCGTTTCATCTTCGACGCCCAATTCACGTTCGACAAGGATGGCAAGCTCCTCGATCTCAAAAAGGAATCGCAGGAAATCGTTGCCGCCGCCCCGACGGACATCACGCAGCAAACCTTGAAAAACGGGGTCGAAAAGTTTTTCGGCGAAAACTTCCGCGACATCACCGCCCGAAAAACATTGAAATGGGGCGACATGAAAACAAACGCCGACGGCACGTTTTCAATCGATTATCAGTGCGAAGCGACGATTTGGGACAAGGACAAGCTGCTCATCGAATACCGATTTACATTCGACAAGTTCGGCAAGTATCTCGGGCACGAAACCCTGGAAAAAAAGCCATTGACAACCGACGAGAAAGCCCCCGCCGACAAGCCCGTCGCCCCGCTGATTCTCCGGATGCTCCCCGCCAACGGAGCCGTCGACGTCGATCCCAACACCCCGTTCCTGATGCTGCGATTCAACCAAAAAATGGGCAACGGCTTCAGTTGGTGCCAAACCGATCCCGATACTTTCCCCCCATTCGACGACAAGTACGTTGACGCAAGATGGCTCAGCGAGCATACCGTCGCCCTGCTCCCCGTCCGCCTTGAGCCGAATAAAACCTACTTCATCGGGCTCAACTTTTCGCCCTTCACGGGCTTCCGCAGCGACGGCGCCAACCAACCCCTTCCCGCCTATTCCTATACCTTCAAAACCAGCAACAAACCTTTCGATCCCCAACGCCGCCAGGCGCTGGGCGACGACATGAGACGCGCCATCAAGGAAGCCACCGCCGACCCCACTCTGCCCGTTCTCCTTCAGCTTCAGCACGCCGGAATCGCTTTCACCCGCATCGATCAAATCGCGGCAGCTCAGCGTCAAAAAATCAGCACAGAGTTGGCATGTCCGCTGTCCGCTCTTTACCACATTTACCTCTCCGACGGCGACGCCCAGGTCAACGTACTGGTCCTGGAAAAAGCCGACCGAATGAACGCCCTGAAACCCAAAATGATCTCCCTCGGCCAGCACGAAGAAAACCTCACACTCCTCTCCCCCACCACCTTACTGGAGTTCGTTCCGCGTGACCTGACCGCGGAACAAGCAAAAACGATCCGTGCTCAACTTCGAGCAACTCCGCCAAAACCGTCGGCAGCCAACGAACCCGCAAACATCAAATCCGCATCCCGCAAAAAAGCCCAGAAAGGCTGGCTGCTTTTCAATCAAAATCACGCCGCCGAGGGCGAACCGCTGTTCCTCGCCGCCACGCAACTCGACCCCACAAACGCCAACGCCTGGCAGGGCCTCGGCTGGACACAATGGGCCCAGCGAAAAACCGACGAAGCTCAAAAATCCTTCGATACTTGCCTGACGCTCGATACCCGCAACGTCGCCGCCCTCAACGGCCTCGGCCAAATCGCTCAATCCAAAGGAAACCTCGACAAAGCCATCGCGTACTGGACCCAAGGCACAACCCTCGATCCCCTCGCCACCGGCCCAATCGCTGCGCTCGCCGCCGTCTACGACGGCAAAGACGATTACCCCAATGCTATCAAATATTACGAAATGTGGTTACGTGCCGACCCCAGCAACGACACTGCCAAATCCGCTCTCAAAAAAGTCAAAGAAAAAGCCGCAAAGAAGTAGCGTCCGGGTCTGCCAATTTCAAGGCGTCCGCCATTTCGTTGATCATGTTTCCGGCGGCATCGTGCACGGACGAAGTCCACGCACTACCGGTCGTCGTGGTAATCGTTCCCATTTCGTTGGCGGCGTTGTGCGTGCGGGTTTGGTCGAGGGTGGTGGCGCCGTTGGTTTGGGTGAGGTAGTGCGTCCAGTTGCCGAGTTTGTCGAGCGAGAATTGTTCTTCACTGGCGGCGGTGCCGGTGAGGCTGGTTTTGGCGGGATCAAGTGTGCCTTTCCGGGCGTTGGTCAAACGGTCCAGAGCGTCGTAACTCGAAAAATCACGAAAATCATTCAGACGATGATGCGGCTATGTTTTTTTGCGATCGAAATCGGTGTGGACCACACTACGGGCGGCTGACCTGGAGCGAGGGGCTTTCATCATTTATCGGGATGGGTGTATTGGGTCAGTAAATGGATGAATTCCTGCGTGGCGGCTTGGAGGCCGGCGGAGTCGGAACCGCCGATGGTGATGGCGTCGCGGGATTGGCTTTGCGTAATGTAGAGAGGTGAATTAATGGAATCGACGGAGCCGATGACGCCGCGGCCGGGGCCGGGATATTTGGCCGACGCTTTCTCCGTGAGCTTGTCGTAAATGAAAGAATCCTCACGGGTCCAGAAGCGGAGCAGTTCGTTGCTCTCAAGAGAGCCGACGACGATGAGGTTGTTGTCCGTATCGACGACTTCGTTGTCGAACGTATCCACGAGGAACCATTTGGTCGGATCGTCCTGGGGGAGCGCCTGGCGTTTGAAGGGATCGATGCGGACCTCGTGGTGTTCGTGTTTGTGCTTGATGTCGGTGGCGGCGGCGAGCGTGGCCTGGATGCCTGCCTTGGCGAGAGCGGCTTGAATTTGTTGGGCGGAAGATTGGTCGGCAGGGCCGGTGCCGTAGACGATCGTCAAGGGATGTTTCACGAACGATTGGAGCCAGGGACGCCAGATGGAGACCCACACTTTTTGCTCGAGCGGGCGGATGAGGAAGACCTGTGCCTGGCGCGGGGGAACCGTGCAGGGGATGCCTTGCTGGGCGAGTTGCTGGGCGGAGAGTTGGAAGTTGATCTGCATGTCGCGGCCGGCGGGGTCGCTCTTGAGCGTCATGCCGCCGTCGGGTTTGGTGAGGAGGTCGGGATGTTCGCCGGTGACGTCGATGACGGCGTAGTTGCCGGGGGGGAGGAAATTCAGGCGAAGCTTGAGTGTCTTGGGTGTATCCATGTTGTTATTGCAAACCGTGGCGAGCGTGTAGTCGGGACCGGTGAGACAGCCGGCGTACATGTTCCAGGCGTCGTCGATGCCGTCCATCGTGACGCGGCCATCGATCTTCCATGTGGTCAACAGTTTGCGGAAGAAAATCGAGATGGCGTGAGCGGCATCATCGTTATTGGGGGGGAAGCCGATGACGGCGACGTTCTTCTTGCTGTTGATGATGCCCAGGGCGATTTCGCGATTGTCCTTGAGGCGGCCCTTGAGGAAGACCTGTGAGCCTTCGGTGGGCGCGTAGTAGCAATTAATGGTGTATTCGCCGATCGGCGTGTCGTAGGCGATCGTCGGATCGATGTCGTTTTTGACGAATCTGGCAGCGGTGCCATCGTAAGGTTTGCTCCAGGCATTGCCGGATTGGAGCCGATATCCGCCGAGGTCGGCAAATTCTTCGAGGGGATAGACTTCGTCCTCTTTGCCCCAGTAGCGGCGTGGGTGGGTATCGTCGGAGAATCCGCCGGCGTTCATGATGATGAGTTTGCCGCCCTTGTTGACGAAGTCGCGGATCCGCTGCGCATCGACCTTGGACATGGCCTGAGAAGTATCGCCCAGGACGATCAACTGGTACGCCGAAAAATCCTTCACCGCCGAAAGAGCCATGAAGTCCACAGGCGGTGCGCCGGCGGAGTTGAACAGCGGCATGATCTTGTTTTCAAAGTCGTGGGCAGCCTTTTCACCGCCGAAGAAGCTGAGATAGAAACTTTCCTGCGTGCAGGGGACGAGGATTCTGGGCGCAAGCGGAGCGGCGGGCAGCCAGAGCTGGTCCAGACGGTAGAGCATCTGGTTCGCACGGTCCGCGTAAAGGGCGGCCCTTTGCAGCTTGACCGGCGGACCTTCAAAAGCCGGCGGATCGAAGAACCCCAACTGACCGGTCCATTCCTTGATCTTGTACTTGGGCGCATCGCGCCGAACCAGGTCCGTTCGGTGGAACGGATCGCAGAACGCATCGCTGTACCACTCGTTCCATAACCCTTTGGCCCCCTTGAAAATTTTCGTCAGGACCATGTTGTAGCAGTGGTTAGCTTCCTCGCGGCCCTTGTATTTGCGAGGGCCGGGAACGTGGTCGAATTGCTTGCGACCATCGGTGTAAACCCACTCATTGTCGATGCGATAGCCGGCGCAGATCGCGGTCTTGCCGAAGTATCGAGCGGCGCTGGCTGCAGTCTGCGGCGTATACCAGCCGAAGCCATCAAGATACTCCGCGGGATACCATGATTGCGTGCCGAAGTCGCCTTTGGCGCCCCAGGTAAAATGATTCGGCTCGTTTTTTCGTACCAGTGCGCAGGCGTCCTTGATCGTCTGCTGCTGCGCCCAGCTGCGAAAATTGCGGAAATTCACGTATTCCGGCGTGAACTGCCAGAATTCATTCCGCTGGAGTTGCACCGGCGGAAGTATATCCTCCCATTGCGTGTATTGGCTCCCCCAATCCTTGTTGAGTGCATCGATCGTGTGATACTTGTCCTGCAGCCATTGCCAGTATTGCAAAATGGACTGATCGTCGTAACCGGCTTCCTCGGGATGCCAGAGCTCCTCGAAAATATAGTGACCGGCGACGTCCGGATGCGTGCCGATCTGATTGGACATCATGGTGAAGGCTTCTTTCTGGATTTCCTTGCCCAGAGCCGAATTCAGCGGCGGCTGGAGATTGTAGCGGTTGCGACGCCCGCGGGAATCCACCGTCGGATTACCTTCACCCAGCACCGATTGCGGCACGAACGAAAGAATGCCTTTATGGTGGACGGTGGAGACGGCTCCCCACGAATACGCGGTATTAAGCTGGTCGATCAAACGCCAGGGATAGTCGTCGGAGTAAGAGCGTTTTTCCCAGTCCGACTTGAAAAACTGCTTGGAATACTGCATGTCGTCCTGGAAGTGCAGTGTGTTATAGAGATTATAGTAGATGTAATGATTTGTGACGCCGGGGTTGTAATTCCACTGGAGTTTGAGGAAGTACCAGGGCTTGCCGTTGAGGGTGAGGAAGCCGTTCTGACCGACGTCGGTGACGAGAGGAGGAGTGGAGGTGGGGGGTGAAGCTTGAGTGGTGGCGACAGGTCGGTGGGGGGGTGGAGTAGCGACGGTGATTCGACCTTCGTTGGCGGTGACGGCGGGGTCGCCCTCGACAAATGCGACTCGGCGGATGATATCGCCGCGACGCTTGATAATCTTCCATTCCCATGCGTCCATTGCTGTTCTGTCTTCGACGGGAAGGATGATGATATAAGAGATAAACCAGCCGGTGCCGATGTTGTGATTCTTGTAGTTATCCATGGACTTGCGAACATCGCAGAAGAATCGGAAACGCATCTGGCTGTTGTCGACGTTGATGGTGCGGATGGGATATTGGCTGCAGCGGCGGAAATCAGGCCGGAGGCTCTGTTTGCGAACGCGTCCGTTGACTTCGAGATTGAAGGCCGCGAATTCGCCGCAGAAACCGTTGGGCGTATAGCCGCAGCCGATGATGGCGTTGTACTGCCCGTTCGGCAGGTCCACGACAAATTCCCCGGAAAGATCGTCGTCGATGTACGTCGATCCGCGTCGCTCCTCCACATCCTTCGAATACTGATCGATCATGGAAAACTTATACGGCTTGGCCATCCCCACGGCATCCCGCTCCAGCGGCGTCTTCAAATCGAGATATTTCTGAAAGAACGCAATGAAATCGCCGCCGAAGCTTTGCGAGTAAAAAAGCTTCTTGTCATTCTGCATCATCCAATAGGACTGCCGCACGCCATTCTGCGCCCAACCCGGCCAGTCATCGTTGATCGACTGCAAAGGCACGGCCGCAATCTGCGAGTCGGTAAACCAACCCACATCATTGGGACGCACGATCTTCTCCGGCTCCGGAATGACCCAGCCCATGCCTTTCTCGGGCGAATACATGGTGTATTCGCTCACCGGCGTGAAATCGTCTTCGAGTTCCTGATTGACCGGGCCGAAGTCGAAGAGGAATTCACGTTTGGTCTTATCGCGTGGGAGCACGTTGGTGCCGGAGATGCGGAGCGTTTTGATCTGCAGCGTTCCGACAGCATCCGCCGTGCTGCGGATCACAAGCGCAACCTGAAACTCATCGCAATCTTCATTGAAATAAGTGGTCGGCGGATAGCTGCACAGATTCCACCGGTAAGCGTTCTTCTCGAGTTTGTGCATAAAAAAAACACGTTGGTCCGCCTTGTGCATGCGTAGCCATTCGGCAGGCGAGTTGTCTCCCTCATGGCCGGGTACGCTGCTGCGGTCGCCCACGCCTCTCTCACCCCTGTAAGTGGCAGCCTTGCCGTCCTTAAAATACTGCGCGCTTGAGCGTTCGCTCCCCGGAGCAAAACTGGACCACGTCCCGACCGCCCTGCGTTTCTTCTGATCGTTGACAAGAACCAATTCAATGGAGATCGCTCCGCTCTCGTTGCGGTTGGTCAGAGATTTTTGGAGTTCGTAGCTGAAGTCGCCGGTGAAGAGTTGTTTGCTGGTGAGGGTGTAGGTTGCAGCGCCTTTGAGTTGCAGCGTGATGCCATCCTTGGTGAAAGCGTCCGCGGGGATATCGGTAGTATAGGCGTTCGAGTCGTTTTTGGTGGTGTCGAAGGTGACGGTCTGCCAGTGAGCGCGAGCGGATCCGACGGCCCCCCCCACCAGGAAAACAAGAAACGCGGCAAAATAGAAGCGAATCGTGAACGTCATTCGCCGAACTCCTTACTGGCGGGGGTGTAGTAGCACCAACGATGTGTTCGCCGAGTTATTACTTCGATTTCCCTGCATCAAATCTCCGCCGCCGTCGTTAGGTTGGTACAGTCTATTTTGCGGTCCCTTTTCGGACTTTTGATGATGTCGTTGAAAACCACGTCGTTTGTTGCTTCGTTTCTGTGTATCGGGGCTCTTTCGGTCGGGTCTGCTCAGGCGATGGACATCGCCCAGCACCAGGGGCGCCTGATCGTCACCGGCGGTAATTTCCGCTACGTCTGGGACACCAACCGCGGCGGCGAACTCGCCTCCGTCGAACAGCAATCCTCCTCCGAGCCCGGCTGGTGGCTCCGCGGCAGTCCTCGCCCCCTCGTTACACCCGCCATGCTCACCGCTTTAGGCGATACCGCCGGCGCCAGAAACAACGCCACCTGGCGACGCGTTAACTCCACACTCGCCTGGAAGTCCGTCGACACCATCCCCGCACTTTCCTTCTCCACCAAACGCGGCGCCTACTACAGCGGCGAATGGAACGTCGCCTACGCCAACGCCGACAACAAGGCTACCCTCAAAATCCTCAAGCCCGACTTCGGTACAACCGCCACCATCTCCATGTCCTCCACCGCAATCTCGCGGAAACAGGCCGACGAACTCGTCTTCGAAACTTACAGCCAACCCCGCATCTTCGAGAACCGCTTCGCCCCCGTCCCCTGGAAGGTCAAGCAAACCGTCCACGTCTTCGACTCCGGTGTGGTCATTCTCGACCTGGAAGCCCAACTTCCCCAAAACGAAGTCTACGAACTCGACTGGTCGCAGATGGGCTTCAATCTCGACGATTCACTCTACAAGGAGCCTCGCAGCACGCACCAGGCCCTCTTCCAATACGCCTGGGCCTTCCCCGGCGACACCAAACCCCCGGTCTTCCGAGGCCGTCTCGGCCGTGCCGGCCTCCAGGGCTACTCCCATTTGCCCCTCGACATTGACCTCACTGCTACTGGGCGTGAGGATACCGACAAACCCATGCTCTTCAGTGCCACCGCTTACGACACCACGCACATCAAAGGCTCACCGATGAACGCTTTCGCCGAATGCGCTCTCGAAGACGCCCGCAGCATCATCGGCACCACCGAGGACTTCGGCTCTCTGGTCTGCATACGCCCCGCCGCCGGCATGTCGCCACCGCCGCCGTGGGAAGGCTCCAAACGCCCTCAGCCCTGCTTCGGCGTCCTCTGGAACCTCTTCGACGGCAAAGTCCAGGGACTCAACGAAGAACTCACCTACCGCAACCGCATGATCTTCGCCTTCGGCCAGCGCAAACGCAGCAACTCCCCCGACGCCCCCAGCGACGACCGCAACATCCTCCTGGGCGCCCGCATCTACTACGCCAAAAACGCTCTCCCTTCCGCCCAGGATATCCAAGCCATGTCCGCCGAAGGCTGCGACACCCTGATCCTCAACACCGCCTGGCAAAAAGACCCCGCCGCCACCACAACCCTCGTCCAGGCCGCACACGCCGCCAACATCCGCGTCGGCGTCACCATCGACGCGCGAAACCTCAAGCCCTTCCTCACCGACACCGCCTGGTTCACCAAAACCTTCCAAAAAGATCGCGACGGTGTGCTGATTACCAATTCGAACTTCCTCTCCTCCAGCGTTCAGCCCGCCGAATTCAACGCCGGTGGCGATCGCATTTCCTTCAAGAAACTCGACGTCACCAACACCAACGCCGTGAGCTTCGCACTCTGCATGCGGAATTTCCGCCGCCTCGTCGGCACCGCCGGGTTCCTGATCGCTCAGGAAGACGCTCCCTGCAACACCCTCCTGCAAATGGCCGAATGCGACGCGTTCACCTCCGCCTCTCCCGACCCCTACAAGAACGGCTCACCTGCCGACCGCTGCGTCAAACGCTCCCGCGCCGGCGCCGGCTTCGCCCCGATGCTCGATTCCCTCTCAACGCAATGGATGAGCCTCGCCGCCACGTACGCCGACACCCCCATCATTTCCTGGCCGCCCAGGGACAAACAGCACCTCGCCTGGTGGAAAATCTGCCAGAAATTCCCCAAAGGCAAAAGCGAACTGAGCCTCATGCCCGTCGAACACTCTCATTTCGATTCTTACATTGACGATGTTCAAGGCACATTCATTCTCGCCAAGGACGGCAAAGCACTCGTGATCGTTACCTCCCAAAGCGGCGGCAACGCCCGCCTCTCCTTCAGCTCTTCCGCCCTTGCCGCCACCACCCTTGATGGCCAAGCCGCCAAACTCGCCGGCGGATCACTCGACGCCGGAGAGTTCACCCCCGGCCAAGTCAAAGCCTTCCAACTGACGTTCCGCCCGGAGAAATCCCAATGAAATTCAAATTCCAATTCAAATGCAACCTGGCCTTCGCCATCTTGATCCTCCTTTCCACGACGCTCCGCGCCCGCGCTCACTGGCAGACGCTCGACTTCGACATCACCCAAAACGACACCGCCGCCTACACCACCAACATCCCCGCAGACGCTTTCACCAAAGACGGCATCAAACTCCAACTCAAGGGAGGGAGCGGACAAACCTACACCCTCACCAGCAACCGCATCTTCACAGGCGACTTCTCCTTCGACGTGCAAGTCGACATCCCCAACCGCTCCGATCGCGGCACGCTTTCCGTCGACGTCGTCCTCATCAACGACCAGATGAAACGTAAAGTCATCGGCACCTTCGACAACTCAAGACTTGCCCCCGGTTCCGACAGGGCTTCCATCCGCTACTTCAAAGACGATCAACCTGTCTCCGTCGACGGCGTCAACCGGTGGGGTAATCTTGGCCATGGCGGGAACTTCGACATCCTCCGCATGCATAAAATCGACAATCGCTTCTGGTTCATGCAGAAACCCAAGCAACACGACTACAAATACGTCACCAGGGAAACCTGTCCCGTCAAAGAAAACTGCCAGGATTTCAAGGTCGGCTTCGTCGTCCGCACCACTTCCGACTGCACCGCCACGCTGAACATCAAAATGGTCCGCATCTCCGGCACCTCCGTCCTGCCGCGAGACACCACACGCCGCATCTTCTTCTTCGACTTCGGCGCCGTCAATCAGGAACTCGAAGACAACTGCATCCCCGTGAGCGAATACTCCAATTACAGCAAAGACAAAGGCTTCGGCTGGGTTATCCCCGACCCCGAAAACGTCGTCTACCTCGAAGACGGCATCCCAAAGCTCACCGACGAAGAAATCGAAGCCAACGGCTTTCGCCCCATCGTCCGTGACGAAGGCGCTGACTTCATCCGTTCCTGCTACTGGCTCCAACTCCACAACAAAAAAGTCTTCTACAACATTTCCAAAGGCAACACGTATATCGACTTCTTCAAAAAATGGATCGACCTCGACACGCCGCTCGAACGCGACGGCGTCGGCATGGGCAAACCCTTCGACTTCGCCTGGGACGAAAATTTCCAAAGCGACGTCGAGGAACGCCGCGGCTCCGTCTACGTCGACGACGATCTCTCCACCTATTTCAACGTCGACCTCCCCAACGGCCGCTACAACGTCATCGTCGGCGTCGGCAATCAGTGGTCCTATTACGCCGGACTCGAAAAGAACAAGTGCAACGTTGAAATCAACGGCCGCGTCCGCAAAACCGCCATGAACGCATGGTGGCGACGCGTCGTCCAATACGAAATCCGCGACGTGCTCGTCGAAAACGGACAGATGAAATTCCGCTTCTTCGGCGACATCCGCAACTCCATGAACCCGTATCGCAACTACGCCCTCTCCGCAGGCTGGCAAATACAGGACCTGGTCATCCTCCCCGCCGAGGACAAAGACGTCTTCGCAAGGGAAACATGGAAAATGATTCTGCGCCGCGCCGAGATCATACGCCGTGTCACTTTCGTTGACGGCCAGACCCCCGTCGTCAACAACGAAGGGGAAGGAGGAAAGGAAAAAGGAAGTGACGCGTTCCTCTCTCTCAACGGAAAACCCTTCTACTTCCTCAAGGCCATGAACAACTACTGGCCCGGCGAAACGGAGCACTTCACCTGGTACAGTCTTTGCAATACCCTGTCCATCAAACAAGCCTTCAGCAATTCCCAACACTTCTTCCGTCCCGACTGGGAGGAACGATCTTATTCCGACGACTACCCCTGGCCCGAAATCGAACACATGAACAACATGTACACATGGGGTTATCTTGCGTCCGTTCACGGTGACACGATTCTTTCCTTCGTTCCCACCGCTGTCTCCGGCGAAGGCAACCCCACCGTCGACTCCCGCGGCCGCAAAAACCGCTGGAACCTCCAGCCCCCCCTCAACTCCGCCCTCGGCAAGGAAATCCAGAAAGAAGCCTACACGATGCTCGCCAACCAGCTTGGCCTGCATCCCTCCAAAATGACAAGCCTCGTTTACGACAAGCTCATGCATCCCAACGACGCCGGCTACGACGACCAGTCCCTCATGCAATATTGGGACTGGCTCGCAGCCAGATATAAAACTATCGACAACCTGAACAAAGAATGGGGCCGTTCCTACAAATCTTTCGATGCCATCCAGCCGACGCCGACGGAAAAAGTCCGCAACTGGCAATACCAGCCCGAGTTCACCATCTTTTGCGAGTTCCGTTCCTGGGCCCAGTTCAAGATGATCGCCTATGCCACCGACTTGGTCCACAAACTCGAGCCGGGCCACTTCTCATGGGGCGCCCGCGGCGACATCGGCACCACCTCCTACTTCCCCGCGGAAGACGTCGATACCTTCGGCTGGTACACCCCTTACACCGCCGCCTCCGCTGCGCGCTGTTTCGGCAAAACCCCCATCTGCGAAGGCTACACCCTGGCCTGTGAAGACGCCTCCACCGACGGCCGCACGCAGGCCGACTACGCCGCATCAGGCCCCATGCAGAACCTCGCCGCCGGCGAAAGGGACGTCTACAACCACATCATCTCTTCCACCTTCAAAGGCGTGAAAGGCTTCTTCAACGAATGGCAGTCCGACGGCGTCACGCACCCCTTCCACCGCACCGCCCTCGCCACCGGTGTCGCCAAAGACCAGAACGGCCAATTCGTCCAACTCTCCGCGGCCGCCCGTTCCGGCACGCCCGTCCGCGTCGAACAAACCGTCTTCATGGTCCAGGCCGCAAACCAGGCTCTCTACCGCCTCGGACCACTCTGGCTTCCCGCCAAACCCACCACCCCCAAAATCCTTTTCCCCACCACGCAAGCCTCTTTCAACTATCAATTTAATTTCTTCTGTGATCGTCCCGACAAGGACTTCGAAACACCCGCGATGCGGATTCTCAAGTCCTGCAATCTCGCCGCCGATTTCCTCCCCATCTCCGCCGTCAAGGATTTTTCACAGTACCAGATGATCGTCCTGAGCGAGCTTTCCGCCGCCATGCCTAAAACCGACGCACAGCGGCTCCGCGAATTCGTCAAAAAAGGCGGAAAACTCCTCATCCTCAACTCCGGCGGCTTCACCGACAACACCAACGTCCAACCTTTCAATACCACCGACGTATTCCCCCTGCCCGACCTGGCCAACCTTGCAGGTTATCGCTTCGTTGGCAGCGCCAACCCCCGCGGCTTTGGCGAAGTCAATGTCCGCTTCGCTCAAAACGATATCGCACCGGAATTCAAAGACGGCGATCGCGCCGGCACATGGAATACCGCTCTCTATTACCAACTCCCCGAAGGCTCCACCTCCAAGCCCATCCTCACCGGCACATTGAACGGCCAACAGGTCGTCCTGGGCCTCATCAACAAAGACAAAAACGTCGCCGTCCTGGGCCTCCCCGGCAGCGACAAGCCCGACGAAACGATCCACCCCCTCGCCCGTTTCGTCCGTAAACTCATCGACACATGGAAAATCGACACACCGATTACCATGACCGGCATCGACGACGCCTGGGGCCTCTACGCCGGTGTTCTCGAAGGCCCCGACTATCGCCTCGTCACCCTCTGCAACTCCTCCACCAATCAGTCCTGCACCACCAACCTCCAGCTCAAGAACCTCCCCGCCGGCGATTACGCCATCATCGACGTCACCGGCCAGCATCCCGAATGCAAACTCAAACCCAATTCCAACGACACCTACTCGCTCGTTCCCGCCACCAAAGAGCAGCGCCAATCCGCCATCGCCATGGTCCTCTCCGCCAAGGATATCGCGGAAAAAGGCATCCCCACCACCGTCAAACCCCGCCAGGCCCAGCTCTGGCTCATCCGTCCCATGAACGAAAAAGTCTGGTCCTCGATCTGGCCCGGCTCGCTCGGCGAGTTCGCACGTGGCGGTATCGGCAAAGAAGCCCGCGGCACCACCATCGCCTACGGCGACGGCCCCTCCGACAAACCCGCCGCCGAAAAAATCGCAGCCGCCATCACCGCCAAAGGCTTCCCCGCCACCGTCGTTCCCGCCGCTACCATCAAGCTCAAGAAAACCTCTCACGAAGTCCGCATCAAGCCTGAAGACCGCGACAACAAGAAACACGAGAACCCCGCCACTTGGCCGCTCGTCGATCGCTACGACAACGAAGTCGTTGACATCGACACCAGCCTGATCGTCGTCGGCTCCGAAGAGACCAACCCCCTCCTCAAACACCTCGCCAAGGAAAACTCCTACCTCTACGACAAGGTCAACGAAAAGATCACCGCCTCCTACCCCGGCCCCGGCCGCGGCGTCATCGGATGGGTCGACGCCGTCAACTTCCCCATCTACGACGTCCGTTCCCAGGCCCGTGACGCCATCGTCGTCGGCGGTTCCGACCCCGCCGGCACCACCGCCGCCGCTGACTCACTCGCCTCCCTCATCACCCTGCACGCCGTCATCCACGACCTACCCCCGCGTCCCCCTATCGGCAGCGGCAAAAAACTCCAATCCCCACCCCCCACCACCTCACCAGCACCGAAAGAATAACGTGGCATCAGCGTCCCGCCGATGTTTCGTTCTTGCCGAGGATTTCACTAGAGCATTTTTCACTCGCCCGTAGCGTTTTGGAGCCCCGCATGGCAATGCGGGGCTTTTGGCTCTCGCTTCCCTGCGCATGTCATCACGCCACGACCACATGAAAAATGCTCTAGCCCCCGGCTCTGCCGGGGGGGGCATGCCGGTGATGATCGTTCATCACCGGTTCGCCCCCCGGCAGAGCCAGTGGCATCTACAAAAGTTTCACGGCATGATTCAACGCGAGTTCGATGTAAGAAGCCCCGCATTACCATGCAGGGCTCCTCTTACGTCGAACTCTCGGCAACTTGTGTAGATACCACTGCGGCAGAGCTGGGGGCTCATGTTGGTAATCACGTATGACAGAGAGTAGAGTGTTGGCCATGAAAATGCGAATGCTTGGCAAGACGGGACTGAAAGTCAGTGAAATCGGGCTGGGAGCCTGGCAGTTGGCTAATACGCAGTGGGGAATGGATGGGTGCGATGAGGAGGAGGCTGTGCGGATTGTGGCGGCGGCGATCGAGTGCGGATGCAATTTCTTTGATACGGCGCCGGGATATTCGCTGGGGAATAGTGAACGGCTGCTGGGCAAGGCGCTTGGGGAGGGGGGGAAACGGGATGCGGCTGTGCTTTGTACGAAGTTCGGGCACGATGCGACGGGGAAGACGGATTGGTCGGCGGGAGCACTGCGGCCGTCGGTGGAGGCGAGCTTGACGAGATTGCGGACGGATCGGCTCGATGTGCTGCTGCTGCATAATCCGAAACGCGAGATTCTGGAAGGGGATCAAGGGGCGGAGTTGCGCGGGGAGTGCGAGAAGTTGCGGCAAGAAGGGAAGCTGGTGAGCTACGGGGCGTCGGTGGATAGCTCGCGAGAATTGGAGCGGATCATCAATTGGCCGGGGGCGATGGCTGCGGAGATTTTGTTTAACTGTTTTCATCAGGAGCCGAGGCTGGCTTTTGCGAGGGCGGAGGCGCGTGGGGTGGGGCTGATTGTGAAAGTGCCGTTGGATTCAGGATTCTTGAGCGGGAAGTATGATGCGGTGAGTAAGTTTGCGGGGGTGCGGGAGCGATGGTCGGCGGAAATCGTTGCGAAACGCGGAAGGTTGATAGAAAAGTTGAAGGGGATGCTGCCGGTGGGGATGACGATGAGCGAGATGGCGCTGAAGTTTGTGCTGGCGCACGGCGAAGTGTCGACCGTGATACCGGGCGGGAAATCGGTGGAGCAGGTGCGGGAGAATTGCCGAGCGAGCGGGCAGAGATTGGACGCGGCTACAGTCGCGGCGATTCGGGCATTATGGGAAAAAGAATTGGCGACGGAACCGCTACCGTGGTGAGTCTATATTTAGCCGGCAGGCTTGCCTGCCGTTCGTCGCGGGGCAGATCCAAATCGCCACCATCAATTCTCGAACGTAAATGGTATATACTTGATACATGCTTGAACGCTGGGCAATTTTGGTAGCGGGCGTGGTGCAGGGGGTGGGATATCGGCCGTTTGTTTATGGGGCGGCGAAGGAGTTGGGAGTGCGAGGATGGGTGAGGAATGAGGTGGGCGGAGTAAGGATCGAGGCGGAGGCGGAGCGGGCGGTGTTGGAGGGGTTTGTGGGGAGGTTGCGGGTTGGGCCGGGGTTGGCGAAGGTGGAAGAGGTGAGGTGGGAACGGATGGCGATCGTGGGGGAATTGGGATTTGAGATTCGGACAAGTGGGACGGAGGAGGGAGCGGGGGTGGTAGTGACGCCGGATGCGGGGATTTGCGAAGAGTGTTTGCGGGAGTTGTTTGATCCGAGGAATCGCAGATTCAGGTATCCGTTTATCAATTGCACGAACTGTGGGCCGCGGTTGACGATCGTGACGGGGGCGCCATATGACCGGGCGAAGACGACGATGGCGGGATTCGTGATGTGCGAAGAGTGTCGGCGGGAGTATGAGGACCCTTCTGATCGGCGGTTTCATGCGCAGCCGGTGGCGTGCGCGAAGTGCGGGCCGCGATTGATCGTGATGGATGGAAAAGGGAAGATCTTGGAGGGGGATGGGATTGATATCGTGTGCGGCGTGCTCAAGAGCGGTGGGATCGCGGCGATTAAGGGGATCGGCGGGTTTCATCTGGCGTGCGATGCGACGAATCCGGCGGCAGTGGCGGAACTGCGCCGGAGAAAGCTGCGTGATGAAAAGCCGTTCGCGGTGATGGTGGGAAATCTGGCCGCGGCGGAGGCGATGTGCGAGATTTCGGCGGAGGAGAGAAAGGTCTTGATGGGGTGGCGCCGGCCGATCGTGCTGCTGCGGAGGCGGGAAGGAAGCGGGAGGGGGAAGCTGGCGGACGAGGTGGCGCCGGGGAATCCGTTTGTGGGAGTGATGGTGGCGTATACGCCTCTGCATGCGCTGATTTTTGAGAGACTGGAAACTAGAAGCCAGAAGTCGGAAGACGACTGCCTCAAGGTGGGACTCCGAAGGGTGCTTGTCATGACGAGTGGGAATCGGGCGGATGAGCCGATGGCGTATGAGGATGGAGAGGCTGTTGAGAGATTGGGGGGGATTGCGGATGTGATTTTGGGGCACGATCGGGCGATTCATACGCGGTGCGATGATTCGGTGGTGCGGGTGTTTAGCGGGGGAGGAGAAAATTTGATTCGGCGGTCGCGGGGGTATGCGCCGGAGCCGATTGGGTTGCCGATGGAATGCAAACAGAAGGTGCTGGCGGTTGGAGGGCAGTTGAAGGGAACGTTCGCCTTGGGGGGGGGGGGGGGGGAGGCGGAGAGGGGGGCGCATCGGCAATTGGGTGGCGGGGCGAGGGATATGGTGGGCCGGGCTCCTCGGGGGAGTGTAGGCGGTTACGGAG
>WQYP01000009.1 GCA_009781185.1 Phycisphaerales bacterium | reverse complement strand
CGGCTGGCTGCGAGCCTGGCGCGGCTGGCAGAGCTTCCAACTTATCATGCTCGGTGCTCAGTTGAATTCAGAATAAGGAGGCAAAAGATGTGGGTAACAGCAAGATGGCCATGCGGGGCTTTGGCGTTCGCAACGAGTAAAAAAGCCCCGCATTACCATGCGGGGCTCCTCAACTCACGAATTCACTAAAAATGGCACAATTTAATGTCCACACTCCTTAACACCATATCTATTTTCAATGGATGCACGTAGATAAAAATACTTCATAAAACACGCCGGCGGCCATCCATGTCATCCGCCTGTGGCTGATTCCCCTCACCCCAGAATCGACTGATACGTCTCCACCCGCGGTGGATCCGCCAGCAACTCCTCAAACTCCGCCATCGCCGAAAGCGTATACGGCTGATACAGGTGCACGTCAAAACTCTTCTCCGATGTATACCGCGTAAAGAGAAAAAACACATGATCGTCGGTCGTCGAGCGATACAGCCGATAATCAAGGTTCCCCGCCTCCGTCCGAGAAATCGGCACACGGTTCCGCAACAACCGCTCCAACTCCGCCGCTTTGCCCGGCTTGGCGCGGTAACCGAACGTCACGATAAACTGCACCTTCGGAGTCATACCCTGTCCTATCGAAACGCCACCGATATTCCGATACACTATACACGCTTATGCCGCAAGGCATCATAAACTCGAAACTTGAAACTGGAAACTCCTCATGATCGAAACCATCACCGGCGACTTGGTCGTCAATCCCAACCACCGCTACGTCCTCGTCGTTGCCGAATTCAATTCGTTCATCACCCTTCGCCTTGCCGAGGGCGCCGTCGATTGCCTCCTTCGCCACGGCGCCAAGCCCACGCAGATCACGCAGGTCTCCGTTCCCGGCGCCTTTGAGATCCCGACCGTCGCCGCCCATCTCGCCAAGTCCGGCAACTACCACGCCATCCTCTGCCTCGGCTGCGTCATCCGCGGCGAAACCGCTCACTTCGACCACGTCGCCAACCAGGTCTCCCGCGGCGTCGGCGCCATCGGACCCGAAACAGGCGTCCCCACCATCTTCGGCATCATCACCTGCGACTCCCTCGAACAGGCCCACAACCGCGCCGGTCTCAAATCCGGCAACGCCGGCTGGAATGCCGCACTCGCCGCGATTTCCATGACCAGTATCATGGCACAACTGAAGAAGCCAGAAGCCAGAAGCCAGAAGCCAGAATGATTCACGAACGCTCACAAGCACGCCGTATCGCTCTTCAGGCTCTCTATCAGCTTGATGTCCAGGGAGACTGTTTCCTTGATGAGGGTCTTGTGCCTTTTGTCAACGAAACGACGAACGATCCGAAAATCCGTGAGATTGCCAGTTTCATGGCCCAAAGTACCTGGAAATTCCGCGACACCGCCGACGAATGGATCGGCCGCATCGCCGCCAAGTGGCCCGTCTACCGCATGGCCATCGTGGACCGCAACATCCTCCGCCTCGCCTCCTGGGAACTTATCAATTTCCCTCAAACGCCTCCAAAAGTCGTGCTCGACGAAGCCATCAACATCGGCAAGGAATACTCCACCGCAGACTCCGGCAATTTCATCAACGGCATCCTCGACGCCCTCCTCCGCGAACACCAAAACCTGACTGAAAAGAAGCCAGAAGCCAGAAGCCAGTAGCCAGAAGGCTTCAAGCTTGGGCTTGTTCAAAACTTCTGGCTCCTGGCTTCTAGCTCCTGGCTTCTTCCTTTAGACTGCTCTCATGGCGATGCACCGCTACAAATTCTTCAAGCCCGCACAGGCAGCACAGCTTCGCAGTCTGGAACTCACCGTTCGTGGCGTGGTCGAGGGTGTTTACGCGGGGCTTCATAAATCGCCACACAAAGGCTTTTCGATCGAGTTTGCCGAGCACCGCGAATACGTGCCGGGCGATGAGATCAGGCACCTGGACTGGACCGTGCTGGCCCGCACCGATCGCTACTACGTCAAGCAATACGAGCAAGAAACGAATCTGCGGGCGATGATCTGCCTCGACGCGTCGGCCTCCATGAGCTACGGGGGGAGCGGGGGAGACAAGGTGACAAGGCCAGGTCCGGAGGGGGCGGGGGGGCATACGAAGTTTGAATATGCCGCAGTTCTGGCGGCGTCGATGGCGTACATGCTGGCCAATCAGCAGGACCTCGTCGGACTGACCGTTTTTGACTCGGACATTCGCCTGGAGATTCCGCAGGGGAATGGCGCGAGCCATCTGGACGAGATTTTCAAACAGCTCGAACGCATCTCACCGTCGAAACAGACCAACGTCGCAGGCGCCTTGCACACGATCGCCAACAAGGTCCCTCGCCGTGGCTTGGTCATCCTCATCTCTGATCTGCTCGACGACACCGACCGAATTCTCCTGGCATTGCAGCACCTCAAGCATGCTCGCCACCAGATGATCGTTCTGCAAGTGCTCGATCGCAACGAATTGGAACTCCCCGGCAATCGACCGGTAACCTTCGAGGACATGGAGGACGGCTCCCGTCTGCAGATCGATCCGAAGCTGATCCGTGAAGAATACCGTCAGGAAATGGCAGCGTTTCTGGAACTCATCAAAACACGTTGTGGCCAATTCCGAATCGATCATGTGGTGGCCTGTACGGATGTGCCGTGGGATCAGCAGATTCGCGAAGTACTGCGGCGAACCACTCGTTAGCCCCCGGCAGAGCCGGGGACTGACGGGCGCCAGTAAAAAGAAAACGCCCTCGCGTTTTACTGCGAGGGCATCGGAAGCCTGGGAAGAGTCTGTTTTGCGGGGGGAGGTTAACGACGAGTTTGGTCGTTAATCACTAATTCCCCGGTCTTGTTCTCGACGTGCAAAAACTGGCTCTTCGTAATCTGATAGGCCGGCAGGACGCTGTTCGACGCACGGATCGGACTCAACGTATTCACGCGGAAGTGGTGATTGCTGATTTGAGTCACACGGACGAGGTCGTTGGGACGTTTAATCAAATCGAAATGATCGACGAGTCTGCGTTTGAGCTCAGTGTCGAGTCCGCGATCACGTTTGGTCTGTATTGCCTGTGACTGTTCAGTCATCGCTGTCATTGGTTCTCCTTGCGAAAACTCCTTGAATGCCTCAAGGTCCAATATCGTTTCATTGTAGCGTGTTACTCCAACGGTTTCCTCCTCTTGGCCATGCCACTCCTATCGCATAACGCGACGGGAATCTTGAATGTTCCGCAAAAAAAGCCCAGGGATTGCAATCCCTGGGCTTCGGGGTGGCGACGCGGTTCAGGGGGTGGATTGCTGGACAAGGTTGCGGAGACGGAGGGTTTCTTGTGTCAGCGGCAATCGTGTGGGGCAGACGTAGGAGCACAACCCGCAGCCGATGCAGTGGATGGCTTCGCGGGCTTGAGGCGTGTGGGGTTCGGAGGAGGCTTGTTGGGTCTGCCTGGCAATCTCGAAAAGAGTGACAGGGTTCAGTTCGGTGGGGCAGACATCGACGCACCATCCGCAAGCGAAGCAGGGCGCAGAAATTTCGGCAGCAGGCAAGTCGCGGATGGAAATACTTTCAGTCGCGGAAGTGATCGTCGTCTGCAGCGGATCGATCTGCTGCCCGGCAAGCATGCCGTTGAGGATGACCTGCTTGGCAGCATGTGACGATCCGAGCCGCGACCGTGAGGGAGCGACAGGTATCGTTTCCGCATTGTCGCATGGTCGCTCCCTGACGGTCGCGGCTCGGATTTTCTCGTCCGACAGGATGACGCCGTAGCGGCGACAGAGTTGCTCAACGGTTTCGGTCAGGTCCGCCAAGACGAGGCGAGCGGAGGCCTCTTTCGGACCTGCGGTAAAGAGCTGCACGGGCCGCTGCGTAAAGGGTTGGCCTGTGAGAAGGTGACGCCCGAGAGCCCAGCAGGTGACGGGATCGATGATGATGCAGTTGAATCGGGTGGGGAGTTTTCCGACGGCCAGACGCCGACCGAAGAGCTTGCGGATCAGCAGCGTCGGGTGTGCAATGGGGTATTGGTTGACGAGCGGTTTGAGCGTGAAATAAGGGAGGGGAGATTTTTTTTGTGATTTGCGGACGCGGCGCCAGATGCGGCGAGAACGCAGGTCGTAGCGGTCGAGGACGATGTGGGTACGCCGAGGTTGGAGGACGGTTTGGATGCAGTTGAGTCCTGAGAGGATTTCGGGCAGAGCGATGCGCGAAAGGGCGGCAGGAAGAGCAAATTCGGGCTGCGTGGGAAGAAGATTGAGAACCAACGTAAGAATGTTACGCTCTTTAGCTCGCTCGAGTTGTTCGAGGAGACCCGGGGTGATGACGCTGGTGTTATGAAGATTGATCCGATGGAGGAGGGCGATGAGCTCGGCGCGCGAGGTGGGGGGGCGATCTGGTGATTGGGTGATCTGGTGATCTGGTGATTGTGCGATTTCTATTTTAGTGGGATGCCAGGCAGGCGGGCCGAAGTGAAGGCCGCCGGGGATACGTTTGCGTCGTGTGAGGAAAAGAAACATTTCGCCTGTCTGCGTCTGTGTTTGTCCGTATTACTATCGCGCAACTTCTTTCTATCTTGACAAAATTTAGCACGAAGACACGAAGAAACGAAGGACACGAAGTTTTTTTGTTTTTTTTCTTCGTGTCTTCGTGCTCAAGTCGTTTCATGATTTGGTTGCGGCTCTGCCGCGCTGGGGCTGTCTGTGGTTAATTCCCGTCGTCTGTCTATCGTCGCATTGCCCGGTCCATGCCGCGTTTGGCTTCTCGCTCCTTGATGGCCGCTCGCTTATCGAAGAGCTTCTTGCCCTTCGCTACTCCGAGCAGCACTTTCGCATAGCCCCGCTTGAAATAAATCTCAAGCGGAATCAGTGTTGAGCCTTGCTCTTTCTGTATTCGCTGTATCAGCCGTCGGATCTCCCGGCGATGCAACAGCAGCCTCCGGTTTCGCGTCGGATCGTGATTCAGCTTGTTCGCCTCCACGTACTCGTCGATGTGGCATCCGTGGAGTGTTACCTGGCCGTCGCGTATTTGGGCGAAGCTTTGTCCGAGTTGTACCTTTCCTTGGCGGACGCTTTTCACTTCGCTGCCGACGAGTTCGATTCCCGCTTCGAGCTTGTCCATGACGTGATAATCGTGGAACGCTCGCCGGTTCTGAATCCGCGGCGTCGGCTTCGTCCCCCCTCCGCCTTGCTTCTTCGGCAGATCCCCGCCCCTCCCTGATATCTGATGCATTCCCGACTTACCCATAACCTGACCTCAAAGCGCACGGCCCTCAACCCGCCACCAGTATATGCGTTTCGCATCATCTCCGCCCCCCGCGCGGGCAAGATGCCCGCGGCACTTCTTCACTATTATCGGTCCTCCGGTTTTGATGCGTGTTTTCTGTTTTTCCCCTTGCAGCCGACCTTGGCATATTCGATACTTCCTCATATGCCTCTCGACGACTCCAAGCTCATCTTTCGGCAACTCGCGTATGTCGATGCTGCCGTCGATGCCGGTACTGCCGTTCGCGTCGTGATCGAAAATCACGATGCCTGGTCTCACAACCGCTCCATTCTTTCTCAGCTAACTGCCGCGGTTCGCCCCCAACCACGATCCGCTCCAGTTGCCCAGCGTATCGCCCTCCAGCAATCCCGCCTCCAATCCCTTGCCATTGCGTTGAGTCGTTAAATCGTTAAGTCGTTCAATCGACTTGACGACTTGACGACGTGGCGCCCGGTCGGGCGAGATATTGGGCGTTGCTCATCCCCTCACCAAGCGGTATTCTGCGCACTGCGAATGGTACGAATTTCACATGTTGCGAGACCCCTCATGAATCCCCCCCCCCTTCCCGGCTACATCGATATCCAGGTCAACGGCTTCGGCGGCATCGACTACAACGAAAACCACCTCACCGCTGACAAGCTCCAGAGCTCCTGCGAAAAACTTCAGGCCACCGGTGTCGCTGGCATCCTCGCGACCATCACCAGCGATCAGCCAGGCGCCATGATCAATCGCCTCGCCAATCTCGTTAAAGCACGCAGTGCCATCCCGCTCGCCCAGAAACTCATCCCGGGCATTCATATTGAAGGGCCTTACATGTCGGGCGAAGCCGGCTATCGCGGTGCCCATCCCGTCGAAGCGATGAAGCCGGTCGATCTTGATGTCCTCAAAAAATTCCACGACACCTGCCAGGGCCTTCTCCGCATCGTCACTGTCGCTCCCGAGATGGACCCCGGCTGCAAGGGCATCGCCTTCCTCAGCCAGCACAAAATCACCGTCTCCGGCGGACACTCCAACGCTTCCATGGACCAACTCAAAGCCGCCCTCGACGCAGGACTCTCCATGTGGACCCACCTGGGCAACGGCTGCCCCGCAACCATGCATCGACACGACAACATTATCCAACGCGTCCTCTCGCTCTCCGGCAGAATCTGGTGCTGCTTCATCGGCGACGGCGTCCACGTTCCGCTTTTTGCGTTGAAGAATTACCTCAAGGCCGCCAATCCGGATCGCACCATTGTCGTTACCGACGCCGTCTGGCCCGCCGGTCTTGGACCCGGCCGGTACCGCATGGGCCGATGGGGCGACGTCGTCATCGGCGAGGACATGGCCATCTGGGCGCCCGATAAGTCCCACTTTCTCGGCTCCGCGAGCACCATGCCGCACTGCCGGAAAAATCTCGAGACCCTGGGCCTTCCCACCGCCACCATCGATAACCTCCTGATCCATCACCCCGCCAAATTTATCGCGTAAAATTCGTACAATTCGTACAATTCGTAAAATTCGTGGATACTATGTCCCAACCTACTCGCCCCAACATTCTCTGGATCTGTACCGACCAACAGCGTCATGATACGCTCGGATGTTATGGAAATCCATATGTCCATAGCCCTCGTATCGACTCGCTCGCACGCAATGGCTTGCTCTTCGAAAACGCCTTTTGCCAATCGACTGTTTGCTCGCCTTCACGAGCCTCTTTCCTGACCGGGCGTTATCCTCGTGCCACGCGTTGCCGGCAGAACGGACAGGCCATTCCTGACGATGAAATTCTCGTCACGCGACTTCTCGCCGATGCCGGTTATTTCTGTGGCCTTTCCGGAAAACTCCACCTCTCCCCCTGTCACCCCAAAGTTGCACCCATCCGCGAACGACGCATCAATGACGGTTACACATGCTTCCATTGGTCCCATCACCACTACGCCTCCAACCCCTGGCCCTCCGACGAATACTACCTCTGGCTCGCCAGCCAAAATATCCGCTACCACGCCAAACCCATTCCCCAATGCCCGCACGTCACTCTCAGCATGCCCGCGGAATACCACCAGACCACCTGGTGCGCTCAGAAGGCCATCGACTTCATGCAAGTTGCCGCCGAACATAAAACGCCCTGGTTTTTTTCCGTCAACATTTTCGATCCGCATCACGATTTCGATCCGCCGGAGGAGCTTTTCAATCGCTATCTGAAAAAGCTTGATCAGATTCCTCTGCCCAATTACGTTCCCGGCGAACTCGATAACAAACCGCCATTCCAGAAAGTCGATCATCTCGGCAACAACAGCGACATCGACTCGACCCAAATGTCACCCGATGAGCACCGCATCATCCGTGCCGCCTATTGGGCCATGTGCGATCTCATCGACATGCAGGTCGGCCGCATGATCGACGCACTCAAGCAGACCAACCAGCTCGACAACACCATCATCATCTTCATGTCCGACCACGGCGAGATGCTCGGCGATCACGGCATCTACCTCAAAGGCCCACATATGTACGACCCCGCCGTCCACATTCCGCTCATTATCTCCAATCCCAAACTTTTCCCCGCTAGACGCACCGCCGCCCTGACCGAACTGACCGATCTTGCTCCGACCATTCTTGAACTTGCCGGTCTTCCCATTCATCCCGGCATGCAGGGCCGTTCTCTTCTTCCGCTGCTCAGAGGGGGGGGGGGGCGAACCTCATCGCATCGCGACGACGTTTACTGCGAATATTACAACGCGATGACCAAGCATCCGGAGAAGCCTTTCGCCACCATGCTACGTACCGCTGGTGAAAAACTCATTCGCTATCACAGCCTTGCTCAAGGCGTCTCCTGGGGGGGGGGCGAACTTTACGATCTCACCAACGATCCCACCGAAACCCGCAACCTCTACGCCGATCCCGCTTTCCAATCCCTTAAAACTCGTCTTCTTGAACGCCTCTGCGACCGCATGGCCGAAACCGTCGATCCGCTCCCTCTCCGCCAATCAAGCTGGTAGCGTCGGTCGCCCCGCGCGGATACATCAGAGCCGCGAGCGTAAGCTCGCCTCGCTGACCTGCGACGATCATTCTGAGATCGTACGATCGCGACACGATCATCGTAGGTCAGCGAGGCGAGCTTACGTTCGCGGCTCTGTTTTGGGTACCAAACAATAATGGGTAACAGCAGGGGCTCTGCGCCGGGGGCTCATGTTTTATAGCGGTGGCACCGGCCCGGCGAGCAGGGCGTATTGATCCATTGCCGAGGTGTCGCCGGAATAGATTAAGTCGCAATTCGCTCGCAGATCCGCCAGTCGCGTTTCGATGAAACGGTGGGCGACGGCTTTTTTGTGGTCGTTGTTGACGGCCTGGCCCAGGAACAGGTGGCCGACGATTACCGCGATGGCGTTGTCCACCAGCTTTCGGCCGCACAGGTCCATGTAGGAGCCGCCCTTTGATTTGACGAAAGCGATCGCCTTGACAATCAGGCCGCGGCCTTCCTGCAATTTTTTGGCAAGGTCGCTCAGCAGCGGATCGCTGTAGGTGGTCTGTTCGAATTCGTCGACGTATTTTTCGAATGCTCCGGCGCATACGCCGCGAACGGCGGCGACGATCTGCAACTGGCTAGTCCCTTCATAAATCGTGGTGATGCGGGCGTCTCGCCAGTGGCGTTCGACGGGGTAATCTTTCATGTAGCCCGAGCCGCCGAGCACCTGCACTGCGTCGGATGCGACTTTGACACACATCTCTGAGGAATAATATTTGCTCATCGGTGTGAGCATGCCGTTGAGACGTTTGAGCGTTCTGGCGAGTTCCTTGCGGCGTTTGGCCTCCGCCGGATCGGTCGGCGGATGTTGCTCCATCACGCGCAAATTGTTGAATTCCAGATCGCACACGCGGCTGGTGGCGTAGGTGAGCGTGCGTGCGGCTTCGAGGTGAATCCGCATATCGGTGACGAGTTCTGCGACGGCGGGTAGCTGTTCGATCGCGACGCCGAATTGTTTGCGGGTTGCGGCGTAGCGGCGGGCAACACGGTAGGCGGCTTCTGCGATGCCGAGGGATTGGGCGGCGATGCCGAGGCGGGCGCCGTTCATGAGGGCCAAGACGTAGCGGATCAGGCCGAGTTGGCGTTCGCCGATGAGTTTGCCGGGGGCGTCGTCGAAGACGAGTTCGCAGGTCGGTGAGCCGTGGATGCCGAGTTTTTCTTCCAGGTGGCGGACGCGGATTTTGGGGGAGCGTTCGTTGAGGAAGAGCGACAGACCGCGGCCGTCTTTGACGTCGGGTTCCGAGCGGGCGAGTGTCAGCAGAATTTCGCCGCAGCCGTTGGTGATGAAGCGTTTGACGCCGTTGAGCTTCCATGTGCCGTCTTGATCCTGCCAGGCTCGCAGGCTTACCGCCTGGAGGTCGGAGCCAGCGTCCGGTTCGGTGAGGACCATCGCGCCCGTGACCTCGCCACGGGCAAATCGCGGAAGATATTCGTCACGGATTTTGTCGTCGGCGAAAGCGTAGATTGTTTCGGCAATCCCCTGCAATCCGAAAATGTTCATCAACGACGCATCCGCCCGGCTGACCATTTCGTTGGCCACCGTGTAAATCAGGTTCGGACAATTCAGTCCGCCGTATTTCCGTGGCAGCGTGAAGCCCATCAGGTCCGCACGCGCGAGGTCCTTGATGTTCTGCCGTACCAACGGATGGAGCGTGACGGTGCCGTCTTCGATGTGCGTATTGCCCTCGTGATCGATCTGTTCCGCCCGTGGCGCGATGTTATTCGCGGCCAGGTCGCCGACGATGGTCAGCACACGCCGATAGTTGTCGACTGCGTCGGCGGCGTCTCGCGGCGCATAGTCCGATCCAGGGCCGTCCGCAGCGCGAACAAAATCGTCCTCCTGCAACGCGGCGATCGCCGCCACGTCCAGGTGGCTCAGCAGAAACTGGATATCGTCATTGTCGAGGAAAAAGTTGGCCATGTATCAATCCGTAATCAGTTGCTCGTTCAAACCTTTTAACTTTTAAGCTTTTAACTTTTTGTTACGCTCTTGCTCGTATCGCTTTGATCATCATGGGGATGATTTTATTGAGGTCGCCGACGATGCCGTAGTGGGCTACGCCGAAGATGGGAGCTTCTTCGTCCCAGTTGATGGCGATGATTTTTGCGGCGTTGTCCATTCCGGCGCGGTGCTGGATGGCGCCGCTGATGCCGCAGGCGATGTAGAGGGCGGGGCGGACGGTGGTGCCGGTCTGTCCGACGAGGTGCTCCTTGCCGATGAATTTGCTATCGACGGCGGCGCGGCTTGCGCCGACGGCGGCGCCAAGCGCTCCGGCCAGATCGTAAATCAGGGTAAAATTATCTTTCGATCCGACCCCGTGGCCGCCGGCAACGATGATCCTCGCCGCCTTCAAATTCACCTTCCGCTTCTCGCGGTGGCGCTCGATCACCTTGACGGCCAGATCGAAATCGTTGAACTCTATTTTTTCCTCGATGATTTTTCCGGATCGTTTTGGATCGCCTTCGCCCATCCGCATCACGCCTTCGCGGACGGTCGCCATTTGTGGCCAGCGGTCGTAGTTGATAATCGTCGCAATGATATTCCCGCCAAATGCCGGACGAATCTGATGCAAAAGATTCGTGTATTCCTTCTTGCTCTTCGCGTCAACATAGGAACCAATCTGCAAATCGGTGCAGTCCGCGGTCAGGCCGGCCCGCATCTCCGAAGCGATTCGCGGCGCCAGGTCCCGCCCCAGTGGCGTCGCCCCATACAACACGATCTGCGGGCGATGCTTGCTGATCAACTGGCAGACCGCTCGCGAATAGGGCAGCGTACGGTAATTCTCCAGCCGCGTGTCGTGCACGTAATAGACATTGTCGACGCCGTGAGCAATCAGCAGCGACGCGAGTTCTCGCACATTGCTGCCCACCAGTACCGCGCCGACCTTCACGCTGAGCTTGTCGGCGAGTTCGCGAGCCCGGCCGCAGAGCTCCAGCGACGTATCGCTTAGACGGCCATCTTCTTGTTCGGCGAAGATCCATACTTCGCCCTTGCGATTTGGTTCGATCATGTGTGAGTCCGTAGTCAGTGGTCAGTGGTTAGTAGTCAGTGGTTTTGAGTCGCCACCCCGCAAAGCGGGGTCGCTACCCGAGAATCGCTACCCGAGAATCGCTACCCGAGAGTTCGATCGACGATCAGTTCGTGGATCATTTTTCCGACGCCTTCCTCGCTGGGTTCCACGGCAGTGAAGCCCTGCTTGGTCAGCACAATCGACTGTACCCGCTGCACTTTCGTGGGCGATCCGCTGACGCCGCACCACGCCAGATCGGCCTGTATGTCGTCGAGGTTCCATTGTTCGATGACGGCGCCGAGCTTTTGCAGACTTTCCAGACGTCTGCCGGCCTCGGCCTGCTTGTCGGTGTCCGACGCGTCAGGCATCTCTTTGCCGACCTGCGCGGTGATGTCGCCGATGCATTTTGCTCGTTTATATCGCATGGTGAGCTTCGCCGCCGCGGATCGCGGTTTGTTCGCCGTGTCGATCACCGTAAAGAGCGCCGGCAACGGCGACTCGATGATTTCCCAGCCGTTGCCGACATTCCGTCGAACGCGAATGTTGCGCCCATTTACTTCAATGAGCTGTTCCAAGTAAGTGATTTGCGGGAGGCCCAGTTTCTCCGCCATCTGCGGGCCGACTTGCGCGGTGTCGCCGTCAATGGCCTGACGTCCGCAGAACACCGCGTCAAACTTACCGATTTTCCGGACAGCTTGTGAAAGAATGTAACTGGTGGCAAGCGTATCACTGGCAGCAGCGCGTCGATCGTTCACGATGATCGCCCGATCCGCACCGCGATACAGACATTCCCGCAGCACCTCGCAAGCCCCCAGCGGTCCCATTGTGATCACGGTGACGCGTCCGCCATAACGCTCGCGCATCTCCAGAGCCGCCTCCAGTGCGTGGAGGTCTTCCGGATTGAAAATTGCCGAGAGAGCTCCGCGGTTCACGGTTCCGTCGGCCTTCATCGCCTCGCCGGTGATGTTGGCGGTGTCCGGGACCTGTTTCACGCAGACTATCAGTTCATAGCCCACGGTGGTACTCCATAAGTCAACGCAAAGCCGGATCACGCCGCGCGTGTCCGCCTCGTGAAACACACCCTTGTACTAACGCCGCTTCTCCCAGTCAAGGCGAAATCTTTCTTCGCCGTATTCGTTATTATAAAAGAACCGGCTCGCGGCGGTCACGGGCTGGAACTCGATCGGGAAAATCAAGGGGTGACACATGAAAATGCGTATGCTTGTGGCGGGATTGGTGATCATGGCAGTGAGTGGGGCAGCGATGGCGGCGGAAGTGGAGGTGCTCAGAGCTTTTGATGGAAATCGCGGGCCTGGGCATAAACCGGGACAGGATCTCTCAGGAGCGGTGGGGCTGAAGCACGTGGCAGAGTTGACGGATGGCGGATGGATGGTCCATGAGAAGGAAACGGGGAAGGTCCTGCAGCAAATGACGCTGCGAGAATTCTGGAACCACGTGGGTGCGGGAAAGGAGGCGGAAAAAGGAACGGGGTTTGATCCGCAGAAAGATTGCAACGATCCGAAGCTGATTTACGATCCGCTGACGGACCGTTGGATTGCGATGGTGGCGGGGACCGGTCCGACGACGAAAACTTACCTGGCGGTGAGTGCGACGGGCGATCCGACGGGTGCGTGGAAGGGCGTGACCTTGCCGGTGCCGCCGCGGGATCCGGGGGTCAAGGTCGGTTTTGATAGGAACGGTCTTTACGTGCTGGCGCACAACGGCGGGAACGATCTGCATAATAGTGGGAATTGTTATGTGATTCCGAAGTCCGACACGGTCGCGGCGAACGGGCCGAGCCTGGCGAATTTGCAGATATTTGAAAACATCGAATATCCGATGGCCGTGGGTGTGGACCTGGATGCGAACAAGTCGGCGGATGGGGCGGAAGTGCTGATGAATTTCGATTGTTATTCCGGGCCGACCTGCGATCACCTGTTCATGTACAAGATCACATGGGATGGGAAGGGGGGGGGCGGGAAGGCGAAGATTTCGGAGAAGCAGACAATCCAATTAAGCAAAACGTATTTGTCGCCCAATGCGCAAAGTCACCTGGTCGATTGCGTGCAGCCTTCGCCGGGGATCAAGTTGCGAGCCGACGGCGGTCGGCGAACAGAAAATCTCTTCGCCTACAAAGGAAGCGTATTCGCAGCAAACACGGCAAAAGTAACAAAAGAAGGCAGAACCGGAATCCTGTGGTACGAAATCCGAATCAGCGACGGAAAAGTGATGCAGGAACAGTACGTGGATGATGCTAATCTCGATTACCTGTATCCGGCACTGGTGGTGGACGGAAAGGGAAACATCGGGATCGGCTGTACCGGTACGTCGGAAACAGAGAATCCTTCTGTGTACGTGATGCTGAAGGGACTTGCCGACGTAGCGATGGGCCCGGCAGTTTGTGCGTTGAAGGGAACGACGTATTACCGCTATCCCGGCGTGCGGGCGGTGAACTGGGCGAACTATTCCTCCGCATGTCTGGACCCCGGCGATGCAGGAATCATGTGGGTGTTGCAGGGATATTCAGCGAGCGAAATGGACAAACAATGGTGCTCGGGATGGGCGGCGTTCAAGGCAAAATAACAGTCGGATCGTCAAATGCAATTGCTCTGTCTCAGAGAGCGTGAGGGGCTGCTCTTCAATGCTCTAACGTTTGCGCTACCAAGGCACAACCGCGATTCATATTCCCACAAGTCGAACACGTGATCCAGCACTCCCTTAAGGCCATGCGAGTTGCTCCCATTCTTATAGACGAATGACCAGGGGCGGGTGGTGGGAACTTGGTGACTAACGTCGGGTGCCACGAATCTGCGAACTACGCAGACCTGCAGCATTCGATTTCTTATACTCCGGCCACTCGCCGTTTTAGTCGCCGGTTTCCTGAGCACTAATCGGGCGGGCCATCTAAACAACACCTGTGTCGGCGAGAAGACACATCACGAGAAACTCCGCCATGGCGGTATTGTATCTCATTTTTTGGCCCTGCCGAGCTTGCTTGTTCTGCCGAGAGCCAAGCCCGGGAAATTGTGGTAGGATAGAGAGAAGTTGCGCTATACAGGCATAGACAGGTTTTTGAATAAGGAAATGACATGAGTCAAGGAACTACTTCCCTTCCTCGTAGCGAGTATCCTCGGCCGCAGTTTGTGCGGAAGGAATGGGTGTGCTTGAATGGGGTGTGGGAATTTGAGATTGATCAGGGGGATAGCGGGCTGGAGCGGGGACTGCTGGAACGGAGGCTTAAGGGGAAGATTACGGTGCCGTTTTGTCCGGAGTCGGCGCTGTCGGGGATTGGGAATACGGATTTTTTGAATGCGGTCTGGTATCGGCGTGAAGTGGAGATTCCTGGGACATGGGCGGGGAAGCGGGTGCTGCTGCATTTCGGGGCAGTGGATTATGACGCGACGGTGTGGGTGAATGGGACGGAGGTGTATCGGCATCGGGGCGGGTTTACGCCGTTTACGTGTGATTTGTGCGGGGTGGCGAAGGCGGGGGAAAAGGTTGTGATCGTGGTGAGGGCGAGGGACGATGCGACGGAGCGTCAGCCGCGGGGGAAGCAGTCGGAACAGCATGGGAACTATGGATGTTTGTATACACGAACGACGGGGATATGGCAGACGGTGTGGATGGAGCCAGTGCCGATGGTGTCGCTGGGGCGGCCTCGGATTACGCCGGATGTGGCGAATGGGGCGTTTCATATTGATCTGCCGCTGTTGGGGGCGAATTTAGGGGAAGGGGGGACGAAGGGGATGCGGGTGAAGGTGACGGCGAGCGATGCGGCGGGAGTGGTGTGCACGGCGGAGGTTGCGGCGGATGCGGATTTCTCGCCGCATGTCGATCTGATGATCCCGGCGGATCGGCGGAAATTGTGGGAAGTGGGCAAGGGACACCTGTATGACCTGGCGATCGAATTGATTGATGTAAATGGGAAAGTGGTCGATCAGGCGACGAGTTATGCCGGGCTACGAAGCGTGGCGATTGATGGTAAGGCGGTCAAAATCAATGGGAAAATCGTGTTTCAGCGGCTGGTGCTGGATCAGGGGTTTTATCCCAGCGGAATCATGACGGCGCCCAGTGATGAGGCGCTGATTGTGGATATCGAATTGGCGATCAAGGCGGGGTTCAACGGGGCTCGACTGCATCAGAAAGTTTTTGAGGAACGGTTCCTGTATCACGCGGATCGGATGGGGTATCTGTGCTGGGGCGAATTTGGGGATTGGGGGCTGGTCAAGGGGGAAGATCAGCGGTATCACCATCGCGGGGGAACGCCGAGCTTTGTGGCGCAGTGGCTCGAGGCGCTGCAGCGGGATTACTCGCACCCGTGCATCGTGGGATGGTGCGGGATGAATGAGTCGCGTGGACATGTGCATGATCGTATTACGCCGTTGGATGACACGATTCTGGCGATGTTTTTGGCGGCCAAGGCGATGGATCCGACGCGGCCGGTGCTGGATGTTTCGGGGTATGCGCATCGTGTGCAGGAGAGCGATGTGTGGGATTGCCATAATTACGAGATGGATCCGGATCAGCTGAAGAAAGATATGGATATGATTAAGGAGGGTAAGGTCTACACGAATGATAACATGAAAGCGGCGGTGCCGACGACGTCGATTGCGTATCGCGGGCAGCCGTTTTTTAACAGTGAGTTTGGGGGAATAGCGTGGAATCCGGCGGAGGCTGAGAGTGCGGCGTCGTGGGGGTACGGGGAGAGGCCGCGGACGCTGGAGGAGTTTCACGATCGCTTCGAACGCCAGTGTGCGGTGCAGTTGGAGAATCCGATGCTGTTTGGGTATTGCTATACGCAGTTGACGGATGTGTTCCAGGAGCAGAATGGGATTTATACGTTCGATCGCCGGAGTAAGTTTGATATGGAGCGGATTCGCATGGCGCAGGTTCGCGTGGCGGCGATTGAGCTGACAGATCCGTCGCGGCGGGAGAATCCGCGAACACACGAAAATGCCGCGTCGGGGTTACGGAAATTAGCCGCGGATGCACACGGATAAACGTGGACAATCGTAGCGACCCCGCTTCGCGGGGTGGAACTCGAAACTCGAAACTGGAAACTTAGAAATGAGTAAACGTCCGAATTTAATTTATGTGTTCGCCGACGAGTTAGGCTACCAGCATTGCGGGCTTGCTGGGAATCGGGTGGCGAGGACGGCGCATATTGATGCGTTGGCGGCAAGCGGGATGAATTTTCGGCAGGCGGTTTCGGCGACGCCGGTGTGCGCGGCGTACCGCATTTCGCTGTTCACCGGGAAATACACCACCAGTACGGGCATGGTGATTAATGAGATCCGGGCGAATCCTAATCAGCGATGCATCGGGCATGTGCTGACGGAAAATGGGTACGAAACGGCATATATTGGTAAGTGGCATTTGTGGTCGAATCGGCTCGGAGGGCATGAGGTTGCGAAGAATGGGTGCATTCCGCCGGGGCCGTATCGGCTGGGGTTCGATGGATTCTGGGCAGCGTATAATTTTAATCATGATTATTACGGGTCGAGTTATTGTGGGGATGCGTGCGTGAAAATGCCGTGGGGAGGGGAGGGGGTGTATGAGCCGGATGCGCAGACGGATATGGCGATTGATCGCATTCGGCGGCATGTGGCGGGAAAAGGGGGGGGGGCGGATAAGCCGTTGGCGATGTTTTTGTCGATCGGGACGCCGCATGATCCGTGGACGTGGGACAATGTGCCGAAGCAATATGGCGACATGTTTAGGCATGTGAAGTTTTCGTTGCCTGGGAATTACAGTGAGTTGGACGATCCGTATGCGGATCAGTGGGGGCGATTCAAGCCGGGGATGCGGGAAAGGATTCTGGAGTCGCTGGCGATTTATTATGCGATGGTGGCGAACCTGGATGACAATATCGGGCGGTTGGTGCGCGCGATTGACGAGGCGGGGATTGGGGAAGAGACGCTGCTGGTGTTCACGTCGGATCATGGGGAGATGTTCGGGTCGCATGGCAGGCGCGGGAAAAATATTTTTTATGAGGAGGCGATTCGTGTGCCGTTTTTGATGCGGCGGCCGGGGATGATTCCGGCGGGGGTGAGTGATGTTTTGTTGAATACGCCGGATATTATGCCGACGGTGCTGGGGCTGCTGGGGTTGCCGATTCCGGAGAGCGTGGAGGGGATGGATTTGTCGCGGTGTGCGTTGGGCAGGCCGGGAGGGGGGGAGCCGGAAGTTGCTCTGCTGCAGAATACCGGAGCGTGCGCAGATTGGATCGACGGACATGAATGGCGCGCGATGCGAGATGAGCGGTATACGTATGCGATCTTTCGGCGGGATGGTTCGGAACGGCTTTTCGATCGCAGCAGCGATCCACTGCAAATGAAGAATCTTGCGGGAGAGGCGTTTGCGTTGCCGGTGCTGGAAAAGTTTCGCGGGATGCTCAAGACGAAGATGGCGGAACTTAACGATACGTTTGAAGCGTGCACGTGGTATCGCGATCACTGGACGAAGGATCGTGTCGTTCTACGAGGGGCACGGGGATAGGGCGTGCCCCAATGGCACGAAGGAACAAGTCCAAAATAACCTCCCGATTCGAGGCAAAGCCCCGCATTACCATGCGGCCAATGGCATGACACGCTGAAGCGTGAACTCCGTACTCATTTTGCGGAGGGGGAGGATGCGTAGTATTCCTGCAGCGGATGAACGGTCCATTCGTCGGCTTTTAGGCTGGCGATTGCGTCGGCGGCGGCTTTGGCGGCGGTCATTGTGGTGATGATGGGAATTTTGTGGATCACGGCGGCGGCGCGGATTTGCCCTTCGTCGGTCTTTGGGCCTTTCGTTGTGGGGGTGTTGATCAGCAGGTCGACTTGCTTGTTTTTGATGGCGTCGATGATGTTGGGGCGGCCTTCCTTGATTTTGTTGATCCGTTCGGCGGTGATGCCGGCGTCGCGGAGGATTTCGTGAGTGCCGGTGGTAGCGATGAGTTTGAAGCCCAGGTCACAGAGTTTTTTGGCGACGGGAATGATGCTTTTTTTGTCGGTGTCTCGGACGGAGATGTAGATGGTGCCGGAGGTAGGGAGCGATCCGCCTGCGGCCATTTGGCTTTTGGCGAAGGCGACGGGGAAGGATTTGTCGAGTCCCATGACTTCGCCGGTGGAGCGCATTTCGGGTCCGAGGATGACGTCGACGCCGGGGAATTTGGCGAAGGGGAAGACGGATTCTTTGACGGCGACGTGCGTGGTTGGTACGACTTCGCCGGTGACGCCGAGCTCTTTGAGGGTTTTGCCCATCATGACTTTCGCGGCGATTCTGGCCCAGGAGACGCCGGTGGCTTTGCTGACGAAGGGGACGGTGCGTGAGGCGCGTGGGTTGACTTCGAGGATGTAGACTTCGCCATCTTTGATGGCGAACTGGACGTTCATGAGGCCGCGGACTTTGAGTTCCTTCGCCAGCGTCAGCGCGATGCGTCGGACTTCGGCGAGGATTTTCTTTGGGAGCGAGTATGGGGGGAGTGAGCAGGCGGAGTCGCCGGAATGGATGCCGGCTTCTTCGATGTGCTCCATGAGTCCGCAGACGATGAAGTCGGTGCCATCGCCGATGCAGTCGACGTCCATTTCGGTCGCTTCGCCGAGGAAGCGGTCGATGAGCACGGGATGTTCGTCGGCGACTTCGACGGCGTGTTGGATGTAGTAATTGAGCTGATCTTCGTTGGAGACGATTTCCATGGCGCGGCCGCCGAGGACGAAACTGGGGCGAACGAGCACGGGATATCCGATTTTGGCGGCGACGACGCGTGCTTCTTCGGCGGAGTGTGCGATGCCGCCTTCGGGTTGTTTGAATCCGAGCTTTTTGACGAGCTTGTTGAAGAGGTCGCGGTCTTCAGCGGTTTCAATGGACTCGACGGAGGTGCCGATGATGGGGACGCCGTAGTCTTTGAGACCGCGGGCGAGGTTGAGGGGGGTTTGGCCGCCGAATTGGACGATGACACCGGCGACAAGGCCGGGGGAGTTTCGAGTTTCGAGTTTCGAGTTTCGAGTTTCAAGCAGGGGTTTGCCGTTGAGGCGTTCGACGATGTTGAGGACGTCTTCCTGGGTGAGCGGCTCGAAGAAGAGCATGTCGGAGGTGTCGTAATCGGTGGAGACGGTCTCGGGGTTGGAGTTGATCATGACGGATTCGAAGCCAAGTTCGCGTGCGGCGAAGGCGGCCTGGACGCAGCAGTAATCGAACTCGATGCCTTGCCCGATGCGATTGGGACCGCCGCCGAGGATGATGATTTTCTTTTTGGGGGAGACGCGGATTTCGTCGTCGGTGGGGACGGTTTCGAGTTCCTCTCCCTTCTCGTTGAGTTTTTGCGAGGGTGCTTCGTAGGCGGAATAGTAATAGGGGGTGACGGCTTCGGCTTCCGCGGCGCAGGTATCGACGAGTTTGTAGACGGGTTCGATGCCGTGCTTTTTGCGAAGGGCGCGAACGTCGAGGGGCTTCATGTCCCAGGCGGTGGCGATCTGGACGTCGGAGTAGCCGAGTTCTTTGGCCTGGCGAAGCACGGCGGGATCGCTCTTGCCGGCGATGAGATCGTTTTCGAAATCGACAAGTTGTTTGATCTGCATGAGGAACCATTTGTCGATTTTGGAGAGTTGGAAAATCTGGTCGATGGTGTAGCCGAGCTTGAGGGCGTAGCGGATGTAGTAAATTCGGCCTTGCGAGGGAATGGAGAGCTTGCGGTCGATCTTTTCCGTCGGGATCGGCCAGACGGAGGCGGCTTCTTCTTCGGCTTTTCTTCGCATCATGTCGCTACCGCGATCGCCGAGGGTTTTGGCGGGCTTGTCGGAGTTTCGAGTTTCGAGTTTCGAGTTTCGAGTTTTTTCCGCTTTCCACCATTTGTCGATCTTGTCGAGGCCGAGGCCGAAACGCTTGACTTCCATGGAGCGGATGCCTTTTTGGAAGGCTTCCTTGAAGGTGCGGCCGATGGACATCGCTTCGCCAACAGACTTCATCTGCGTGGTCAGCGTTTCGTCGGCGTCCGGGAACTTCTCGAACGTCCATCGCGGAATCTTTGCGACAACGTAGTCGATGGCCGGCTCGAAACAGGCAGAGGTGTTTTTGGTGATGTCGTTAGGCAGTTCGTCGAGCGTGTAGCCGACGGCGAGCTTGGCGGCAAGCTTGGCGATGGGGAATCCGGTAGCTTTGGAGGCAAGGGCGGAGGAACGGGAGACGCGGGGGTTCATTTCGATGACGATCAGTTCGCCGGTGTCGGGGTTGCTGGCGAATTGGATGTTGGAGCCGCCGGACTCGACGCCGACGGCGCGGATGATGGCGATGGTACCGTCACGCATTTTTTGGATTTCTTTGTCGGTGAGTGTTTGGGCGGGGGCGATGGTGATCGAGTCGCCGGTGTGGACGCCCATCGGGTCGAAGTTTTCGATCGAGCAGATGATCACGGCGTTGTCGGCTTTGTCTCGCATCACCTCGAATTCGAGCTCCTTCCAGCCCAGGAGCGACTGGTCGATCTGGATTTCGGTGGTCATGGAGGCGTCGAGTCCGCGGGCGGCGAGGACTTCGAATTCTTCCATGTTGTAAGCGATGCCGGAGCCGGTGCCGCCGAGGGTGAAGGAGGGACGGATGATGCAGGGGAGTCCTGTGATTTTGACGACTTCGCGGGCCTCTTCCATGGAGTGGGCGAGTCCGGCCCTGGGGCACTTGAGACCGATGGATTCCATGAGGTCCTTGAAGGCCTTGCGGTCTTCGCCGCGGCGGATGGCGTCCCGGTTGGCGCCGATGAGCTTGACGTTGTATTTGGAGAGGATGCCGGCGTCGGCGAGGGCCATGGCGGTGTTGAGGCCGGTCTGGCCGCCAAGGTTCGGCAGCAGGGCGTCGGGACGTTCCTTTTCGATGATCTTGGTGACGGCTTCGACGGTGATCGGCTCGATGTAAGTGCGGTCGGCCATCTCGGGGTCGGTCATGATGGTGGCGGGATTCGAGTTGACGAGGATCACGCGGTAGCCTTCGGCCTTGAGGGCTTTGCAGGCTTGCGTGCCGGCGTAGTCGAATTCGCAGCCCTGGCCGATCACGATGGGACCGGAACCGATGATCAGGACAGAATGGATGTCTGTGCGTTTAGGCATTTTTCGCTCGAATAAGAGGTTGTCGGAGGATGGTTTGGTTCAAAACGGGCGAAATTATAGCGATTTGGCGGGGAAACGCAAAGGGGCAGGATGACAGAGGAGAATGGGTGTGCCCGTTTTTCCGGGCAAGCTCTCTTCCTCGTAAAATTCGTATCATTCGTAAAGTTCGTAAAATTCGTGGAACGAGGCCCGCGGTTCTCGTTATCGCATGGAAAGGCCCCTCCACGAATTTTACGAATTTTACGAACTTTACGAATGGTACGAGTGGAAAGGCATTGCCCGGAAAAACGGGCACACCCAAGGAGGATTATGCACGGGAAGGCTCTTGACGGCGACCATGCTTTCGCCGCAGAATTCCGGGGGCAGACGCTCTGGATTCTGAATTTCCGGGAGATACCTATGAGCTTCCTCGGCATTGATGTCGGCACATCCGCTACCAAAGTCCTTGTTCTGAACGCTAATGGCACGATCGCGGGCACCGCGGAGTCGCCGCATGATTTGCTTACGCCGAAGCCGGGGTGGACGGAGCAGCGGCCTGAGCAGTGGTGGGCGGCCAGCGTGAAAGCGGCTCGGGCGGCTCTGAAAAAGGCGCGTGTGCGAGCGGATCAGGTCCACGCTATCGGGCTCTCCGGACAAATGCATGGGTCCGTCTTCCTCGATAAGAACGGCAAGGTCCTTCGCCCCGCGCTTCTCTGGAACGATCAGCGGACCGCGGAACAGTGCGCCAAAATTGAACGGCTCGCTGGGGGGCGATCAGAGCTCATTGCGATGGTCTCCAACCCCGCGTTGACTGGGTTCACTGCGCCGAAAATCCTCTGGCTGCGCGAGTATGAACCGAAAAAATTCGAACGCTGCAAACATGTTCTGCTGCCCAAAGACTATATTCGCTACCGCCTGACCCATGATTATGTGAGCGAAGTTTCCGATGCTTCCGGCACGCTGCTGCTGGATGTGAAGAATCGCACGTGGCATGCGAAGTTGCTCTCCAGGCTTCAGCTCGATCCGGACCTGCTGCCAGCACTGGTGGAATCGCAGCATATTACTGGGGAGCTCAGCGATGAAGCGGCTGGCGAGCTGGGTCTGAAGGCAGGTATTCCTGTTGTTGGCGGGGCGGGCGATCAGGCGGCGGGGGCTGTTGGGACCGGCGTCGTGCTGCCGGGGCTGGTCTCGGCGTCCATGGGCACCTCCGGTGTGATCTTCGCTACGAGCGGCCAGCCTCAGACGGACCCATTTGGTCGCGTTCATACGATGTGTCACGCTATTCCTGATACGTGGTGCGTTTTCGGCTGCATGCTCTCCGCCGGCGGATCGCTTCAGTGGCTCCGTAATACGCTCTTCGCCAGCGAAATGGCACGGGCAAAACGAGGGTGGGATCCGGGCACGCTTTATCCGCAAATGATTGAAGAAGCTCAAATCGCCTCGCCTGGCAGTGAAAACCTTCTTTTTCTTCCTTATCTTACGGGCGAGCGCTGTCCGCACGCTGACCCTCACGCTACCGCTGCCTTCGTCGGACTCACTGCACGACACGCCCGTAGGCATCTCATTCGCGCCTGTCTCGAGGGCATCACCTTTGGTATGCGTGAACAAATTCAGATATTCCGTGAACTACAAATTCCCATCAGCCAGGTCAGGGCCAGCGGAGGAGGGGCTCGCTCGGAATTCTGGCGTCAGCTTCAGGCGGATATGTACAATGCGCCGGTGGTTACTATTAATGTGCATGAAGGCGCTGCGCTGGGGGCCGCTATTCTTGCGGCCGTCGGGGCTGGGCATTTTAACTCTGTGCCCGAAGCGGCTAAAGCACTCATTGCAATACAAACGCGTTCCACTCCGAATAAGAAATTGGCGGCCTTCTATGCGGATTATTATAAGAAATACGCTGCTCTGTATCCCACTCTCAAACCCACGTTCAACGTATGAAACTACAGCGGCATGCAAGCATGCCGGCTAAATAATCTGGCGGGAATATTGCTTATGTCGTAATCAATGAATGGATCGGTCAGCTAACTCCGCCAGCAATTCTCGCGGCGCTCCGATCTCGGCCACCGTCACATGTCCGGTAAACGTCTTTGCTTCCGTCTGCAAGAACCCGCGTTTCATTCCACAAAACGAAACCGTCTCGGTCGCACGAATCGCCACTCCCAGTTCCTTGCCCGTGTCCGCATCCATTCCGGAGGGAATATCCACCGCCAGAATGCGGCGGTTTGCGTGATTCGCTGCCCGAATCTCCTCTGCCGCCAGTCCCTCGACCGGCCGCGAGAGTCCCGTTCCAAAAATTGCATCCACAATGACATCCCCCTCCCCATTCTCATGTGTCAACCAACTTTGAAACGCCGCAAGCCCTGCCATTATCACATCGACAGGTAATTTCATCTTTTCTACGATCGCCAATTGCATGCCTGCCGCATTTTTATATTTCTCTCGTTCAGCAAGCAACAGAACCGAAACCTTTACACCCCAATTATGCAGATGCCTTGCTGCCACCAATCCGTCCCCGCCGTTATTCCCTGTCCCCGCCAGCACCAGGACCTTGCCCGTCGCATGAAACCCAGGGATTGCAATCCCTGGGCTTTGGTCCTGCGATTGCAGCATTCTCCGCGCCGCCTCCGCCACCGCTCGGCCCGCATTCTCCATCAATACCAGGATCGGTATTCCAAACTCCTCCACCGTTCGACGATCCAACTCCCTGAGCCCTGCACGTGTATAAACCATCGAAGCGTTGTTCATCGATTAGCTCCTCTCACGTTCAGCCGGCGGCAACGATTGTCAGCGGCGTCAATTTATGCTTCAAATACTGGCCCGTAAAGCTTTGTGGATTTTCAACGATTTTTTCTGGTGTACCCTGGTCCACGATGGTGCCGCCGCCCTCGCCGCCTTCGGGACCGAGATCGATGATCCAATCGGCACATTTGATCACGTCCAGGTTGTGCTCGATTACCAGCACGGTGTTGCCCTGGTCCACCAGACGATTTAAGACGTTGAGTAAATTGTGAATGTCCGCGAAATGCAGGCCTGTCGTCGGCTCGTCGAGAACGTAGAGCGTATGGCCTGTTGCGGGTTTTCCGAGCTCGCTGGCCAGTTTGACCCGCTGCGCTTCGCCGCCGGAGAGCGTTGTGGAACTTTGGCCGAGTTCTACGTAACTCAGGCCCACGTCGTTCATTGCTTGTAAGATTTGTTTGATGTTGTTAAAGGAATCGAAAAAGGCCAGGGCTTCTTCCACACGCATGGAGAGGACGTCTGCGATGCTTTTGCCACGATACTTGATTTCCAGTGTTTCGCGGTTGAAACGCGTGCCTTTGCAGGCTTCGCAGGTGACGAAGACGTCGGGCAAAAAGTGCATTTCGATACGTTTTGTTCCTTGTCCTTGGCAACTTTCGCAACGGCCACCTTTTACATTGAAAGAGAATCGCCCGCTTTTGTAGCCACGGATCTTTGCTTCTCGTGTTTTGGAATAGAGGGTTCGGATCAGGTCGAATACGCCGGTGTAGGTTGCGGGATTGCTCCGCGGCGTTCGGCCGATCGGGGACTGGTCGATCTCGATTACTTTATCGACGTATTGCGTTCCGAGCAATTTTGTGTGCTCGCCGGGGCGTTCTTTTGAGCCGTAGAGCTTCCGGCGCAGGCCTTTTAAAATAATTTCGTTGACCAATGTTGATTTGCCGCTGCCTGATACGCCCGTGACGCAGACGAATCCACCCAGCGGCACTTTGACGTTGATCTTTTTGAGATTGTTCTCCTTTGCACCAATCACTTCCACGCATTCGTCTGCCTTCATAGCTCGGCGATACTTCGGCAATACGATTTGGCACTCGCCTGTTAAATACTTTGCGGTGATGGATTCTGTGGATGCGAGCACTTTTTGGACCGAGCCTTCCGCGATGATTTTTCCGCCGTGGCTTCCTGCGCCCGGACCAACGTCGATGACCCAATCGGCGGCTCGGATCGTATCTTCGTCGTGCTCGACGACGATGACGGTATTGCCGATGTCGGTCAGGTGACGGAGTGTTTTGATTAAGCGATCGTTGTCGCGCTGATGCAGGCCGATGGTTGGCTCATCGAGCACGTAGGCGACTCCCACCAGTCCGCTGCCGACCTGCGTGGCCAGGCGAATTCGCTGGAATTCGCCGCCGGAGAGTGTTCCTGTCTGGCGGTCCAGCGACAGATATCCAAGACCGACATCGGACATGAAGCCCAGGCGTGAGCGCACTTCTTTCAGCACCGGTGCGGCGATTTGTGCCTGCTCCGTTTCCAGCTTCAGGCTGCTGAAGAATTCCAGTGCGCGTTCAATCGTCAACGATGTCGTCTCCTGGATATTTTTGCCACCGATCTTTACAGCCAGGGCTTCGGTCCGAAGACGCTTTCCCTGGCATTTCTCGCATGGTTGCTCCGACATGTATTGATGCAGTCGTGCTTTGACGAACTCGCTGTCGGTGTTCTCCCATCGCCTTTGCAACACCGGCAGGACGCCTTCAAACTCCGCGCGATATGACGCTTCGTCCTTTGAGGTTGTTCCGTACATCAGGATTTTCCGTGTTTTTTCCGGCAGTTCAGAAAAGGGCGTCCCTTCGTCAACGTCGAAGTCTGAGCAGAAGATTCGCATCATGCGGTTGTACCAGATGTTCATCCGGCGGCCATTCCGCCGAAATGGTTCGATCGCCTCCGACACCGGCAGCGATCGGTCGGGCACGATCAACTCCTCGTCAAACTCCTGGATCGTTCCGAGACCCAGGCAACTCGGGCAGGCGCCATAGGGACTGTTGAACGAAAATAAGCGTGGCGACAACTCTTCGAGCGAGGCCTCCGGATGATCGGCACATGCATACTTGCTTGAATAGGCACGATCTATCCATTTTCCAGATCCAGCGGGTTCTTCTACCATTGCTACCAAAAGCCCATCTGCAAGCTTCAGTGCCAACTCCACCGAATCCGCCAGCCGCGTGCGAATCTCCTCCTTGATGATCAAGCGATCGACGACGGCCTCGACGGTGTGCTTCAGATTTTTATCCAGATTGATCTTGCCAACAATTCCCGTTTTCCCAGTCTTTCCGATCGCCAGCAGTGCATCTTTGATTTCGCAGACCACGCCATCAACGCGGCATCGCACGAATCCCTGCCGCGTCATCGCTTCGAGCACCTCCTTGTGCGTGCCTTTCTGCCCCCGTACCAGCGGCGACAAAATCATTACCTTCGTGCCCTCTGCCAATTTCATTACCGCCTCGACGATTTGTGTGGCGGACTGCGATGCGATCTCCTGGCCACAAACCCAGCAGTGCGGCGTGCCCGCCCTTGCAAAAAGCACGCGCAGGTAATCGTAGATTTCCGTTGTTGTCGCTACGGTTGAACGTGGATTGCTCGAACCTTGGCGCTGCTCGATGGCGATCGTCGGGGGCAGGCCTTCGATTTCATCGCAGTCGGGTTTTTGGATCAGGTCCAGGAACTGCCGGGCGTATGAGGAGAGCGACTCCATGTACTTCCGCTGGCCCTCGGCATAAATCGTGTCGAACGCCAGCGATGACTTGCCCGAGCCCGACAAGCCCGTGAAGACGATCAGCTGATCGCGCGGAATCTCCAGCGTGACGTTCTTCAAATTGTGTTCCCGTGCCCCCTGTATTCGAATGTGCTTCAATACCATATCAACCTCATTTTCCCGCACCCTAATGAATTCCGTATTGTAACGGCGGTTGACGCCATCACCAAAAGCAGGCACCGAAGCCCCGCAAAGCGGGGGTGCATCCAGAATTAGTGGCAATTCTGAAAAGGTGCCCGTAGCGACCCCGCTTTGCAGGGTAGCAGGTGAGGGAGAATGCTTGGCATATCCAGAATTGCCACTCATTCTGGATGCACCCGCAAAGCGGGGTCGCTACTTTGGTGCAAAAAACGGGCGTGTTCTGCAACTACCGCAGACTTGCCGCGTGAATCTTGCAACAAGTCTCACGGAGGAATCGCACTATGAAAATTGCTTACGCAGTTGTTGCGTTACTCATGATTTCCGCGGCCTCTTCCATTTTCGCGGCGGATGTCCCTCCCACACCTGCCACACCGCCGCTCACTTACAACGCCATCTCTGACGCCAAGTACTATCCCAAGCCCGACCTTCCCAAGATCGGCCCGGCACCGTTCCTCTTCAAAGACCCTACCTTCCACTGTCCCATGATCCGCATCTCCGATGAGAAAACTTTTAATGGCGATCCCATCCTCACGCCTGCGGGCTCCGTTCAGAATACCTTTAATACTGACTCCACGCTCTTTGTCGTCCAAAGCAGCGGTGGACGGGCTATCCCCTTCAGCTTCGATCCGAAAACTCTCCAAGCGTCCCGCATTGAAAGGCTTGAGACACTCCCCTACCTCGCTGGCGACACCCCTTTCAGCCATCAGGAAAAAGATGTTTGCTTCGGCAAAAATGCCGCCAATGGCACACTGGTGAAGTTCAACTTCACGACGCGCAAAACTGCCGAGGTCTGCGACCTCGCTCAACTCACCGGACTGCCTGTTCAAAATAACCACCTCGGCACCCTCACCGTCTCCAGTAACGACGTTCTTTGTACCTGCTTCGGCGGTGCCGGGCAAAATCGCGATATCTACTGCGTTGCTTACGATATTAATAAGAAGACCTATCACCTCTGGGATACTGACAAAATGACAATCGATGGCAAACCTGCCCAGGGTGCTGTTCAAATGACGATGCATGCATGTGAGATCGATTTCACTGGCCGATATGTTGTTGTCACGCCCGGGCGCGGGTCCAGGGTTCGCTGGGTCTGGGATACTGAAAAGGCTGCTGTGACGCCGATTGAGGCTGTCGCCGGTGGGCACGCTGTTCTGGGATACGGTGTGATGGTTAATGACGATCATCGGTTTTTCATTCGCGGGCTTGATCCGGAAGGGATCAAGAATCCCAAGCCGCTCATGGACCACCCGGCGGAGCAAGGCTACTTTGGCTACGATTCGCACTCCTCATGGAATAACTTACGAGAGGGGAAATTGCTTCCTGTGATCGCGAGCACGGAGCATGCCCAGGAGTTGGCCGATCCCAAATGTGCTTACGGTGATGAGGTTTTTGCTGTGGCTACAGACAGATCTGGAAAGATATGGCGATTTTGCCATACACGTACTTTTGTCCACTTGCCTGCCCGTGATGCCGCCGGCGAGCGTGCCGTGCCTGCTGACCGTGCTAATATGGCCGCGGCGCAACCTAATAACTTCTGGGACACGCCGCGTGGCAACGTCTCGCAGGATGGACGATTCTTTATGTTTAACAGCAACTGGGAAGACTCCCTCGGCAAGGACCGTGCTGGACGCCCCAGACAAGATGTCTTTATCGTAAAGCTCGAACAATCCGAATGATCGACTTTTTCTCCACCTTCGGCCCCTATGACTATGCACTTATCGTTCTTGTCACACTCCAAGCAACTGCGGTCGCGTATCTGCACCGGCCACAGCTCAAAGCTCTTGTTTTCATGCTGCCCATTCCGTTTACCTGCTCCGCCCTTGCCGTCGGCAAGCCCATCGGTGTTGATAATATCGCGGGACTTTTCCTGTTCCTCTTCTATATGTTTTTCGTGTTGATTCTCCATATACGCTTCCGCGTGGCGATCATTCCGACGATTCTCATCAGTGCACTGATTTACTGTTTTGTCGGGGGAATTGTTCGGCCTTTCATACCGCGGGGCACTCTCTGCATCATCGTCAGCTCACTCGCGGCTGTCGCACTCGTCGCTCTCCTCATCCTCCGGCAAATGCCTCCGCGCCAAGAGCCCGGCCAACGAACAGATTTACCCATCTATCTCAAGATACCCATTCTTGCCGCCATTGTCGTCGCACTCCTCTCCATTAAATCTCTCCTTGGCGGATTCATCACGCTTTTTCCCATCATGGGTATGATCTCGGCCTACGAAGCCAGAAACAGCCTTTATACCCTCACCCGCCATGCACCCATTCTCATCCTTCTACTCGTTCCCACCATCAGCACCATTATCGTCGCTCAAAATTATCTTCCGCTCCCCCCTGCTCTGCTTGCCGGCTGGGCTGTTTACCTTCCACTCATGTTTCTGTTCGTCGTCCTCTCCCGCAGCACTCCGCAAAGCGGGAGGGGGGGGGGCGCTACGCCCAGTCCATAGACAGGTCCAGCACGGGAGCTGAGTGCGTCAGGGCGCCGATGGAGATGCGATCGACGCCGGTCTTCGCCACCGCTCTGACGTTTTCCAGCGTGATTCCGCCAGAGGCTTCCAGCAATTCCTTCGCTTTACATTTTGCGCGCATCGCCACCGCCCGCCGCAAGTCCGCCAGCAAAAAATTATCCAGCAAAATAATCTCCGCCCCCCCACCCATCGCTTCGGCCAGTTGCTCCATCGTGTCCACTTCAAGCCACAACGTGATCCTCCGTGGCAACTCCCGGCGAATCCGTTGCGTCAACTCTGCCAGACTCATTCCATCCCACAACTTCTCCCGCAGTGCTGCCAGGTGGTTGTCTTTCAGCATCACGCCATCGTAAAGACCGATCCGATGGTTCACCCCCCCACCGCAACGCACGGCATACTTGTCGAGCGCCCGCCAGCCAGGCACGGTTTTGCGTGTATCACAAATCACTGTTCTCGCACCTTTCACTGCGTCCACATATTGCCGCGTCATCGTTGCTACGCCTGACATCCGACCCAGAAAATTCAGGACGACGCGTTCGGCTGACAGAATCGCACGCACGCTTCCGGAAATTCTCGCTACCGCCTGACCGGTTTTCACTTTTGTGCCATCCTTGACCAGCGGGCTGCATTTCAATCGGCCATATTTCGCCAGGATTTCTTGGACCAGAACTGTGCCGCAGATGACTCCTTCGCGTCGGGCAACGATGGTTCCTGTGCCATGGGCGGCTGCGGGGATCGCCAATTGCACCGTTCGGTCTCCTACCCCCTTTTCTGTTCCAAGGTCTTCCGCCACCGCCATTCGAATCAATTCGCGGGTTCGCTCATCCATCATTAATCGCTTCATCATTCGCTCCAAGATTGCTCACATTCGGTTCACACTATAAACTCCAAGTCTTCGGCGTTCGAGAGCCGAGCGGTGGGCAAGCCCACCGGCTAAATATACTCAAGATGCAGGAGTAATGCCCATGCTTGATGTCCGCTATACGAAACTTGCCAACACGCTTATCCACTATTCATGCGCTGTGAAGGCTGGGGAGAATGTTCTTATTGAGGCGATTGATATTCCGCATGATTTTACGAAGGAACTCATTCGCCTCACTGTTGAGGCAGGCGGGCGGCCGATCGTGCTGATCAAGTCCAATGAAATTGAGCGGGCGCTGCGGATGAACGCGACGCGGGAACAGTTTGAACTTATTGCCCGCATGGAAAAACAGGCGATGGAGCGAGTCGATTGCTACCTCGGCATTCGCGGCAATGCGAATGTTTCGGAAATCTCCGATGTTCCCACCGATAAACAAAAAATTTACGAATCCACCGTGTGGAACCGTGTGCATCGTGATATCCGCGTTGCCAGGACTCGCTGGTGCGTTTTGCGCTGGCCCACGGCTTCGATGGCGCAGATGGCGGAGATGTCTACGGAAGCTTTCGAGGATTACTTTTTTAACGTTTGTACGCTTGACTATGCGAAGATGTCCCGTGCCATGCTGCCGCTGAGAGACCTGATGCAACGTACCGATCGCGTTCGCATCAAGGGGCCGCGAGATACGGATTTGACTTTCTCCATTAAAAATATCCCCGCCCGCCTCTGCGACGGACACCGTAACATCCCCGACGGCGAAGTCTTCACCGCTCCCGTCCACGACTCCGTCAACGGCATCATCCACTACAACTGTCCCTCCCTCTACCGCGGCGTCACCCACAACGACGTCCGCCTCACCTTCAAAAACGGCAAAATCGTCGACGCCACCTCCAACAACACCGCCCACCTCAACGAGGTCTTCGACACCGACGAAGGCTCCCGTTACGTCGGCGAATTCGCCATCGGCTTCAATCCCTACTGCACCAAGCCGATGAAGGACATTCTCTTCGACGAGAAGATCGCCGGCTCCATCCACTTCACCCCCGGCGCCTGCTACGACACCGCCAGCAACGGCAACCATTCCGCCATCCACTGGGACCTCGTTCTCCGCCAAACCCCCGAAACCGGCGGCGGACAAATTTACTTCGACAACAAACTCATCCGCGAGGATGGGCGGTTCGTGCCGAAGGAATTGCATCCGCTCAACCCGGAAAATCTCAAATAACCGGAGTTTACGCTTTAGCGTGTCATTTGACGTTTAAAAGGTTCTGCGGATTATAACTTTTATCGACAACGCGTGGGCTGGTGGACTCGTGCACAACACCCGCCATGCAAAACAGGAAAAATAGTCAGATCATTGAAAGCACGAGAGCAAACCGATAATTCTTCCGTACCTGTCCCGACGGAGACTGATCGCTCAACGTCGCAGCCTGGATTCGCCCGAGTTTCCACGCCATCGCGAAGCGCCCGATGCCTCTGGTTGAAAAATGATGCGGCGACCTGCCGATCTTTCTTCTAACCAAAACGCACAGCACAAGCGATACCATGCTCGGCCATCCCAGAATCAAAACGTTTCCAAAGAATTCCGCCACCGCCAAATTATCACTTCCAGCTTTGCCCGATGCGAGCAATCCCGGCCCGCCATTGCAGAAAACAATCAAGAAAAGAAAAAGGTAACCGAGTTGCGCGAATACAAAAAAATCGCAAACGCAGCCAATTTTCTGCCAGGCGTTGGCGCTGTCGCAGTGGAAACCGCATGAGGATCAGTTAAGGGAAAAACCATCGCAAACTTTCAATCTTTGCTTAGATGGAGGATTTACTCTGCGCCCGCCGTTTCTTAGCCAACAGCTCAGGCAGTGTCGGGCCGAAGGACAGACGTTTGCCATCGACGAAAACGTCGGAACGGGGCAAACGGAGTTTGAATTGCTGAAGATTTTTGAGAGTGGTTGGCTTCTTCGTTTTTTTCGGAGACGAGCGAGTCGTTGTCATAAAAATCCCCTCTTGTAAAAAATCTCATCAACTAACGGAATTATACGGCAAAAATCGTCGTCATCCCAATAGGATTCGACACCTAATTTGCGAAATACAGAAGCTTCAACTGTTGCAGTTCGGAATTGGGAAGCAATCATAATATCCTTCGAACGATTCGCTACCCATTGCACATAAGTTCTGGCCCACAATTCGCGGGGCCGCAACTGGTAAGCCAAAAACCGGCGGACCCGAGGCTCGACGGCGGGGCGTTTTCGGGCATGGTGAGCTGTCAATTTGTGAACGATTCGGCTTGCTTCCCAAGCCAGGTGCAACTGATCAAACATGGGATCGTGTTCACTGCCGAAGCCGCGTTTGATCGGGTTCAAGGCCATGTGATCGAGCATATGACCAATTTCATGAATAAGCGTGATACTCGGATACATTGCAAAACGCGAAATCTCAATTTTCCCCGGCCGCGAAGGATGGGAGAGTGAGTTGTAGCACCCATCCTCTTTACAACTCCCACTGATGACCACCGGACATGCCGGAATTCGTGGCCAATGGTGTACGCGATCCAAAACACCAACAGCATGCGTCAATTCGTCAAATAAAGGCGACTCCCCGAATTTCAAAATATCGCGTAACATCGTGGTCCTTGTTATCGCAACGACTCAATCCGCGCAAACAACTTCTTCACCGTCGCCTCATCCTTCGCCTCCGCCACCATCCGCGCGATCGGTTCTGTGTTGCTTGCACGCACCTGCACCCAGCCTTCCGGCCAGTCGATCTTCACGCCGTCTTCCGTGTTGACCTTTGCATTCGTTTCCCCGGCAAACTTCGCCTTCGCCTTCTCCACCAGCACCGCGGCCTGTTCGCGCGTGCACTCAAACTTCGTGCTCACCCGCACATACTGCGGCAATTCCGCGACGATCTCCGATAACTTCTTGCCCGTCCGCGTCAACAAATCCAACACCATCACGATTCCCAGGAAGCTGTCCCGTGTCATGCCAACGCGGGGATCGATGGCTCCGCCGCCGCCTTCGCCGCCGATCACGGCGTTTACTTCGGCCATCTTCGCGGTTACGTTCGCTTCGCCGACGGGTGTACGAATGCAGGTTTGTCCAAACTTCTTTGCGATGTCATCGATCATTCGCGTGGTTGCCAGGTTCACCACGACGGTGCCGGGCTTGACCAGCATGCGGGCGTATGTGGCGAGGGCGACGGTGTAATCCTCGCCGATGAAAGTGCCTTTTTCGTCCACGACCACGAGGCGATCAGCGTCGGGGTCTTGCGCGAAGCCGACGGCGGCGTCGCCGACCTGTTTGACTTTTTCGCACAGGCTCGTCAGATTTGCTTTTGTCGGTTCGGGCATGTGGGCGAATTGGCCGTTCGCCTCGCCGTTCATATGGATCAGCTCCACGCCCAGTTTTCCCATCAACATCGGCGTTCCGATGCAGCCTGCGCCGTTGATCGAATCCAGCACCACTTTGTAGCGCTTCTGAGCGATCGCTTTCACATCGAAATATTGCAAAACTATTTGAATGTGATTTGCATGTACACGTGAATCCGTTGTCGAACGGCCGATGTGATCGATATCGGCCAGTCCGCCAATCGCTGTCCATGGTTTTTCGTTGTAGGCTTTTTTGATCAGGCTGGCTCGATCCGGGGAATAGGCGCGACCGTCCGGTCGCAGGAATTTGATGCCGTTCCACATCGGCGGATTGTGCGATGCGGTGATCACGCATGAGGCGTCCGCTTTCAAGAACGTTCCCATGATCGCGATCGACGGCGTTGTTGCGATCTCCACGTTCACCACGTCCACGCCAACGGAAATCAATCCTGCAGAGACAGCGCCGAAAATCATTGGACCACTCAGACGTGTGTCGCGGCCAATGACCACCACCGCCCGCTCGCCTGCCCCCCTGGCCTTTTTATCCATCATCAAGACCCACCCAAACGCCTGTCCGAACTCCATCGCGACCTGCGGCGTTAAGCTCGAACCGATCACACCCCGTAGCCCGGAAACTCCCATCATCAAAGTCGCTCCACCCACTTGTAATGCTTCAGTCTTGGCCATGAATTTTCTCCAAAAAAGATGAAGTTGGGATGATACCTCAGCCCACCCAATTTACAACGTGATTACACTTTACATTGCCATCCTTAGATACGCCGCGTGACGTTTTGCGCTTTCCTGGGTGCTGGCGGTCAGGTCCAGAACGATACGGGCTTGCGGCGGGATGCGGTCTCGAGGGTCGGAGGCGGGAATGGTTTCGGGACGGTAATACTGAGCGCAATGGTCGACAAAGAAGTGAAGCGATTCCAAGGTTTGATCGAAGGGGCGAGCGAGTTGGATGAGTTTCAGGTTGGGGATTTGTTTGAAGGCGGGCCATTGGTGGCGGGAGTTGGCGCAGCAGTGGATGCCGATGCCGCCGTAGCGGTTGGAGAGGGCGGCCAGTTCGGGCAGGAAGAATTGGTGGAATATATCGGGGCTGACGGCGCCGATTTCGTCTTCGGAGAGGGTGATGCCGTAGGGCATGTAATAGTCCGGCCAATGCGCGATGAAGGATCGGCCGTAGCGGGCGAACCACTCGTCCAGGAAGGAGATCATGAGGGATGTACACTTACTAATAAGTTCTTTGGCGGCGTTGGGATTTTCCATGAGCGCGGCGAAAAAGTCTTCTTTTTGCCAGATAAGGGCGGCGATTCCGACGGGGGATTGAATGTCGGGGAGTCGCATCAGTGCGGTGGGAGCACGCCGTCGAAGCTCGTCAGTGATGGCGAAAATCCGGGCAATCGCCGGATGATCCAGAGTGGGAATCCGCAGGCGAGAGGCATCGTGGGCGTTAGAAACGAGGGGGCGGGCACTGGGCATGTCGTTGGTTGGGTAATGCACGGGGCAGCCGAAGGCTTCCGCGAAGACTTCCGTGCCTGTGTAGGGGCGAAGATATGGCAAAGCGTCGTCGTCGAGCCAAGTCATGCATTCCTGGGCGTGTTCGTAGGATGCCCAGGCCCATTCGATACGGGCGGGGAGATTGTCGGGGCGAGGGAAGGGCATCGGGGGCAGTGTGCCGTCGAAACGGACGAGGCGCATGCTTCGCGGGGAATTGTCGTTGGAGATGAAGCGAGTCCAGCGATCGATACGTTCGGCGAAATTAAACATGATTCTCCTATCTACATCGGTCCTGGTCCCGTAGGAACGATTGAAAATTTCCAAAGAAATTTTTAATTGGCGATATGCTCAATCGTCTCTCTATGGGACCTATTCATACAATACCACTGCCATGCCAAAATAGGTGGGGACGGCGTAGTGGAAAAATCGTGGCGGAAGGGGATTGGCGTCGAGCAGGCCAGCCAAGATGAGCGTGACCCAGAGCGAATCGGACCATGAATCCTTGAGCAACTGGTCATCGACGGTCATCAGGGCGTCGAAATGGTTTTGTCGGATGGCGTCGCAGTAGAAGGCGTCGAATTTGGCGGCGGCGGGGGAAAAACCGAATTTGGGGTGTTTGGGGTCGTGCGTGTGGCCCTGGTCGGCGGAGGCGACGAGGGCGATGCGTTTGGGGGATTGTTGGGCGAGTTTGGCGAGGAATGTACCAAAGCGCCGGAGTTCGCTACGTGCTACGCCGGGGCTGGGGGTGAGGACGACGAGTTTGGGTCGCGGGTCTGGCAGGGGATGGATGGTGTACCAGAGTGGGATCAAACCGCCGCCAACCAGTGGAAATTCACCATTTTCACCCGAAGCCGGAATGACCGGGAAGGACGCCTTCTTCCCTTCAGCGAGGACAGCCTGAGCGAACTCAAGATCGCAACAAAACGAATCACGAATCGTTCCCAACGTCCCGCCGGCATGTGACGTCGTGGCGACGGTGATGATGGGGGCGCCGGTGTAGAGCGTTCGCGTCACGGATTTGTTCTGACGATGGACCAGATCGGGATCGAGCAGGATGAGCGTATCGACCTTTGCCGCAGCGAATTGGCTGGCGGCGCGCTCCATGGCGCGGCGCGTGTCCGCCATCATCGCAAGATCGTCGGTGATTTCCGGAATAATATCCGGCCCATGCGGCAAAATGGCGGCAAAAACAAGACTCATGACAGCTCCATGTATCGCTCTCCCTACCTTTTCAGCGTATATTACGCACAGTAGCAAATAACTCAATGAAAGGAATAACATGCGAACACTCTTGATCGGTTTGTTTGTGGGTTTGTTGTCCGCGACGGGATTTGCGGAGATGGTTGCCAATCCGGTTTACGAAGCGTGGGCCGCCTGCGGGCCCGGATCGAGCGTGACAACCATGATCAGCCAGACGAACGAAGCGGAATCAGTGGCCCAGAAGGAGACGTTGGTGGAAGTCACGCCGGAGCATGTGATGATTTCCGTCACGGTAACGCTCGGCAGGCAGGTATCGTCCCCAACGAACGTGCAGATTCCCGCGAAGATAGAGAAGGAACTCGTAGGGTTGCCACGCATCCTGTTGGACACGGACAAGCCCAAGCCCAAGATTGTGGAGATGAAAGAATCGAAGGAGTCGGTGGAGGTCAAGGGCAAAAAGGTGGAAGCCACGAAATATGAGTACACCACGATAGAGTCAAGCAACGTGGAAGCTAAAACGGTGTCGGCAAAGGTGAAGTACTGGATATCGAAGGATATCCCCGGCGGCCTGGTACAACTCGTCGTGGACGTAGAGAAGCCGGAGAAAATGATAACGACCCAACAGGTGATGGACTACACGAAAATAGCCAAGTAGCGACCCCGCTTTGCGGGGTGACGGTCCACAAATGAACAATAGGCCATCCAGATGATTCATATGATGGAGGCAAGATGAAGGCGATCGCGGCAATTGGGTGCTTTTGGTTGTTGTTGGTCATGCTTGGATGTGGGGGGAGGCAGGATGGGGGAAAGGTGCATGATCTGCCATATTTGGCAGGATTGAAGATGGATGGGAATGAGAGGAATGGGTGGGGATGGGGGGAGCGGGGATTGAGAATTGAGGTGATGTCGGAGATGCCGCCGCATGCGGTGGGGAATGCGGATGTGGGGCCAACGGCGCGATTGGGGTGGACAGAGGAGGGGCTTGTTTTTCTGTTTACGGTGCATGATTCAACACCGATTTATGCGGAGAATGAACGGTTGTGGGAAGGTGACTCTGTCGAGGTGATCGTGGCGGATGCGAAGTCGCCGGAAGAACAGATTCGCCTGGCCATTAAGCCTGGCATAGACGCAAAAGCGGGGAGATGGGCATTGCGATCGCAGATTGAGGACTTACGAAAGGAGAAAGGAGCGAAGAGCGTAGATGTGTCGCATATAACGGTGGGGGAGACGGCGGACGGATACTTCGTGGGAGGCGTGCTGCCGTTGGTGCAATTGCTTGGCAGTGCGGAGCTGGGTAAGGAGTTTACGCTGGGGTTGCAGGTGAATAATCGCTTCTCGCTGAAGGGTAAGGCGGTGTATCGCTGGGGGGCGGCGAGCAAGGTGGTGGAACATCCGGAGTTGGTGGAGCGTGTGCGCCTGGCGGCGAAGCCTTCCAAGCCGGTGACGTTGGGGGACAATGGGACATATGTCGGATACAAAGGTGCACGGATTTGGATTACGGACGCAGGGAAAGAAGAGCGGAATCGTTATGCTGTGCGAGACGAGCACGGGCGGGTGCTGGCGGAGCAGACGGGGGCCGGGCGGACGGTGTTGGAGTTGCCGATGCCTCAGGAAGGGCTTTACGGACCTTTGACGGTGCTGCGGAACGGGAAGGCTGTGGGGGGGATCGAATTGGCCAAGCCGGAGTATTCGCGGGAGCAGGTGCTTCGGAACGCGGAGTTTCGGTTCAACCCGTATGTGTTTTCCGGCAGCGTGTTGCCGAGCGGTGATTTTGTGGATGCGGAAGCGGTGCGGGCGGCGGTCGGGGAATACAGGGTGCGAACGCGGTATTTTGATGCGGCGTTTCAGGAGGTGAAGCGAGCGAGCAAGCCGGGGCAATATGGAGCGGTCGTGGAAATTCACGGGGAGCATGGTGAAAGCGATGTGCGGTATGTGACGCTGTACTGCTCGCCCAAGCCGCTGGGCGATTGGCGGGCGGTGGAGATGGGAATGAAAGAGTTTGTGTTTCCCGACGAACTGGGCATTCCGGCGGCAGTGGTGAAAAAACACGAAGGAATCTTGAGCAGAGAAATGAAGTATGGATTCCGGGAGATCATGACAAGTTCCGATCGCGGAGCGGTTATTCTGGCTGGAATGGCAGAAAGCCAGGACATGAAAGAACCCGCGGTGATGCGGACAGGACCGCAGACTCGCAATGCGGTCTGGTGGTACGAGTTGAAGAATCGCTTGGGGGAGAAACAGGCGTACACGTATTTTGTGCGGACCCCGGCGGAGTACGACCGGGCAAAGGAAAAGAAATTCCCGGTAATTGTGTATCTGCATGGATCGGGTCAGCAAACGGAAAAACGAGAGATGGTGGAGAAGAACAATTGGATATGGAAATATCTGGCGGAGCATGCGGAATTGCCGTTCATACTGGTAACGCCGCAGTGTCCCACGAATCGGTGGGACCCGATGCTGGTGAAGAGTGTGCTGGACGAGGTGGCCAAGACGTATCGGGTGGATGCGGATCGGGTCATTTTAACGGGCCAATCGATGGGCGGACACGGGGCTTGGATGACCGCGATGTGGTATCCCGATCGTTTCGCGGCTCTGGTGCCGCTCTGCGGAATCGGTGATGCGGCGGACATGGCACGGCTCAAAAATCTGCCGACCTGGGTGTTCCACGGAGATGCGGATGACGTGGTGCCATTTGAGGCGGACCGAGTGGGCGTGGAGTCGCTCAAGCAACTTGGCGGAAAAGTGCAAATGACGGTCTATCCGGGCGCGGGGCATACAATCGCGGCACGGACGTATGTGCGAGAGGACTTATATCAGTGGATGTTGGAACAGAAGCGGGTGAAGCCATGATGCTGAAAAAAGGCCGATCTTTTTCTGTAGTCATTCTGATTGTGCTTGCTGTTGTGGCGGTGTGGCTTATCGGAAAGACGCCCGGCTGCACGGCTACGCCGGCAGGATTCCGCAGCGAAGTTTCATCTACTGAGCCCGCCGATCTTTTCGCCGGCGCCTGGGAAGGTACCTGGAACAGTAAATCCAAACCGCTTAGCGGACGCCTCACCGCCATCATCGAAAAGACGCCCGACGGCAACTACCACGCCAGCTTCGTCTCACAAAACCCGTTCGGCTCCGATGACAAGTCCGTCTGCGTCTTCCACATCTCCGACCGCAGTCCCCCCCCCACCGTCTGGCAATTCCACGGCAAAGAAAACCTCGGCTTCCTCAAGGGCGGCACCTATACCTACACCGGCACCGTCGATGCTGAAAAATTCATCTGCACCTACGACTCCACCTTCGACCAAGGCACATTCCAAATGCAACGCAAATCACAAAAATAAAAGTTGCGAAGTTGTCGAGATCACAAAATCATGCGACGATGGATAAGGTCGTCGTTTTGATAAGGAACTTCTCATGGCCACAACCACATCGTCAACCAAGACTACCCTCTCCCAAAAGTGCGATGCTTTCGACGCCAACCGCCGGCCTATCAGCAAGGAGCATCCGCGTCTGTTCGGCTCACGCGAGCAGATGCGAAAGCTGGCAACGGAGCGTCCGGAGGCGTATCGGCGGATGGTCGATTACGCCAGAAATGTGCCGGAGGAGGCATGGGTGCAAGCCAACGGTTATGAGTTGCAAGCCAAAATGCTCGGGCTGGGCGTGGCGTATGCCCTGGGCGAAGCGAGCAAGCAGGAGGGGCGAATGGTGGTCGATCTGGTGCTCAAAAATTTCGTGGATCAGCCCATCAAGTCCGGCCACGTGACGTTCGGCTACGATCTGGCGAAATGCGCCATCGCGTACGACTTGTGTCACGATCTCTGGATGCCGGAGGAACGGGAGCGTTTTCGAAAATATGTGCACGCGACGATTGATGCGAATCATGACTCCGAAACGTCGCCGTTTCATAACGGATGGTACGGCTACAAGCACTGGGGCTACGGGCTGGCCGGCTATGCGCTGATGCATGATGATCCGGAGGCTCAGACGATCTTGAAGAATCTTGAGCGGGATTATTTGGAAATCGCGGTGCCGGCTTTGAAGCTCGCGGGCGGCGGCGGCGGATGGGCGGAAGGCTATTACATTCATTACTGGCTCTTCGACTGGATGTGGTTCTGCGAAGTGGCCAGAACGGTCGAGGGACTGGACTACTATGCGCCGGCTCCGGAGTTTTACCAGCAGCGACCTATCGCGGCGATGTTCGAATTCTTCCCGCCACTCATGCAGCCCACATCGGTACCGGCAGTGAATGGCATGCCAAGTGTAACGGCAAGCGAACTCTCACGACGCCCGATCCCGATGGGCGACGGCGGCGGAAAATACGCCAAACACGAACGCGACAAGGACCTGACAACACGCCGCATTATCGTCGGCCTGCACCGCAACGATCCGGTCTGCCAGGCGGTGCATGCGTACAATCTGCAGACGCCCAGGCCGGCGATTGCCTGCGATGCGTTCATGGATTTCTTTTGGAACGACACGACGGTAAAAGCCGGCGATTTGGACGCTTTCAAGCTCTCCCACTGGAGCCCCGCCGCCGGATATGTTTATGCTCGCAGTTCGTGGAAGGACGACGCCTCGCACTTTTTCTTCAAGTGCGGTCGGCAGTTCACCGCGCACCAGCACCTCGACAACGGCCATTTCATGATCTTTAAACACGACGAACTTCTCGGCGACGGCGGCCATTACGCCGGATGGACTGAATCGCATATCATCAATTATTACGTGCGAACAATTGCTCATAACTCCCTGCTGATCGAAGACCCCTCGGAAACCTGGGCCGTTCGCGGCTTCCCGGCCAGGCCCGCCGAAAACGACGGTGGACAACTCTACCCCTACAGACCGGACACTGGCGTCAACGCCGGTGTGCTCGATGCGCCTGCGTGGCACAAGAACCGTGACCTCATGGATCGCGGCCAGATCACCGCATACCAGGACCGCGGCAGCTACCTCTACACCGCAGGCGATTTCACAAAATCCTATTCACCCAAAAAAGCTAAATGCGTAACACGCCAAATTGTCTACATCCGTCCTGGAACGTTCGTCATTTTCGACCGCGTGGAATCGACAAATCCAACGTTCAAAAAGAAGTTCGTGCTTCAACCGATGAGTGTGCCGGAGAAGCACGGCGAGCATTGGGTAGTAACGCAGGGCAAAGGGCGACTGTTCGTCCAAACACTCTCGCCAACGGCCACCGCGGTGGAGCTTTTCCACGGTGAGAACCTCTACAGCTACGGCGGAAAACAGTTCCCGCAGACACACGATTTCAACCGAGCCCCGGACTGCCGCATGGAAGTCACCGCGACTACGCCAGCAACGTTCGATTACTTCCTACACGTGCTCACCGCCACCGACGCAACGGTCAACATCGCGCCATCCGCAAACGCCAAGCGTGAAGGCAACGAGATGGTCGTGCAGGTGGAAGGAACAACGATTCGATTCACGCTGGATCGCGTCGGCGGAAAAATCACCATCGGCGGGAAGGATGAGACGCTGTAATTGCCTTGCGCGGAAACGTAAGGCTATTTGGGAGTGATATCGCTGGCGGTGTAGCGGATGACGCGTTTCTTCATCCAGCGTACCGCGAGCAGATCGACGAACGCCCGGAAAACGCGTGAGCCGAACTTGTACTTCGTCGTCCCGGTGAGGCGGGCGCTGTGGGAGATGGGAACTTCGATGACCTTGAAGCCGCGCATGCGGACGAGGGTCGGGAAGAAGCGGTGCATGCCTTTGTAGAGCGTGAGGTTTTCGAGGCACTCTCGCTTGTAGACTTTGAGGCCGCAGGCGGAGTCTTTGATGTCGTCGTTCGAGAGCCTGTTGCGGATGCCGTTGGCGATCCGGGTCTGAACTTCCCGCATGAATTTATTTTTGTCAGCCCGGTCCTTTCGCCAACCGTTAACCATATCAACATCCGGCCCCAGGAAAGTCATCAGACGCACAATCTCCGCGGGATCGTTTTGCATGTCCGCATCGACAGTACCGAATACCCGCCCCCTGGCATGTCGGAAGCCGGCGTCCATCGCCGCGGTCTGCCCGGAATTTTTGTTGAGCGCCACGACGCGGAGCCATGGATATTTTGCCGCCAGCATCAGGAGTTTCTCACGGGTACCATCGGTGGAACAATCGTCGACGATGACAGCTTCGTACACCAGGCCCGTAGGCGAAAAGACCTCGCGGATTCGCTCCACGAGCGGCTCGACGTTATCGATTTCGTTAAACGCCGGCGCAATGACCGAGACGTCAATGACAGGTGCAATCTGTGACACAAAGGGCTCCAATGGGAGGCAAAACCGTCATTTTAGAGCCTGTTCGAAAAATCGTACAGTGCAGGCAAATGCACAAGATCATCGCAATGCACCGGCTGACCGGTCTCGATCGACCGATTCGCCGCAATACCCACAAGACACGCGGCAGCGCCGTCGATGTGCGTGGCGTCGCGATGTAAAGGATCGGCAGGCGGATTGGGGAGGAAAATGCGCTCGAGGATATCTTTGTCGCTGCCGCCGTGCGAGCCGCCGCGGCTGACAAGGGGAACATCTTCCGGCACACCGAACATGGGAATGACGCGAAGGAAGCGGTCGTTAGCGGATTGCTGTTTTTCTTCGGCGGCACGTTCTTCGTCGGTCTGGCCGGTGATGAATTGGGTGCCGTGTTGTTGGAAGAGTTCGGCGCGGCCTTTGGTGCCGGTGATCGCGACTCGCATGCCTTCCCATGGACAATACGCCACCAGCGAATAATTGAAGATTACTCCATTTTTATATTTCGCGGAAACCGAGATGGTATCTTCCGCGGTGACGGGTTCGCCCATGACGTTGCGATCGCGAATGTAGCCGGACTCCTTCTCGGCGCCGAGGTAAAGCCCTTTCGTCTCCGGCGTATTCAGGAAAAACGCGAACGGATCGTTTTTCGCCTCCGGAACGCCGGTGTAGCGGGAGTACGTGTACTTTTCGCCGCGGTTTTCAGCATTTTTTTTGCCGTAGAATTTAAGCTCGCCCATGCAGAAGACGGTTTGCGGATAGGAGTTGATCCACCAATTCACCGCATCGAAATGATGCGAAGCCTTATGAAGCAGCAGGCCGCCGGAAATGTGCTTATCCCGGTGCCAGCGGCGGAAATAGTCGGCGCCGTGCGCGGTGTCGAGCATCCATTGCAGATCGACCATCAACGGCTTACCAATCCGCCCGGAAGCTACGATCTCACGAAGCTTCGACGCTGCGTAGGTATAACGCATGTTGTGCGTGACGCGGATATTTCGGCCAGTGCGTTTCTGGGCATCAAGCAGAGCATTCAATTTCTCCGCATCGATCGTCAACGGCTTTTCCACCACGACATCGCAACCCAGTTCCATCGCCTTGATTGCATAGTAATGATGAAACCCGTCCGGCGTCGTGACGATCACGGCGTCAGGTTTAGTCTCTCGAATCATGCGATCAAAATCGTCAGCCGCGTAGATCGGGACGGACGGATGAGCGAATTTGCCCTTGAGCCGCCGAAGGTGGTACTCCATGCGAACACGCGAGGTATCGCAGAAACCAACGAGCAGAGCTCGATCCTGGAACTGATTCGGATCGGCGATGGCGTCGGTGTACATCGTGACGCGAGCGCCAAGTCCGACAACCGCGTAACGGAGTTTCGTGGAGGAAGATGTGGACATAATAACTCCTGATGTTGATTTCATAAAAGGGAGCCGCGAATGTTTGCGACGCCGCGGAGCGTGCCTTTACGTCCGCAGTTGCGGCAATGAAAGGCGGATTGGCGGATTGGCATCCCGCTCTGCCGGTGCATCATATCGCAGATCCAGCGCTCCCGACGGACACGCCGCCACGCACTCTCGCGCCACGCGTTCGAGCGCCTTGCTGAATTCCGCATTCAACGGTACGCCCACTTTCACATTGAATCCACGTCCAATGAATGTCAGACCCAACGGCTCAGCAGCCCGCGACGCGATCGCCACGCACAAGCCGCACAAAATGCACTTGCCGGATTCGTAGACGATCAGTGGGTGCACGCTTTGCCGCTGGAACTCACGACGCGTCCCACGATACCTGGCGGGATTGGCTTGATAGCTCATCGCCACGTCGTGCAGTCGGCACGAATCCAGTTTGCTGCAGTCGCAATGGGCGCAGCGAGACGCCTCGCGGACCGCTTGGGAATCGCTCAGTCCGTCTTTCGTTCCACCCCCCCCTCCCCTATGCGGGATCTCTCGCGGAAATGTCGGCGTCTCCGCGAAGAAGCGATCCATTTCCGCATCGGTCAGCCGTCCCATCCGCGAAGCAAACTCGCCCCCCCCCCCTTGCTCACGGGCCTCGGCGATCAGAAACGCATGCATATGTTTCGCAGCGTTTTTTCCGTCGGCCACCGCGCGAATGGCGTGCTGTAATGGAATCAATGCGCTGCCCGCAGCGAAAACCTTCGGCTCTTGCGTTTGCAAGGTCTTGCGATCCACCTTGATTCCCTTGCCCACGTAATCGGCGCCCAACGCCGCCGCCTTCTCTTGATCCACCGGCCCTGCCGCCAGCAGAATCGCATCAAAATCCCGCTTCAATTCCGCCATTTTCCCGGCGTCCACACGCGTGTTCATCACGAACGTCACCCCCTCCCCACTACCCAACGCCCGTATCAAATCGATTTCCGCGTTCAACGTCGCTCGTGGCAGCAGTTCCTCCGCGATGGCGTACCGCAGCGCACCACCGGGCAGGGGATGGTCATCGAACAGCGTGACCGCATGTCCATTTTGCCGCAGGAACCACGCCGCCGTAAGGCCCGCCGGACCGCTGCCGACGATCGCCACGCTCTTGCCGCTCGCCGGTTTGCACTCCGGCAGATACGGCGAATTCCCACCCCCCTTTGCGAGATCCTTATCACCCACGTACCGCTTGAGCGAACAGATGCTCACCGAATCATCGCGAGAAGCCCGCCGGCATCCCTTTTCGCAAAGCTCCGGGCAAATCCGTCCCAGCGTCGCCGGCAGGGGAATGGCCTTTTTCACCGTCGCCACCGCCGCCCGCAAATCGCCCGCCTCGATATTCCGCATCATTGTCGGAATATCCATGTGTGCCGGGCAGACATTCTCGCAGGGAGCGTAGCAATCGCCGGCATGTTCGGCCAGGAGCAGTTCAATCGCCGCCTTGCGGAACGATCGCACCTCCGCGGTTTCGCTTTCCACCACCATGCCTTCCACCGCCACCGTTGCACAGGACGGCACGAGCCGCGACCCGCCATTCACCTTCACCAAACAGACCAGGCACGACGTCTGAGCATCACAGCCTTCGAGGTGGCAGAGCGCCGGGATGCGGATACCCAGCTTCGCCGCCGCCGCAAGGAGCGTCGTCCCCGCCGCCACTTCCACTTCGCGATTGTCGATCCTCAGCTTGGGCATTGCGTCATCCGTTCCTTAACAGGGCGAAGCTACCGTGATTGCATTAGCCGGACAAATACGTCGACATACGTCACAACGTGTACATCCTGCCGTATCTATCTCATGTTTCTGATACGGCGTCAGCGGAATCGCTCCGACCGGACATTCCTGGGCGCATCGCGTGCAGCCGATGCACTCGTCGGTCACCTGGTATTTAATGAGTGCTTTGCACTGCCCGGCAGGACACTGCTTTTTCAGATGCGCCTCATATTCGTGGCGGAAGTAGCGAAGCGTTGTGACTACGGGATTGGGGGCTGTCTGACCGAGGCCGCATAAACTTCCGCGCGAGACAAGCCCGCACAATTCCTCCAGCTTGTTCAGATCGTCGCGCGACGCTTCGCCGGCGCAGAGCTTGGTTAAAATTTCCAGCATCCGCTGCGTGCCTACGCGGCAGAACGTGCATTTCCCACACGATTCCGCCTGCGTGAACTGCAGGAAATATCTTGCTATGTCCACCATGCAGTCGTGATCGTCCATCACGACCAAGCCGCCGGAGCCCATAATTGCGCCGACGTCTCGGAGCGATTCGTAATCGACCGATGTGTGGCCCAATTCTGCCGGGATGCATCCGCCTGACGGACCGCCGATCTGCACAGCCTTAAATTGCCGATGATTCGCTACCCCCCCACCAATGTCCTCGACGATCTGGCGAATCGTGATGCCCATCGGCACTTCGATCAGCCCGCCGCGCCGGACCTTACCCGTCAGCGCGAACACTTTCGTTCCCTTGCTCGCCTTGGTCCCAAAAGCTGCAAACGCCGCCGCGCCGTGCCGTATGATCCACGGCACCATCGCCAGCGTCTCTACATTATTGATACACGAAGGCTTCCCCCAGAGCCCGGATTCGGTCGGGAACGGCGGCCGTAACCGCGGCATACCACGACGCCCCTCAATGCTCGCCATCAACGCCGTCTCTTCGCCGCACACAAACGCCCCCGCCCCTTCCATCACACGTAAATCAAGCGAATAGGACGACCCCAGAATATTTTCGCCCAGAAGGTTCCGTTCGCGGCAACGTTCAATCGCGGCCCGAATCCGCTTCACCGCTAACGGATATTCGTGCCGGATATACAAAATCCCCTGCCGTGCCCCGATCGCGATCGCCCCGATGATCATCCCCTCCAGCACGCGATAGGGATACGACTCGAGGATCATGCGATCCATGAACGCCCCGGGATCGCCCTCATCGCCGTTGCAGATGATGTACTTGTCCGCCCCACCTCCTCCAGCGGCTACGAGAGCCCGCTCCCATTTCACGCCAGTGGGGAAGCCCGCTCCGCCTCGGCCGCGAAGCCCGGATCCCTTGATCTCCTCGACGATCTTGCCGCTATCCGCCAATTCCAAACATTTCCGAAGCCCCACGAAACCGTCATGCGACATGTATTCCTCTATGTCGAGTGGATTGAGGCTGCCGCAATATTCTGTCGCCAACCGCCGCTGACGGCCCAGGAAGTCATCCACGGGTTTGTCGCGGACGTCGATCGCATGCCGAGCCAGACGTACCTGTTCGCTCTCCTCGCCCATCAAGCGATCGATGAGCGACGCCGCCGCGAGAGTCATTTTTTTCAGCACTCCAGCCGGCCGAAAGTGCCGCCGCACAATCGCCGCGGCTTCCTCCTCCGTCACCTTCGCATACAACGCCGACGCCCCACCCCTACCCGCCACCCCACCATCCACCACCTCCACCAACGGCGTCTGATGGCACATCCCCACACACCCCACCGGCTTCACCAGCACATCAATCCCCATCCTCCGCACCGCCTCCTCCAACGTCGTTCGCACCGCCTGACTCCCACCGGCCACGCAGCATGATCCCACCCCAATATGAATCCGCGGACGCTCGCTGTCGGGCGTACCTGTTCCCGATTCCACCCCTGACCCCGGTAGAGCCGGGGGCTGACGGGCGGCTTCTTCAACCGCCTGAGACGCTGTATCCGGCGCCGTGTGTCCCAGCGTCACCTCGTCCACCTGTACCACCGGCGCCAGCGTGCAGCAACCTAAGCATCCGACTCGCTCAATCGTGAACTCGCCGCAGGCGTCGGTTTCCTGACCTGGTTCCATATGTAGATGCCGACGAATGGCGTCTTCCACCACTCCCGCATTTTTTACGTGGCATGCCGTGCCGTGGCAGACCTTCACGATGTGCTTGCCGACGGGATGATGGCGGAACTGCGAGTAGAACGTCGACACCCCCGACACCGCCGCCGGCGCGATCCGCGAAATCGCGCACAGCCGCGTAATCGCCTCCGCCGGCAGATAGCGATAATGCTCCTGCATCGCCTGCAAAATCGGAATCAGCGACTCAGGTCCATCGCCGAGCTTCGCCACGATCATATCGACAAACGCCAGGTCCACTTCCTCGCTCATCAACGGCCACCTCCCCCTTCCCTCTCCTCTCCCTTAATGCTATACAAATGCGTTTTGCCACGAATGAATATCCTCACCCCCCCCCCCTCTTCGCTCGTCCGCACAATCGCCGGCGTCGCCATCACCTTTTCGTCCAACGCCGCTTTTTTCAGTTCCTTATACACCGGCCCTGCCTCGAACATGTACGTCACGCCATTCGTGTTGACGAGGTAAATCGTCTTGCCCACCAGCACCGGCGAAGCGTCACACGACTCGTCCAACTTATGCTCCCAGAGTTTTTTTCCGGTCTTCGCATCGTAACATGTAAGCGTGTACCCTTTGACCAGCAGCACAATCTCATCGGTGGCCAAAGGGCTGACGGTGTCCGGCAGACCGTCTTCAGCCTTCCATACCACATGCGATTTGGTCACATCTCCGCATCCATCGATTCTGATCGCCGCCGCGAACGCTCTATCGTTCGCGACGAACACCATGCCGCCCGCGAAAGCCGGGCTCGCCGCCACATCGTCGGTAAGCAGGTTCGCGCTCCAAAGTTCCCGCCCCGATTCCGCGTCATAGCCAATGACCAGCGGACTGCCGCACGTGACAATCTGCGCCTTGGCGATATCTCCATCTGGATAAATCACAACAGGGGACGCCCAGGAGTTCGGTAAATTTCGCCGCGTCCTCCACACCTGCCGCCCCGTTGCCCCATCAAACGCTATCAGCGCCGACTTGCCGCTCTTTTCATCCGATCCCTGGTCGAACTGCACGATCACCCGATCGCGATACGCCGCCAGCGATGCCGCCAGGCTGTACTGGCTCTCCGGTTTGCCAAGGTTCTTCGACCAGATTTTCTGCCCGGCGAAATCAAAGGCCGCCATGTCGCCTGTTGGGAACATCGCGAACACATGCCGCCCGTCCGTCGCCATCGTTGCGGGAGCGTACCCCGTGTCGTCCCAGACCTTCACGTCCGTCGCCTTCGCTGACCCCGGCACCACCGCCCGCCACACAAGCGCTCCCGTCCCTGCGTCAAAGCAGTAGACTTCCTGCCGCTCTTCTGACGCACCCGACAGAAACACCTTATTCCCCCACACGATCGGCGACCCTTTCCCCTCCAACGGCACCTCCGTCTTCCAGGCAATATTCCGTCCCGTTGCCCCATCCCAATCCGTCGGCGCTTCGGAGACAGTTGCACTCCCGCACATCGGTCCGCGGAATGACGGCCAATTTGCCATGATCTCCGCCAACGCCGGCCCCCCCCCCCCTGGCGCCGTCGCGGCAGTCGTCGCAGGCACGCCTTTCTCGAACACCATAAATGACGGCGCGGGCGCCAACCGCCACATCACCATCCCAACAATCAGCACGCACCCCGCTCCAGCAATCGCCACACGCACCACCTCCGTTTTACGACGCGAATCCTCCGCCACGCCAAACACCGTCATCACACCCGCCCCAATCGCTCCCCACTGCGTCAGCGCCTTCACCGCCAGCACCAGTACCACCAATCCCCCCGCTAACAAATACGCTCCCTGCACCAGCGACACGCGATGCGAAAAATACCGACCACGCAGTTCAAGATCGATCTTCCGGATCCGTTCCTTGATCGCCTCATCCTCCGGCCGAGCTCGCAACTCTTTTGTCGCCTGCACCCATTCCGCGACGAGCGGATCGATCGGCCGCCCCCGCTTTTCGACCGCCTCATCCTTCGTGCGATCCTGTAAGTTTTCGACCGCATCGGCCACAATCAGCGGACTCCGCCGCCAATCCTGCGCCACCGTGATCGCCATTCTCCCCGCCACGAACACGCAGAAGCACGCCGCGACAATCGCCACGGCCACCGCCACGCCAAACCACCTCTGCCGCTCCTGGCGATTGTAAATCGGCAATTGCACCGGTTCCTTCAGCGGAGGCTGCGTCATGTCCGCACCTCCCGAATCGCCGTCCCCCCCGGCAACGGCTCCTCCACTACGCAGAGCTTGTAGCACCGCGCGCAGGAGAGACAACTCGCCGACGCCACCGTGTAATCCACCCGTTTCCGTCTGATCGTTGTCCCCAGCAATTTCAGCGAGATCACCAGTCCCATCCACACGCCGAACCATGCGGTTCCTGACGCGAACCGCTTCTGAATTGCCGCAGCCTGGGCGTAAAGCTCCGCGACGGGTTGGCCGCTCTCACGGAATACTTTAACATATTCATCCATCAATGCAATTTGCTGCTGCTGCTCCGTCCGCTTCTCCGGCGACACAGATTCCGCGAGTTGTACGACAGACGCCAAACGTACCGTTGGATCCAACCTTGCCATCTGCGGGCCGAGGCCATACCCCAGCCACGCTAACAGCAGCGATAACGCCACGACCAGCAACACCGAAACCAACCACCACACCCGATCCCGCCGTTCAATCCGCGCACGCCCCCCCTCGCCCTGCGTCGGCAGGCGAATCGCGCCGAACGGACAGGACTGCTCACAAAGCCTGCAATTCACACACGCTTTCTCCGGCGGTGTGATCGTCACTCGCCACCACGCAAAGGGCGTCAGCAATCGCATCAGCACGCTGTACGGACAAATAAACCGACAATAAATCCGCCCCACAAACATCCCCATTGCCAGAATCACCGACCCCAGAAAAATCATATGCACCGGCCCACTCATCCGGAAAAAACCGACAAACGGATCAAACTGACAAATCGCAAAACGACTCCCCTTTGCCGCCAGCAAAACCGCCACTCCCAGATACGCATACGCAAACAGCCCCACTCCCTCATCCACCCACCGCGGCAATTGAATCGGCTTCCAGATCACCGCATCCTGAATCGCCCCCAGCGGACAGACCCCGGAGCAAAACACACGCCCGAAGAACAGCGTGAACGCCAACGGCAACACAAAATACGCCGCCACCACCCACGACAACACATACCCACAATGCCCCCCACCCCCTATCGCATACGCTACATTCTGAATCGACCCGATCGGGCAGACGCAGCCTTTCCGCCAGAAGCCGAAATAAATCAGTGACGCGATCATCAGCAGAAACACGCCCCGGCGCGATCGCTTCTTAAGCACCAGCCACGCCGACAGCGACAGCGCTACCGCCAGCGCCGCAATATCCACCCACCCCCGATACCCCCACATCTCCGCCCGCGGCACAGGCAACAGCTTTGTCTCATCCGGTATCACGTGCCCGCCGGTAAAATCCGGCAACGGAAACCGCTCCTCCGCCCACACCATCGCCGGCATCAGCAAAACAAAAACTAAAAACAAAAAACGTCGCATGTTCTTATTTCGCCAAATCAAAATCTGCTTGTATTACTATCACGCAACTTCTTTCCATCCTGACAAAATTTAGCACGAAGACACAAAGAAACGAAGGGCACGAAGATTTTGGGATGGATCGCTCTTTTTCGTGCCCTTCGTCTCTTCGTGTCTTCGTGCTCAAGTCGTTTCATGATTTGGTTGCGGCTCTGCCGCGCTGGGTCTGTCTGTGGCTCATTTACGTCTTCATCACGCCCTCGTCTTGGTCGGAAGCAGATACGCATCCTCAATTGGCCGCCGGCTGATCGCTTGAGCCGGGCACTTCACCGCGATCGAACAGGAATTGCATCGCACACACCGGGACTGATCGATCTGCAGGACCAGCGAGCCGTTGCCGTACTTGTGGCAGCCCGCCACGCACTTGCCGCAACCGATGCACAGGTCCGGCTTCACCGTGTATTCGTAATACATATCCTCAATGAATGTCCGAATCAGCGCACTCGTCGGGCAGACTTGATTTTCAGCGCCGGTGTTCTTTTGGGTATGGCCCTCCACCACGAAATAACCGGTACACCAATTGCAGTATCCGCACAAATGGAACACATGGGTGCATTTGACGGCGGAAATCGGCAGCACGCATTCCGTTGCGCACTTGCCGCACTGCGCGCATTTGGTCGTATCAATTTGCCACGCCGTTTCCCCTCTTGCCGGTTGAGCCATCAGTGTTCCGAGTACGCCACCCAGCGCAACCAATCCTACGCCGCGTACCGTTACCGACAAGAACTCGCGCCGCGACGGAGGAGGAGAAGATGTTTTAGTCTTATCAGGCTGGCTCATGCATCATCCCGTCGACTTTCCATGCCTTGCGGCGACTCCCTCCGGCAATCGGCAGTCCGCCACCGATCCGCATCGCGAACACTGCAACTGCTGTGCACACGAACCTTCCTTCTGCCCGCCCCCCTCGTTACCACCAACCAACCGCCCCACTCCCAATACCAGCCCACCCAGCGCCACGTAGCGCCCCGCTGAGCAAATCATTTCACGACGCGTCATCTCCTTCCGTTCACTCATCACTTATTTCCTCAAAACCGGTCTGTGGCTGTCCGTATTACTATCGCGCAACTTCTTTCTAGCCTGACAAAATTTAGCACGAAAACACGAAGAAACGAAGGAGACGAAGTTTTTTTATTTATTTTTTCTTCG
>WQYP01000008.1 GCA_009781185.1 Phycisphaerales bacterium | reverse complement strand
CTCCCCCCTGCGCCCCCCCCCCCCCCCCGGCCCCCCCCCCAACACCCCCGGAAACCCCCCCCCCCCCGGCAGAGGGGGGAAAAACCCCCTCAGCCCCCCCCAGCGTGACGGGAAGGGAAGGAGGGGGGGGGGGGGGCACGATCTCCGACAAACGATCGGTTGAACTTGTCTTACCCACGATGCCTCCGCGTTAGCCCCCAGCTCTGCCGGAGGGTGATGGAGAAAACGCTCCCTGACGGTCGCGTCTCGGATTGCCTCGGTCAATTCCCCAGCAACATGTGCAATTCTTCATCGCTGACCAGGCGTTCCGACCCAACCTCATCATAGCGAGTCGAGGCCTGATTTGTTAACGTTTTCGCCGCAAATGTACCTTCATTGGCACAAACATGATTATCGGCCCCAGACCCCACGAGCGAACGCAATACCCCCGCCGCCTCTCCCCAGCACAACGCGCCACAACCCATCGCCTCACGCTCCCTCGTCTTCTCCACCGGCACATCCCCCACCGGCAAAAGCAGCATCATCGCCACTCGACGCGACACCAACCCCAGCGACGCCACATCCCGTTTCGTAAGGACCGCAGGATCGATCAGAAGCCCGCGAACCGTTTGCCCCCGTCGTTCCCGAACAAGCGACACCGCAGCCTCGTGCATGCTCGCGACAGCTTCAATGACCAGTTCCCCCTCACCACTCTCCCCCTTCGCAAGCAAATTCGCCAGCGGCTGCGGCCAATCCCGCCGCATCCGCCCAAGTAGCACCAACACATTTGAACCATGCATCGCCAATCGCTCCGCGCTTGAGTCGTCTGCCTGTGGATACTACTGTACCAAAAAGCCGGAAAAAATTCGAAATTCGAATGACGAATGACGAATGACGAATCAAATCCAAATGTCCAAATATTCAAATGATATAAACAACGAAATCCACAACCGTTTCGATCATTCGAATTTCGAATTTGATTCGTCATTCGTCATTCGAATTTCGAATTTTCACTGTGCTTTATTGACTGCCGCCACGATCGCTTCGTGGATCGCCAACGGCCGGCCAAGCATCACCCACGTGGAATCAAAACCCGTGGTCGCCGCGGTGGCAAAACCGACGGTCCCAACGCCGAAGACCCGAAAATACCACGGCCGCCACAGAACCGTCCGCTGCAATTTACGCAGATTCGCCTGGTACATGGAAGTATTCACGACGCCTTTGATGGTGACCACTCGCAGGTTGGTGAGCATGTAGGTATGACTGCTCCAGACGAGCAGCCCCCAGATCAGCCTGCCCAGTGCGACCAGGGCGGTGACGGTGGCGATAGCGTGCGGACTGATCCCCAACGAAGAAGCCCCCACAAGCTTCACCGCCAGAACCCCCACCAGCATCACCGTGAGCACGAATCGAAAACTGGTTATCACCACGAACCAGAGCGAAGGCTTGGTGAGAATCAGAACCACCTCATCCTCGTGGAGCATCTCCCGCGGCATCACGCCCGCGACAATCTCCGGAGAAAGCGGCGCGCCGCCAGCCTCCTCGGACATCCGCACCACCTGAGCCGCTTTCGGAAACGGAAGGGGAGCAGGCGGAATGTCCTCACGAGACGTCGGCGTCTTGAGCCCCCGCTCACGATCGAATTGGCAATCAACTGCAACCATGCCTTTATCTTACGCGACCGCATTCAAACCAGCACGTCTCTCCCCCTGAAAAAATAGCTCGACTTCGAGTGTGGCCATCTTTTGTGGCTGTGGAGCCCCGCATGGCAATGCGGGGCTTTGCGCTGATCTCGCCAAAGGGCACCGAAAACGCTTGCGGCGTCGCGGACCTCCCCTTGCATATGACCATTTGCCGCAAAAGATAGCCACACCCCTCGACTTCCATCTCCGGACCACAAACGATTGCCCTGAGGTGGTGCGAGTCTCTAGAATGCTTAGCTCGTGCCGGTCGTGTTGAACCGGTCGAGCATGGCGAGCCGGTTGGAGCGCTCGCACGAATCCTGAGAATGAAAGTGATGTACACGGTGAAGGTAATTTCGGCGGTTGTGGTTCTGGTCCTGATGATGGCACTTGGGGGCGGACTTGGTGGCTGTACGGACATCACCGGACGCGGACCGGCACCGCTCGAGAGAACGGTCGGAACTGAAGCACAGTGGCATCTGCGGGCCGGTCACGTCTATTGCATGCGCGGTTGGCTTGGTATCTTCTCCACCGGCATGGATGTCCTGGCTGACAAAATCGACAAAAACGTCGGCGCCCCCAGCGTCTCAGTCGCGGATGAAGAATGGTTGCGGCTCCGAGAATGGCTCGTCAAGGAAAAAAACAAAGGCCAAATCCATGAGCCGCTCGTGCTGCTGGGACACTCCTGGGGCGCCGACGATCAGATCCGCGTGGCGAAGTACTTGAAGGATGCAGGCATCACCGTGGACCTGCTGGTGCTGATCGATCCTGTAACGCCACCGCCGGTGCCGACAAACGTGAAGCGAGTCTACTGCGTCTACAAAAGTCATCCGACAACGGACTGGGTCCCATTCTGGCGTGGCGTACCGGTGACGGTGGAAAACCCGCGAGTGACGCCGCTGGTGAACATCGATTTGCGAACGGCCGATGTGGGCTTTGACACAACACAGGTCACCCACATCAACATCGAAAAGTCCGATCCGGTACACGACATGGTCATGAAGGAAATCGAAAAAACCTGCCCACTACGGTCAGCGTGGAAGCAGGAATCGGTGGGACGGGCGGGACAAGGGGACAAGGGGACAAGGTGACAAGGGGGGGGCGTGACGCAAAATGCAAAACAAAGTAGCGACCCCGCTTTGCGGGGTGGCGGGGTTTCTCCAGCTGTCACCCCTTCACCTTGTCACCCTGTCACTTGACAACGCCGATGCGAGAGCCAAGATAGATCACACATACACAATGGACTTTGCGAGGTGCTCATGAACGGCAAAACTGGAATGTACGTCGGAATCATCATTTCCGTAGTGATCGTGCTGGCAATCGTCGGAATCAGCGTAGGACTCTATGCGTTCAAGGGCAATGCGATCGGCGAACCAGTGGCCACCAAAGATCCGGCAAAACTCGAAAAAATTGAAATGACTCTGGACCTGGCAAGGCTGATCAACATGCCCTCGGGTGGCGGAGCGGAAGTGCCCTACAACGAGGCGGTGAAGTTGGCGATGGAGTACGGTGACAATTTCGCGGAGGACGCAGGCAAGCCGTTCCCGGAGGAAAACGAAAAGCTCAAGGCGATCTTGGTGAAACTGGAAGAAGCCGCGGAAATGGGAATGGGCAGCGATGTCAAACTGGTCTTCAGTTCACTCCCGGAAATGTCGCCCAAAACCGAGTGGGAAATTCGTGGCACGCTCTACGCGATCGCCAAAATCGCGGCATACGCGTCCATGGCCAGAAATAAAAATGGCGACCTCGCCGGCGCCGAAAAAGCAATGCGAGCCGGCTTGTTGTGGGGCTATCGGCTCTTCAAAAACGGCGATGATTTCGTGGCCTATAAGTATGCCGGTGTCTGCAGCGTCAGCGAAGCTCTCGGTGCTGCCATGGATCTCTACATGAAAGGGGATGCAACTAAAAAAGCCGCGGCGGATGACCTCAACAAAGAATACCGCAAAGCCGGCGATCGATGGTTCGATAAGGTCAGTATTATTTTGAAGCCGGACTTGAAGATCAATGCCGCGGACCTCTGGAACATGGCCGAGAACGACAAGGACAAAGCCTGGCGCCGAGAAGGCGTGATGTGGCTGGGCGTCTCGCAGTGGACCTATGCCTTTGGCCCACAGCGGCCGGCAGTCCAAAAATACCTGGAATCGCTCACTCATTCGCCGGATCCGGTGATCGCGAAGTTAGCCAAAGAAGCCTACACCATGAAACGTGAAGACATGAATGCCGTGGCATTTAACCTCCCGCGGTAAACAGCGGAAAATGAGACAAAAACAGACAAAAACAGACAGACGCAGACAAAAATAGACAAAAACAGACGAACGACGCTCGGGTGGCGGAACTGGCAGACGCGCGGGATTTAGGTTCCCGTACCGAAAGGTGTGCAGGTTCGATTCCTGTCCCGAGCATCCCCGGCAAGAGCGAAACCACCATTTTCCCCTTGTTTTCCAGCATATTCCGCCACATCTCCACAAATGTACTTCTCTCCATTTTCGCCCGTTTTCCCCTCTTTGCGCGCCGTCTGGCACGCCGCTTTTCCGAACCCGTTTACCGCCTTCGCGAAGTGAGCATCGCTGACTTGAAGGTAGTGCTCCACCGCCACCGGCTTCGAGTTGCCCATCCATCGCGTCACGACATGCAGCGGGAGTTCCTCGGCCAACTCCGTCTCGCCGCGATGGCGATATCCGATCGTATCCAGACGCTGAATGATCAATCTGAGCCGATCAGAATCGGCCACGATAATGGTTGCGTCGATAATCGGTTTGGCTGGCAGACCCGGTACGGATGTGCTGCCGACATGCTCGATGGACTCTGCGACGTCTGCAATGGCCGGCCAAATCCCAGATCGCAACCGCTCATAAATCAGCGGCCACTGGCTATCGTAATCGACCACGACTATCGGCATAGTGAAAGCCCCAAAAATCACATTATCAAGTTTCAGCGATGACGAGCATTTCAAAGCCTTTGCTTTTTCATATAGTTGCCTCGAATGCTTTCTTGAGCGGACAGTTATTTCCAACCACATCGCCGCGACGATATCGGTGTAGCAATTCCTGAGAACGCTGAGCCAGCATGCGTCGGACTTCGCGGCGTTTGCCTTTGACTCTTGGAATCGTCATGGAGTCGTAGGCGGTTGTCTGGTGCCTGAGCCAGGCGAAGACCGCGGCCTCGGCACGCTGTTCGACGGGGATTCTTTTGGTTCGGGCGACGGTGCCACTGCCGACCGGTGTGGCATGATCGGCCACCGCACGAGCAAGCCGACAGGCGAGGTCTGCATGGGCAGGATCGAAGGCCAGAAACGTCAGCACTGCCGCGTAGAAATTTTCGACGTATTCGGTTTGGGTCTTGTCTCGGCGTTTAGCGTCGGCCTCTTTGCGTTTGGAATAGTTTTCGGTGGATCGTTCGGCCTCAAGTTCGCTTCGGATTTTTTCAATCGTGATCGTCGGTGCCCATACACCTCGTGAAAATATCTTCCGCCCTTTCTTCTCTTGAACAACCCAATGATCGCCAGCGGCTTTCACTCTGCGAGTCAATGCAGCATCGCCGGGCGGAAGCAGTATCCAGCCGTCTGGTGCCGTCAGCACCTTTCCGTCTGTGGAACGCACGGTGTTCGGAGTTGGGCCTGGAGTAAAGGAGGTGTTCGTCATCAAACAGTTTCCGCCAACGGCAACGCCATGCGTCGCCCCAGTTCGAAAGCCTGCTCCATATCCTTCGGAAAAACTTCCTCATGACGACGCTTCTTGGCGGAACCGTCGAACCAGACGTTGCCGTGAGCGGTGTAATCGTCGTATTGCAGAGTGTCGTAGCAGATTTGCGTTTCACAGGGGCCGAAGACCATCTCCATGAAGAATTTTGTCTTTTGAAAGTGGGCTGCTGCACCCATGTGGCCAGCGAGTTCTTCGCCCATATTCATGGTGTAAACGAATGCGGTTCTGATTCGGCGCGGGAACGAGGACGTTGGCGGATTGCTGTAGCGGACGTAAGGAAAACACGCCCGCTCCATGAACGAACGCATCTCCCCGGTCTCGGTCATGAAATACAAAGGCGATCCGAACACCAAGGCGTCGGCGACGCGGATTTCGTCCAGCAGCGGCGTCAGGCTATCACGCATGGCACAACGTCCTTCGCTGACTCCGCCGACGCGTTTGCATGCGAAACAACTGATGCAGCCTTTGAATTCGTAGTCGTAGATGTGGACGAGCTTTGCATCCATTCCCGCCGATTTCGCTCCTTCTACTGTCTTTTCTAACAGCCGTGCCGTGTTCCATTGTTTACGCGGGCTTCCGTTGACGGCGATCAGCTTTATCATTTCAGTCCCTTCGGTCTTTTATACTGGCAGTGGATCATAACATTTTAACGACGATGGCGATCGTTAACAGCCCGTGCGAAGGCGGATAAGGAGGTCGTTGAGGGCGGAACGGGCGGTGGGAGATTCGGGGAGAGAGGAGCGTTCGTGTTCGGTTTGGAGGAGTGCGTAAAGGCGGTGAAATTCGGATTCGTGGAAGGCATAGTCGGCGTTATCGAGGGTGGATTGTTCCGGACCGGCGGTTTTGCGGGCGATTAGATCGGGGATATAGGGGAGTTGGAAGGAGTCATTGAGGATGTTGAGATTGGCTTCGATTTGGCCGGTGCGCATCAGGTGGATGCCGGTGAGCAGGACGCGGTAGGTGTAGAGGAGGGGTTTCACGCGGTGGGGGGACTCTTTGGAGAAGAGTTTCCATTGCGTGTCGGCGAAGCCGAGATAGTGGTAGCCGTGGTGCTTCGTGATGCAGCCGGTGGCGATGGATTTGAGCTCGGCGTGGGCGGGCGTGGTGTGGATAATGAGCGGGGAGTAGAGTTGTTCAAGGACATAGCCGTTCTTTTTGAGAAGCAGTGTGAAGAACTTTTTGATGTCGTGAGAGACGATGTCGAATTCGAGATGGTCCGGATCGGTGGCGGGGTCGTTGGAGATTTCGATGGTTTCGTCGTGGATGTCGAGGCCGAGGATCTTTGGTAGCGGGAGGATGTGTGCGCCGCGGAGGTCGAAGTCAGAGTCGGGTGATGGGAAGCCGTAGAGATGCGCACCGCTGATGGTGGCGAAGATGAGCGGATGTGGGTGGGCGGTAACGCGGGCGCGGAGTTGGTCGAGAGGGAGATTCATGTGGACTCCTGTGCCATGGTACGGCGGGCTTTGAGGAGGAAGGCGTTGACGCGGGAATAATCGGGGCGTTCGGGGAGTGGGGAGTTGGCGAGGGCGGCGTCAAATTGTTCGTGCAGAGCGAGTCGCCAAGCGTTGGCGTCATCCCATTTCATTTGGTCATGCTTGAGAGCGAGGAGTTTGTCGCGTTCCGCTTCGACGCGAACGGGCACATGGCCTTCACGCAGGACGGTGATGCCGGAAATGAGCAGGCGGATCAGGTGCATGACGTGTTTCCATTTCACTTCGCCTTTGTTGCGGATGTCGGCGGTGAGCTTTTTGAATTGCGACATGACGTAGCCGTTGTAGGTCTGGTAGACGAGGCGTGAAAGGAATGCGGCTCGCATGTCGATAAGTTCGCGTCCGAGCGGGGTGGCGGTTTCGATGATCGGAGAATAAAGGCACTCAAGAACGTTGGGGTTGGCTTTGAGTGCGAGGACGAGAAACTTCTGGAGTTCCCAATAGCATTCCTGTGTCTCTCTGTCTTCGAGTTGCTCGGGCACACCGTAGAGGGACCAGTGGAGTTCTGCGAGTGGGAGGTAGACGCCGCGACGGTCGGTGTCGGAGGTTTCGTGTTCGAGTCCGTAAGCGCGGGAGCCGATGACGCACTGGAGGATGATCTGTTTTTTGAGGTCGAATTCGGTGAGGACGGAGTATTGTTGCGTCATGCCGGTGATTTGGAAATCGCGGAGTGTGATGAGCTCGGTACGTTTGAGGGCGGCTTCGAAGTTGTCGGGGAAGCGGACGCGGTAGGAGTGGTCGTGGTCGACGGGCGAAGCGGTAATGACGCCGACGACACCGGCGGGATGCAGCGGGCGGCCGTCGGCCCCACGAATTTCAACGCGGCTGACGACTTGCGTGCCGGGAGAGAAGATGAGGTTGAGGTTGTTGATTGTTGGTGTGTCCATGTTGGTGCTTGTAATAATTTTCGAATCTGAAGAATAACAGTATCAGGTGTTGCCGTTGTCATTGCCTGCTGCCAGCGTTAGTAACTCGATGCTTTCAATCGCGGGCAGCGCACCACCAATGATCCCGGCTAAATCCCCGTGCATGCCGGTGGTACTGGCCAAGACCTGTTCCAACTGCTTTTCGCGTTTGGCCCAAATCTTGGTCATGGCTTTTTTTTCCTGCTCCAACTCGGCCCGCATTGTGCTAAACGCTTCCACAATGGCTTCGACGCGATGCTTGAACTCATGGCCGGAGAGATAATTGTAAAGAGCCTCTATCTTTCCATTTTTTCCCTCCGCCGCCCGCTTGGTCTCGGCCAGTTGCAGGATCCCCATGCGTAACGCCGTCGCAACGCTCATCAGGCAATCACGGCTCGTCACCCACACGCCATCCATGTGGACAAAAGTGGAACAATCCTTGGGCATCGCGGTGGAAACGATCACCGCTAAATCCGCCTTCGCGGCCCGCTGATCACTCTTAAGTTTGTCGATCCACGCATTGCTCCATGTCTTGGTACGTTTGAACTCCCACAGGATCGTTCCGCAAGACAGCTCCGCGGGAGTCAAGATTTCATGGATCACGTCGCCGCCATGAACTCCCTTGGGAACTGCGGTGACCTGATCGTGGGGGAATCTCTCTCGCAGCAAACGCTCCAGTTCCAACTCCAGCACTTCACCCTGCAACTGCTGCGAGCCTTGTTCCGCTTTCCGTTTGAGCTCGTCGATCGTCTGCCGCAGGTCCGTGATCTGCTTGTCCTTCTCGGCTTCCTTGAGTCGGTGCGATTCATCAGAGGCTTTCAGAGCGTTCGATTTGATCTGCTCGCGCTCTGCATCTATTTGTCGAGCGACCTCCAATTTTAATTCCGACTTCTCTTCTTCCAGTGCTCGGCGCTGTTGTCGCAATTCCAGTTCTGCTTGCTGGGCGTTGGCGAGTTTCTTGTCTTTGTCGGCCAGTTGACCTTGCAGGTCCGTCATTTCCGCCACGAGAGCGGCTTTGGCCTCCCGTGCAGCTTCCGCGGCAATCTTCGCCTGTTCCACTTTGAGCTTCTCCGCCACTTGAACGTCAAGCGACTTGCGTGCCTGTTCAAGTTCGATCTGCCCGGCGGCAATGTCCCTTTCCCTCTGAGCAAGAGCGTCTGCTTGTTGATGAACCTCATCCACCTGCTGACGCAGAGCCGTAAGCTGCTGATCTTTCTCGGCTTCTTTGCGTTGATACTCCGCCGCTAACGCCTTCTGCGTTTCGTCCTTGATCTTGCTGCGTTCCTCATCAAGCCTTCGTGTGACTTCCAATGCAAGGTTCTCTTTTTGTTGTTCGAGTTCGCGGCGATCTTTTCGCAACGCCAACTCTGTCGCTTGCGCTGCTTCGAGTTTTTTGCGATGGTCACCTACTTGCTCCCGTAGATCTTTCAGTTCCACCGCCACATCGAGCTGAGCTTGCTGACGCGCCTGCGCCGCGAGATTGTTACGTTCGTTCTCCAGTTTCTCCGCGAGTTGCCGTTCCTGGTCAAGCTTGGCCTTTTCTAACTTTGCTTGCTGGCTGGTCAATGCCCGCTCCCTCTGAACGAGGGCCTCTTCTTTGATCTTGTTCGCGGCCTCGAACTGTTGGCGAAGCCGCTCGGCGATCGGCCCCTCAATGGCACTCGTCAGAGGAATGTCTGCCTTGCATTTGGGACATACAATGACAGGATCAGACATAAACCACTCCTTGTTTATTCTCAGCCAGCCAACTTCGAAGCCTTGAAACAGAAATACATCATACTCGAAATTCCATATAACCGACCGTGAAGGGCAAATGAGGAATATCTTCGTTATCTCAAATCAACCATCGTTCCATCACGCCCTCATGCAAACCTTTTTTAATGTTATCATTTCACAAACCACCCCTTCGCCGTCGCATCCGTCTTCATAAACTTCAGCAGCATCTGCGCCACCTTCTTCTGTCCGCTCTGGCTCGGATGCGTTCCGTCGTTCGCCAAATCATCCTTCTGCCACACCAGATCATCCCCTTTGCGTCCCTTCACCCCATCCGCCCACAAATATGGCCCCCACAGCACCACCGGTGCTTTCACTGCGCCCTTACTCGCATCGCAATTCAACCCAGCGTCCCCCTTCATCTGCATCTCAATAACGCCACGTACTGCAAACGCCCCTTCATACGCATACGGCTCAGGATTCAATCCCGTCGTCGCATATCCCGCATAAATCCGGCTCGATAAATACGCCACCTGCAGATTCGGATACTTCTCCTTCGCCATTTGCAATGTTTTCACCAAATTCTCTTTCAACACATCGCTGGACTTTGGAAACTCACCAAACCGTCCCGTGCCAGCTACCGCCTGCTTGATCCAAATCACCTGCACTTGCTGCGGTGTTACCCCACTTGCCGTCATCTTCGCTTCCGCATTCGCCCATACCTTCTCCGGCCGAATGTCGCCGCGACCCTCCACCCATGCCGCCGCATCCATCCCGCCCTGCGCACCATCGACTATCACCACCTGCGGATTCTTTTCCTTGTCCGCATCGGCCTCCACTTTGAACCGTGAAAACGCCTGCGTCGTGTTCGACATGCCAATCGACATCAGCACGATCTTCCCATCTGCCGCAGGATTACCGTCCTTATCCAACGGCCGAATCCGCCCTGCCGCCTCCATCGCTCGCTTCATCTGCTCTGCCGGAACCTCATTGCTCCCTCCGCCATACAAGCCGCCATCCTGTCCCTTGTATTTCTCCTTCAAATCCGTCAACGGTACCAACCCCGTCGACTCCCTCGGTGTCATTTCTGGCATCCCTTGCTGCGGCCTCTGCCCCTGCTGTCCCGGCCCATTTCCGCTCTGAATCGCCGCCTTGGCACGATCCAAATACGCCTGCTCCTCCGCCGACAACGTCTCTCTGTTCTGCTCACGCTGCCGCAATTGCCTCGCCTTATTCCAATCAATCACCTCCTCCGCTCCGCGCACCGTCATACCTTCCCCAAACAAAATTCCGCCAACCAACACCACCGACGCCAGTATGCCAATCATTTTTTTCATTGCATGCTCCTAATGAGAAATTGCCTCTTGCCACAACGTCCTCTCCATGTAAATGTTGCACACCGCTACCGTATGCCCCCCATCTCCCGGCGGGCGACCGAGGTGTCGGTGTACCACAGACCGAGGATGATCCCGGTCCCAGATCTGTGCCTCGGAAGGTGACCGTCTGTACGGCCTCCAACCCCCGGCATTTTTGGGCTACTGAAATAGAAGCTTGCGATTATGAGATCAAGGTTGAGGAACCATCCTCTGAAGAGGACGGCTCGATTTACTGGATCACGTGATCGCCTGCAAGTCTTTTGTTATCATATACTTGTATCTCGCTAAAGAATATGGCCATTTTGCCGATGTCCGTAGTATTCTGATATTCAGCCTCCGTTATCGTATTATTCTGAACTTCGAAGGCCAAGCCGAAGACCTCTCCACCGTCAGCGTCATCAAACGCGTGATCGATGCCACCCCGGAAGGTGAGGTTCACGGACGAGTCGTATATCGTAGGCTCAGTCTTCCTTCCCCAATAAGAGTTTCCCTGCGATAATCTGCGTATCGCGGTCAGGACGACGTATGGCAGAAGCGCAGACAACACCAAATTCATCCCATATCTCAAGCTCGGTGGCAACCGGTGGCGGAGGAACAGTCTTCGAGCAGCATGTCAACGCTGCATTCCTGTCTATCCTGTTGGTTCGCGGCATTCCGCCGATTATCCACGACTGTGCTCTTCAGGAGGTCCATTTCCAGACCAAGCACTTGGGTTGGCAAACCGATGACACACTTTTGGTGGGTGTTCGAGCCGATGGCGGCCTACGTAAGATGGCCATTCAGATTAAACGCTCGTTTACGCTGAGTGCCAACAATGAGGATTGCCAGAAAGCCTTTCGAGACTTCTGGCGAGATTTTCACCACTCCGAACTATTCGACCGAACGCGAGATAGCCTCGTGCTCGTTATCCAACGAGGGACAGATGTCCTACTCGAAGGGCTGGGAGCACTGTTGGACTGCGCACACGCATCAAAGAGCGCCGTAGATTTCGGCCGACGACTTTCAACGCCCGGCCTGCTGTCGAAGCGTTCTGTCGAATATACCGCTCACATTCGCAAGATCGTTCAGCAGGTTTCTGACATTGCCTATAGCGACGATTCCTTCTGGAACTTTCTCAAGGTACTGCATCTCTTGAGCTATGATTTGGCGACCTCGACAAATCAGGCAGAGGCCATGATCAAGACGATGCTGGCGTATACTGCCAGCGGGCATGATCGGTTGGCGGAAGCTTCGGCAACGTGGAGCGAGTTAGTAGAATTTGCCGGGAAACGGATGTCGCAAGCTGCGAGCATTACGTTGGACACGCTCCCTGAGAGCGTTCGGAAGAGACACTCTCCGATCAGTAGTGCAAGCTTCTCTGCATTGCGCCGGATGCAAGCTCATTCACAAACGGTTCTGTTGGGGATTCGCACGACGCTCGGCAGAACCGTTGAACTGCCACGAGAAGATACTATCAGCAAAATTCTGAATGATCTCGACGAGGTACGAGCCGTCCTGATCACAGGCCCCGGCGGATTTGGGAAATCCGCGTTGGCCAAACAAGTCGTTTGCCGTTTGGGAGCGGAGAACATCGGTTTTGCTTTTCGTGCCGAGGAATTTGCCGTCGCCCATCTTGATCAGCTCTTGCACGACGCCCAGATCGGTGTTGGTGCTCAGGAAGTTTTTAGTTTGCTCGCTGGACAAGGGCGGAAGATCATCTTGGCGGAAAGCATCGAACGTCTTCTGGAATCGTCGCAACGAGAGGCATTCCTCGATTTGCTCCGCCTTATTGCAGCCGACACGAATTGGCGGCTTATCCTCACCTGTCGCGACTATTCTGCTGACACAGTGAAGGCCGCTTTCGTTGAGCATGCAGGGCTTCAGTGTCGTGTGTTTGATGTGCCCGAGCTTACGGACGACGAGCTTGCTGAAGCAGTGAATGCAATTCCCGCGTTGCGTCGGCCTGCGAGCCACCAAATTCTAAAGAAGCTTTTCCGAAACCCGTATTATCTCGATAAAGCCGCCATGATGTCTTGGCCGTCGGATGCGACGCTGCCGGCAGATGAGCGTGCTTTCAGAGAAAAATTCTGGCGTGAGGTCGTTCGCCGTGAAGATCAACCTGCAAATGGGATGCCCAGATGTCGGGAACAAATCCTCATGGAGCTGTGCCTCCGTCGTGCTCGAGCGCTGGAACCTTGGGTACGTTGTGATGATCTTGATCGAGACGGGCTGGATCGTCTACGCAACGACAATCTCATCGCCTATGCCGAAAAGACGGAAGCACTCGCAGCGCCAGTGCATGATGCTTTGGAGGACTGGGTCGCCCTTCGTTGGATTGGAGAGACATTTGCGATAGAAAAAGGAAGCCTCGCTGAATTCGAAGCAAAACTTGGCACCTGCCCGGCAATCCGTCGCGCTTATCGAAAATGGTTGGGAGAGTTTTTGGATTCCTCGCCTGCGGATGCGGATAAGTATGTCACTTCGGTGGTTGTTGATACCACATTGTCTTCTCATTTCCGTGATGACACTTTGGTCGCCGCCCTGTTGTCTTCCACTGCATCGGGTTTCCTCGAAAGGATCAAACCCCATCTTCTTCAGAACAACGGCCTGATGCTTCGCCATGTCATTCTGCTTGTGCGTGTAGCTTGTAAGACGACGCCGTCTTGGATCAGGCCAGTGAAACAAGTCCAAGCCCTTTGGTTCGTTCCATATGGCTCGGCATGGCCAGCGGTTCTGCGACTCGTGCGGGACGCCCTGGACGACCTGCCCTCCGACAGTACGAATCTCATCGTCGGGTTGCTGAGTGACTGGGCTGCTGGTGTATCAGTTTTATCGCCCAGCCCTGATGGAATTCAGGACGCCGCAAACATTGCGTATCGACTTTTACCGCAACTGGATGATTATTCGACTGAGGAAGCACTTAAGGATGTTTTGAAGGTTGTTATCAAAATCCCAGAGGGAGACGAGCAGGCATTTGCGGCGTTAGCTCAACGGGCATCCGTCAATGGTTATAGTGATCATGTAGCCGCTGAATTCGCAAAGTTTCTGCTAACGGGCATTGATAGTACATTTGCATGCAAGGCGGCTCCAGATGTTGTTATCAAGCTGGCCCAAGCCTATTTCAAGGAGCGTCCACGAAATCCGGGATTTATCGAAGACTACGATGCGTTACTGGAATTGGAACGCATCTTTGGTTTGAAGGAGCATCTGGATTTCGAATTTCGGGAGGCGAGTGCCATTCGCGGACCATTTAATTCGTTGCTCCGTTTTCATCCCGCCAAGGGTATGGCGTTCATTCTCGACCTCATGAACTATGCGTGCGACAATTTCGCCCAAAGGCCTATGCAATACGTCGCGGCTCCCAGCCAGATAACACTAACGCTTCCCGATGGATGCGATCAAAAACAATGGTGCGAGGAGCGTCTCTGGAACCTGTATCGGGGTACGTCAGTCGGTCCCAATGTTCTTCAGTGTGCGCTCATGGCGTTGGAGGAATGGTTGCTTCAGATAGGAGAAATCGCGCCGGAACATCTCCAAAGCTGGCTGATTTATGCACTCCGCAAGAGTAATAACGTCGCGATTACATCGGTTGTAGCCAGTGTGGCGATGGCGTTCCCACACGCTGCCGGCGAAGCAGCGCTGGTCTTGCTAACTTGCCGTGACTTAGCCCAATTAATCCAAATGGACATACAGCGATATGTTCAAGACTCGCATCCGCCAAGTAAATTTCTGGAGTTTTTTCCAGAGCGCGGTGGTGAATCGCAGCTTTATATGGAAGAACGCCGTGCGAGCGACCAGAGGGAGCATCGAAAACGCTACTTGGAATGGGTCGCAATTGCGTTGGCAGGACCACGTGTTTATGCGATTCTTGACGCACATCACGTTGCATTACCGCCAGAAGATCAACAAGACGACGAGGATAGGCATTGGCGGCTGGCATTGCATCGTATGGATTTTAGACGGTATCAAGTCATATCAGAACCTACGGATGATGCTGCCAACACTAATTCCGACAGCACGGCTCGTGTTTCACCAAAACAGATTGTGATGTCTCCGCAAGGACTTGAGAAGGACCTCGAAGCATTTGCCGAAGATGGTGCGTTAGAACGACAGGAATATCTGGACGGCGTGTCTCTATTCATGTGGGGAGCATCTTGTTTCTCTCGTCAGACAACGGACACGTACAATCCCGACGATTGGCGGAAACGGCTGCAAGACGCCCAAGAGGTCACAACAAAAGGTGATCGTTCACAGCTTGCCCATCATCTGCATTTTCGAGACGCACCTGGATTGGTAGCTGCTGTATGCGCCCGTGACCATTGGGCTGAGATGGATCAGGAAAAACAACAATGGGTGATTGGAGAGCTTAATTGGGCCGTGAGTCGCGATGCAGAGCGGGATGGAATTCAAGCGAAAGTGAGCAGGAATCAGAACGACGCATCCCGGCCTGCAGCCTATATTCTGCCACGCGTTCTGACATACGATTTACCACCTGACGCTCGCACCTTAGTTCGCGAGAGTATCGCCGTGGCTCTTACACACGTCTGTCATGAGGTTGTCGTTTATGCTGTAGAGGGTGTAGGTGCCCATCTCACAAGTACAAATCCCACATTTGTCCTTTCATGCGTCAGAGCAATGGCGCTTCGTGCCAGCCTGCTCCAGCAGATATCGAAGGAGCAAAGAGAAAAACGTTGCCAAGATCGCATCGATCCTGAGCAGTACGACTCATTGATACGGGATGAGGTGAAAGCGGCCATACTCTCCGACACCCCATGTGCCGATGATGACCTAGTCGCCATTGGTTTGAATGACTGGTGGGGAGCGGATGCAATAAGTATGGTCCTGAGCATCCTCGGTTATTGGTCAGAGAACCTCCTTACTCGGCGAGCGTTTTCGTTGTTGGCCGAATCATTAGCTGCAGCCTGGAAACCGAAGCGTAATGACCGTGGTGGTCGAAGTCGTGACTATCGCATGGAATATGACCTGCTACGCAAACTGGCGGAGTTTTGCCTTCGCCTGCCAGCAACAGATGCCGTCAAATTATGTGAACCTCTCCTTGCGTGCGTTGACAATTGTCCGGACGATGTCGAGACATTCGTCCGACAGCTTGCCCTTGTGGTCGACAATGGCGGTAGTGCTCCCATTTTCTGGTCATTGTGGCAAGAATTTGCGACCCGCGTAGCGAAAGCTCCTTGGCTGGCAAAACTCGACATACGTCGCCGAAATAGTGATCAACTTCTTTCAGCCATGCTTCTGGGCTTGGAGTGGAAGGAGGATGCACGCCATTGGCCAGCGCTTGAAGGTTTTGCGGAACTGGTCGACCAATTCTTCATATCGCTGCCTCCGAAGCCCACCATATTCAGGTATTACGCTCATTTTTTGTCTGAGATTGGAGAGCGATCATTGCCTCAAGGGTTTGTCCACCTGTCGTCGAAACTCAAAGAAGGCGACGCACGGATAATCTTGTCTGACAAATCGAGCAGTTTCTTGGTTGAATTCCTTCTCGGCCGCTGGGTTTACAGCAAGCCAGCGGAGTTGAAATCATGTCCTGACTTACGGGAAGCAGTGTTGCATCTTCTCGATGAGCTTGTCGCTTCTGGATCATCCGCGGCATATCGCATGCGGGATGATTTCGTGACACCTGGATCAAGCACGGGGGATGCCTATACGTGAGGCAAGGTTGCTGCTAAAACGCCTAACATCGTTTTATCGATCGGCACCGCAGTATTGGGGTTGGACCACACTCGACTATGCGGATAATCCCCGAGACGTACATGCCACACACCAGAAATGTCGATATAGGGCTCGACGATGTCGCGCCAGAAGCTGCCAAAGCTTAATGTGTGCCCGACCTGATGGAGAACGGACGAAGAGTTTATTAGCCGAGATTTTTCTCACAGTGGGGGCAACACCATCCCATCGATGATTCCCAGATATTGATGAGCTTGCCGTCTATTTCCAGGCAAATCGGGCAAAATGGTCCTTGGTTGTAACCAAGAATAGGGCTCTTGAGGTAAACATGATTTTTCTCTCGAATCTCGATATTCGCTCGCAGATCGTTTGTTCGTTTCAGTTCTGCGTTCTCTTCCCGTACCTTCAGTATTTTAGCTTTGAGTTCGACCATCTCTAATTTCATGTCAGCGGACGCCAACATCAAATCGGCAATTTGCCCCTGCAGTTCCGCATTCTGCATCTTCTTGGTAGTTTCGCGAAGCAATTTGATGCCGTCGATAACCTTATCTGCAATCTCAAACATAGAGCTTTCCTCCGGACCATTAGTTACGTTACTCCACGAAATACCGCATTCGCCGATGGCCTTCACTGTCGTCAGTTTTTACCGTACCCGCTTGCATCAGCGGTTTCAGGAACAGGCTGATCTTAAAGCCATCGAGTTCCGGGAACTCCTTCGCCAGATCGCCCGCCATGAATCTCTCACCCTTCCTTGCCACCATCCAGCGAGCTACTCGATCCCGCTCTTCGTCGAGATTACGGTATGTTCGCTTCGGCTGTCGTGACGCCGATGCTTTGCTGCCTGCGCCAGTGATCATCGTGATCGCATTGTCGACCTGCGCAAGTTGATGCTGCAACTCCTCCATGCGATCAAGAATGTTCGCCTTTACCTGCTGGAGTGATTCGAGCTGCGCGAATTTCTTCTGCTTTGCCTCGTCCTCGATCTTCTGGATTTCTTCCAGGGCCTTCTTAGCAATCGCGTTATCCGCAAGCGTTCCTTGCTGTACCTTTCGGATCATTCGCATGATTTCTCCAACCAATAACAAACAGAAAAAGTGTACCAACCGTAACTGGCTCGTCAATTCAGAATGGATACAGGGTGCCTCTTGTAGAGTATTTACGTCAGATCGTTTGACGATGTAGGCGTGCGGAATATCATGGACGTCTATTACTGGGCATTCATCCGTGACGACACAGGAGGCCAGCCATGAAGGCAATCCTTGAACTCGGCATCAATGGTTTGTTGTGCTACGTGTCTCAGAACGGCTCGTCACTACCGGGAAGCAAATGCCAGCTTCCTCTACGTGGCGTGGATGGTGTGCTCCCGTGGATGCACAAAAATACGGAGCGCTACGCTGACGCCCGCAAACGCACTGACGACGCAGCCCTCCTCGACATCGGTCGCAGCCTCTTCAACGGCTTGAACCAGAAAAACGGTTGGGCCAAGAACTGGATCGACCAGCCAGGTCCCCGCATCCTTGAAGTACGCATCGACGAAGTGCGCATCGGCTTCGACCCCACCGCCAACATCTCTGATGAAGAAGCTTTACTGCCCACTCCTGAAGAAGCCCTGTTGTCCACTCCTTGGGAACTCCTCGCTGTCGATGGCGAAGGACATCTCATTGACAACGACGACAAGCCCTTCAGCGTGGTGCGTCGTATCGGCGAAGAGGGAAAACCCTATGTCCCCACGCACAAAGATTTCTATCTTGCTTTCATGGCTGCCGCCCCCGAAGGCAAGATGCCATTGGATTACGAAGCCGAAGAAGCTGCCATTTTGGAAGCCGCCCAAGTCAAGGGATTATCGCTGTTCGTAGAGGAAAGCGGTGAGTTGACTCCATTGCTCCAGCGTCTGTCGACCGAAGGGCCATTCCAGGCGTTGCACCTTTCCTGTCACGGTGCCATCGATTTCAAGGCCGGTCCCTGGTTAGCGTTGGAAGACAAATTTGGAGGTCGTGATCCTGTCGATATCAAACATTTCGTCAGCAGCATTGATAAAGCTAAGCATCGACCGCCGTTGTTTTTCCTCTCAGCCTGCCGCACTGCCGAACGCGCGTTGGAATCTTTCGTCAGCGCGATCATCCAAGCCGGTGTTCCCAATGTGCTGGGTTGGGACGGTTCAGTGGGCGACACAGATGCGATAGCCTACGCCGAAACCTTCTATGAGGCTCTGGCCGAGTACAATTCCGTCATTGATGCGGCGATGGCCGCACAACGAAAGCTACGGAAACTCCGTCTGAGCAACACACAGCATAATCAAGCCAACGAGAAGATCGGTCGACATTGGCACCTGCCACGTCTGTACTTGGGGACGACCGGCGGTGGAAAATTGGTGGCGACCGACAAGGAAACCCATCCGCCAGTGTCGACGGTCAAGGAATTCCTCGATCCCAAGCGGATGAAGGTGCCGGTCGCTCCGCACCATGAATTTGTCGGCCGCCGCCATACGCTACAGAAAGTGTTGCAACATTTTATCCGGGACAACAAGCCTGCTGTGTTGATCCACGGGATGGGCTGTCACGGAAAATCGAGCGTTGCCTATCGAATCTCCGACCGAATGCGCGGCACCCATACACCGGTAGTGGTTTGGGGTAAAAACGACGCTGCCGCTATCTTCGATCGGCTATTGGACGCGATACCTGCCGAGGATCGGATGATCTATGCCGCCCGATGGCAGGAAATGGTGAGTACCAATCCGTCGATGTTGAAGGCAGCAATAAAGGATTTGCTGGACAATCCATTCCGCAAATATCCTATCTTATTGATCATTGATGATCTGGAGCAGATTCTGGAAGAACCCCAGCCCAACACGCCCATTGTTGTGTGCCAGGAATACCGTGTAATACTGTCGGCAGTGTTACAGGCATTTTCTTCGGCAGTGGTGGGAAACTCGCGATTGCTGCTGACCAGCCGTTTCCTTTTTACTTTGCTTGACGAGCATGAATGTGACTTGGCACAGACGGTAGCAGTGGTTCCGCTGGGACCAATGAATGAGTTGGAGAGAGGCAAGCAGTGGCAAACTAAGGAACGCATATTTGGGCGGAAGATCACAGATGACAAAGTTTTAAGGCGATTGTTGAATCGTGCGATCATTGCGGCGAAGGGAAATCCGGGAGTTCAGAACACACTAACGCATCCTCTCGTAACAGGAGAAGTTGAGGCTGCTCGCATGGCTATTGAGGCGATTGAGTATTATCTGGAGCAGGGGAGACTGGTCGTGGTGGCGAATGGCGACGTTGCAGAAAACGCTGCCGTGGAACAACTCCTGCGATTGGCGTTTGACAAATATAGAGAAGCATTATCCGAGAAAGAGTCAGTACTGTTATCAGCGGCGCGAGTAATTACACCGGGATTCCTGGTACCTTCGCCAGTGATGGAGGCAATGGGGCGGGTGGCGGGAGTGAAGGAACCGAAGGCGGCGGTTCGACGCTTGAGAGACTTAGGTTTGTTCGACGAATGGGGAGATCAGGAGATGCCCTCGGGCAAACGAACATTGGTCGTCTCGGCCAATCCGCTGGCCTGTCCGTTGGCAGAACGTCCCACCGACGACAAGGCGGCGTCGCTGGCCAGTGAAGCGGTTGCCAAGTTGGGCGAATACTGGCGTCATCCAGTAAGCGGCTTTTCTAGGAACGAACGGGCGGTAGAAGTGGCACGTCTAGCGCTGATCGCTGGCCACCAAGTAGATGCGGCCTTATTGAACGATAGCGTCGAAGATGCCGCGCAATTCCTATTTGAACACCAGCATAACGCGTCACAAGCCTATTATCGATTCACGCAGCCAGCTCTTAACCGTTTATCGAAAATAGGTGTGGAGGCGAATCCGGGGTTATGGCTGACGCACGGTCGTTGCGCCCAGCGATTAGGAGAACTGGCACAGGCGATAGAGGCCTTCCGTGCGTCGGCGGATGGCTTTGGCCGAAGAAGCGAAGAACGGGGACAAGCAATTGCATGGGGATGTATGGCGGATATTTTGCAGGCTCGTGGCAAACTTGATGAGGCACTGCGGATTCGGCAAAAGGAAGAATTGCCAGTGTACAAGAGCTTGAGCGATGTCCGTGAATATGCGGTAACGATGGGCAAGATCGCTGATATTTACCAGAGTCGCGGAGAACTAAACAAAGCGCTGCGGATTCGGCAAGAGGAAGAATTGCCGGTGTACGAGAGTTTGCGCGACATCCGTGAGCGTGCAGTTGCGATGAGTAAGATCGCCGACATTTATCAGAGTCGCGGGGAGGTGGGTAAGGCACTGAAAATTCTGGAGGAACAATTATCGGTGCTTGAGAAGTTGGGCGATGTTCATTCGCATACGGTAATGATTGGCAAGATCGCCGATATTTACCAGAGTCGCGGAGAACTGGACAAAGCGATGCGGATTCGGCAAGAGGAAGAATTGCCGATGTACAAACGCTTAGGCGATATCCACGCGTGTGCGGTTACGATGGGAAAGATCGCCGACATTTACCAGAGTCGCGGAAAGTTGAACGAAGCGATGCAAATTCTGGAGGAACAATTGCCGGTGTTCGAGAGCTTGAACGATGTCCGTGAACGTGCGGTTATGATGGGCAAGATCGCCAACATTTACCAGAGTCGTGGGAAGTTGAACGAAGCAATGCGGATTCTGGAGGAACAATTACCGGTGTTTGAGAGTTTGGACGATGTCCGTTCGCGTGCGGTAACGATGGGGAAGATCGCCGATATTTACCTGAATTGTGGAGAGCTGGACAAGGCACAGCAGATTTTGGAAGAACAATTGCTGGTGTACGAAAGCTTAGGCGATATCCGCGAACGTGCGTTAACGATGTGCAAGATCGCTGACATTTACCAAAGTTGCGAGAAGTTAGACGAAGCGATGCGAATTCTGGAGGAACAATTACCGGTGTTTAAGGAGTTGGGCGATGTCCGTTCGCGAGCAGTTACGATGGGCATGATTGCCGACATTTACCAAAGTCGCGGGAAATTAGACGAGGCGATGCGGATTTGGCAGAATGAAGAATTGCCGGTGTACAAAAGTTTGAATGATGTCCGTTCGTGTGCGATTACAATGGGCAAGATCGCCGATAGTTACCAGAGTCGTGGAAAATTGGACGAAGCGCTACGGATTCTTGAGGAACAATTGCCGATATTTAAGAGCATAGGTGATATCTATTCGTGTGCGTTAACGATGGGGCAGATCGCTGATATTCAGCAGAAGCGTGGGGAGTTGAACGAGGCCTTGCGGATGTACAAGGAATCGCTTTCTGAGATGCAGCAGTTGCAGAATGTTCAGATTTGCGCAAATTTATGGTATCGAATTGCCATCGTATTGGCTAAACAAGAGAAAATGGAGGAAGCTTTGGAAATTTACCAGAAGCAAGCTATACCGTTGTTCCTTCATCTGAAGGATACTCGCTCAATTTCCGCAGTACTGTCGCAAATCATCGTTTTACTTAACCGGCTAGATCGGGCTGAAGAAGCGGCAACTATTCGTGAGAATCCGAAAAAGTATTTGCAAAATTTTACGCCATCGCAGTGAGTCGCTTGAGGCGGCGAACAGTTGCCCGGAATCGGAGTTGTCTATGTCCATCGTTGATCGCCACAACATGATTGAGTTGATTGAGCGGCAGGACTATGCATGTGTCCTCGAGTGTGATGAAAGATTCCCGCTGTTTGCTGGCATCGCATGTTTCCATCAGGGGTGGTATGGTCGAGCACTTACGTACTTCGAAAAAGTCATAAGCCTTCATGGTGAGGAGTCGCTTGAAGCTACATTATGGATCGCCCGAACTCGCACCTCACAACGCGCTGAGCGAGAGCCGTGTATGACCGAGTGTCAAACGGTGCTCCAGCATCCAGCGGGAGTTGTTGACAGAAGTGTCTTAGTCTTGGCTCAGCGGTTCATGGTGCAAGCTCGCGCCATCGACCCTTGTGGGGCCGATGATCACGTGGATCGCCTGGTTGCCGACCTCATTCGCTTACATGAGGAGGCTCACCTCAACAGCGGTCCACAGGATGAGCTTCTGATTCTTTGCGATCTGCTATACTTTGCGGTCCATCACTATCCTGTTCCCAACGAGGAACTCGCAAACCGGGTGATCGAGGACCTCTTGCGACTGCAGGGTATCCTTGGCGAAGAACGGATTGCCCGTAAGACAATCCTTTCCAAAGCCAAGCTGCGTTCGCGTACTATTGTCAATGAAGCTGATGTTCGTGAATGCTTCTCCCTCGCGGGAAAGGAATTGGAGGCAGCGGGAGCCATCTTGGGCCGTGCAAACTCGTCATTAGCATGTGCAAACGAGCTGGCTCAACGAACCATCTTCGCGATAGATGAATACCGTGCCGCTCTCAGGGGTTTTGAGCAACGGCACGACGCCGCTAAAATGCTGCAGATTAGGTTGGAAATGGCGCAGCACCTAGTGGAATGTGGCAACCTGCAAGTTGCAAGGGACGAATATGAGCATACCCTCGCCTTGACGGAGGAAATGGTCAACCCCGCAGGTAAATATGTGGCTTTGCTCGGTATCCATCGCATCCTCTCCTTCTCTGGCCGTCCGGCTGATGCGATACCGATCGAAGAGCAAATTTACACACTTCCTTGCTCACGACGTCTCCGTGCGGCGGGCCTGATAAGTTCTGCACAAAACTGGGGACAAGCAAAATTATTTACAGAAGCATGTAAAACATTGCATAAAGCACTAGCACTTCTGGACGCCGATGACAACTTGCGATCTGACGCATATACGCTCCTTGCCACATACCAGGAAGATTGCGATGGCATCGATGTCGCGATGAAGACATGGCGTCAAGGTGCAAGATTTGATCGTGCGCTTGGGTTGGCTGAATCGCGAGTTCAAAAGATACAGGCCTACGCCTTAACCGCTGTCACGACATCACGAAACGTCTCCAACGCTGATCAGAAGCGTCGATGGCGGCGGCGATCAGAGATGGCCATGCGCAGGGCTGATGCTATTATTGCGAAGCTTGGAGTTCCCAATGCACTCCAAGTGCATCAACTGGAGGCGGTTGGACAGTGTCTCCTCGTAGACGACGATGAAACTGGTGCAATCGACGCATTTGAGCAAGCAATCACAATCCTCCCCACCAACGCCACCCCACTTCAGCGTCTAATCTTAGAAAGCAAGTTAGGACTACTTTACCATCGCCATTGGCAGAAGCATCACAATCTGCACGAACTCGATTGTTCAGAAAGGCACTTGGTTGAAGCTCTGCGGTTAGCGGACGCACATGGGCTCGCGGAACACGCCTTTCGCCTCCGGTACGTGTCCGCCCAAGGCTGGTACTCACGAGGTGAGCGATCAACTTCCTCTACCAGAGATAGTTGCTGGGAGAAGGTCGATCAACGCTTGGAGGAGATGCTTAATCAGCTGATTCATGGACTCGCTGGAGGACCATGGCAGGGTGAACCGAGCACAGGAACAAGTAGGGATACACATCGACGCTTCCTCATAGATGTAGCGATGGCTGGCTGGCGATCTGATATTGTAGATTTTGCGGTCAAGCATTACCTAATCGCTAAACATGCGGGGTGGCAACAGCGAGCCTATGACTGGCTGCAGGCGGGCAAGGCCCCCGAAATTGCTATGTCGGGAAACGAGCATAATCAGGCCTACAGCGTGCGTGGACATCTTGCTGCGACGAAAGCTACGCTCGATGAACTGGGAACCCGAGGGACAAAAGCCGTTCTTTTTGACTTCTTCCTTGAGCATCGTCGTGTGTCTACGTATATAGTCCGAAGCGATGGGTCTGCGCCTGTAGTTGCGGAGCAGACATTTGATACACAGGAACTGGCGGCGATGGCGTCATATCACCTCGCCACAGACGAGCCCTTTGATGTCCGGGATTTCTTCAAGAACGGCACCATGCGGAGCCTCGCTTGTCTTCGTGCCCTTCAGGATCTCATTTCCGCACATACACACGAGGGTGAGCTGATACTCATCTCCCCCGACAAGGCGCTATACGCCGTGCCGTGGGGAGCCCTCAATGTTGGTGATTGTCCCTTGCTCAAGCGTAACGCCATCGCCCTGTTGCCTGCGGCCCGTCTGTTGCCGAGTCTCACGGGAGCATTGAATGCTGAACGAAAAGTTGAAGACCGACTTTCGCGGCCAGTGGTGGTCCTTGGTTCAACGGATTTTATCGCGTCTGCTGAGGACGAGGCCCGGCAGATCGCGGCAATGCTGGGGACCACGCCCTTGTGCTCAGGTCTTAACAAAGCCGCTTTTCTGCAGGCGTTGTCCGATGCAACGTTAGTTCACTTCTGTGGACACGGGCACTATGACCCTGACGATCCCATGAAATGCGGTCTCTGCCTCGTAGACGGTGTGGTAACAACTGCAGACCTGCTTACCCTCCCGCGCATGCCAAACTGTATCGTGCTAAGTGGCTGCAATACGGGCCGACTGGCACGCGATCCACGATCTCGTGCGAGTCCTCTGACAGGTGTGGTTCACGCCCTTTTGGCGGTAGGATGTGCCTCTGTTGTGGCGAGCCAGTGGCGGGTTTACGATGCCTCAACGCATCGTTTGATGCACGGATTCTACGATGCCCTCTGTCACCGAAGGCAGGACCTCTCACAAGCCCTGCAGTCAGCGGCGGTAGGCATGATGGCGGATGAGCGATGGTGCTCGCCGTACTATTGGTCTGCGTTCACCACATTTGGTGATTGGAGGTGACTATGTCCGGTTTTATGCTCATTGATTCGGAATTTTCTATTGATGAAACAGCAGTTGCAGAACAAAATGCAGAGCGAGGCCCCACTGACCGTATTGTTGTTGACCAACGAACGCGAGGAATTGTCTCGGGCTGTAGGGTCACGCTTTGCCTGCTGCCAATCGACGTGATAGCAGACCCTGATATTCAGTATTCCGATATCCCGCTCCAACTGGAATTGCACCCGTCGCCAGGCTGTCAATTCACTCGCTGCACGCTAGGGATCGATCTCTCGTCAAATCCTAACGCGAGGATACGAGACATGGCTCCGCGTGGCGAGGTCAGCGCACCTGTAACATATTCGATTAAGCGTAGCTCTAAGGCCAGTCTGCAAGTTCCCCAAGTGGTTGGTACTAAAGTGGCAACAGAGGTTAAGCAGAAGTGGGACGTGGTCTACCCTACCTTGACGACGTCGGGCATTAACACAGCGATCGCACTGTGGACGTTTATAGCTGCACGAAACGAGCGAATACATGTGCGTAACGAGTTACGCCTAATCGCAGAGAACACGCCGCAGGAGGTCCTGTTGGCTCGAATCACTCTCAATGCCAGGGCTCGCCTTGAGGGATTGAGCAGTATGTTGCCCCTCGTTGCAAAGGTCGCTCATGATCAAATCTACCGCCTTGTTAGCTCCTCGACATCTGTGTGATGAGAAGGTCGGTCTACCCCGCCAATCCTCACATCTGAAAGGGTGTCAACAAAAGGGCGCCAACATACGTAGCCGGTAGCAACGCCACCGGTTAGCATATCCCCCACAGGCGTTATGCTCTCTGAAAGGGCAGCACGCCTTCGGGAGAAACTTCAATGAGCACCGATCTTCATGATCCTCCAACTACGCAAGCAGCCACGCCCCCTCCCATTCCTAAGTCGCAGCTGCCAAAACGTAGATTCTCCAAAACGTTTTGGTGGCTCATTCTCGCGTCCGTGGTGATCTTGGTGGCGGCCTATTTCGTGGATGCAACCGTCATGGGACTTGTCATGACGGTCGTGTTGTGGTTTGTATCCATTCCGCTCGCTCTGGACTGGCAAAGGAAAGTGCTGAAGTGGCTAAAAAAAGTGTTAGCAGGGCAAAAGAAAATATTGGAAGGACAAGACGAGCTGAAAAAAATGATCGCTGACCTGCGAAGCAAAGAACAAAGCATGGCAGAGGGGACGGAACAAAATCGCTCTCCGCAGGAAATCCAGGCGGAGGTTTTTGCCGCGTTGGATAAGGAATACGGCTGGCCCGAAGGCACATTCGCCAAAAAACTGCCCGCATTGGCCCAAAAGATCAATGCCGACTCCACGGCCTCTCCTTTGGCTCGTGCCTATGCCGCTTACGCAGAGGGGAACTTTGACAAAGCGGAAAAGCTTTTTCTGGAAGATGCACCTGAACAAAAACGAGAACAAAAGCAAAGAGTGGCGAACATTATTGAGCGTTATGAAAACGCCGGATGGTCGGCTGAAAAGGCACTCCGTTACGAAGACGCTATCCGCCACTTCAAAGAAGCTGCTCAATATACCGACCCCAAACAATGCCCAATCCGCTGGGCGGAAATACAGAGTGCATTGGCCTACGCTTTATATCACGCAGGATATTATCGTGATGCGGAAGATATTTCGCGAAAGGTGGTTGAACAGCGGAAAGAATGTCTGGGAGCTAAACATTCGGCTACGCTTAACAGCTGCGACATTCTGGCTGTTACGCTAAATGCCCAAGGTAAACACACTGATGCGGAAGCGGAGTTTCGAGCTGTGCTGAAGCTGCGAAAAGAGGCTCTGGGAGCCAGACATCCTGATACGCTTACCAGTCGCAGTAATCTGGCAAATGTACTAAATGATCAAGGCAAATGTACCGAGGCGGAAACAGAGCATCGAGCCGTGTTGAAACTGCGGGAGGAGATTCTGGGGGGTAAGCATCCTGATACGCTTGCCAGTCGCAATAATCTGGCGGCTGCACTTTTTTCCCAGGGTAAATATGCTGAAGCAGAAGCGGAGTTTCGGACAGTGCTGAACGCGCGGGTGGAGATTTTGACTGCGAAGCATCCTGATACACTTCGCAGTCATAACAATTTGGCGGGTGCGCTATATGCCCAAGGCAAGCATGCTGAGGCAGAAGCGGCGTATCGCGCTGTGCTAAAACTGCAAAAAGAAGTTTTGGAAGCCAAGCATCATGATACGCTTACCAGCTACTACAATTTGGCTATTGTGCTATGTGCCCAAAATAAAGATGACGAAGCGGAAGCAGAATGTCGGACGGTGCTGGAGTTATTGGGGAACGATCACCCATACACCATCAAAATCCGAGAACTTTTAAATCACATCGAAGTGAAAAAAAATGACAACGCTGACGGCATGAACCGAGCCAACTTCATCCGGTTCTCTCCGTTTGTCATGAAGCTCAAATCCATGATAGCGGAATATTGCGCGGGAGGTCGGATCATGACTATCAATACTCACGATCTTACAGCCCTGCGGTTCTCCCCGTTTGCCATGGAGCTTAAATCCGTGGTCGCGGGATATTACACCGGTGATCGCACGGCGATCATGGCGACCGACACGCACGACCTTGTAGTCCAACATCACGAGTTGATCCATGAACGGATTTGCACCAGCACACTGGATGGTTTGTCGCTTTGGGCTCTCCTGATGCTGAAGCGGGTGAGAGAAAATGGCGTCGCAACCCCTGGCCATGTAGCTGCAAGCGCCGATGAACTCATCCAAAAGTCTCGGTTTGCACAGGAAGTCGGTGCCACCTATTTGGGCGTGAAGTCAATGCCGCCTGATAGTCACGACTCAATTCTGGAACGGCTTCCTCCAGAATACAGTAGCTACTTCAACGAGATGAAAAATGTTTTAGATCGCCATGTAAAAACATCCTACTTACAGTATCTCGTGGGATGGAACATTGTCACGCTGGCCTTCTGGTCGCCGTTGCTGACACGCCTTGTTGCCGCCGAATTCCAAACGCCCGTTACACTTGCGGAAGAGGAGACGCCGGACTTTCGTCTTCGATCATTGCTTGGAACCTGCGCCAGGCTGCCAGTTTCTGAGTGGGATGCTCTAATGAGTCGCCTACAAACGACGGCTGATATGTTCTGCGCTGAACACGGATGTCGTACTTGGAACTTACAGGACGAGGAGGCGTGGGTTGAAGCAGGCAAGGCTGTGGATACCACGCGAGTAGAATTGGCTCTCTCTGTAGACCTGCGGAACACATTTGCACAACTCGCGGATTTTCCTGTTCATCCAGAAGTTGACGAATCACTCTACATTCAACTACAGGCTCTGCTACAAAACTTCAGGATAAATCTTACGGTGCATAAGCAAATTGGTCCAAGCGATGTCCACGATCAGCTATGGAAAGCCGACGCTTGGAACGTGTGTAACGTCGAGATTGTGAATTCGTTTGCCAGGCAAGTCCCGCCACGGAATGATCTTGTACTTCAGTCGGATTCGCTACGAGATTCGCCATTGGCAGCCATGACGCTCGTGGGGTGTCCTGATTTCGAGAAGAGGGGAAGAACGTGGATATTTGAGGCCTTGTTCGCCGGGAAGGACGACACCGAGAAACGGACGATCATCGGTTCGACTTCAGAAGAACATGTTGTCCATTGGCTCCGACATCGGCGAACTCACATTGAGGAAGGCCGCCCCGTGGCACCGCTCACCTTGCTCGTGGCGATCCACAATGCTTCTGGCTATGCCCGCACAACTCGTGAGATTATTGATGCGACCTTCGTCCGGAAGCCAGACGGCAGCCTCTTTCTCCCCGATGGAGACCTCGTTCTCTGGTATGTAGACGGGAATCTGGTGGATTGGCTCGAAGAAATCATTCGAGTGACACGTCAGATGGAAATGGCTGTGATGGCGATTAGCCATGTGGTTCGTACCGATACTACGTCAAATTTCAAATCATTGGATGGCACGGTTATCAAGATGTACAAGCTTACAGGAATACCAGGCCATACCTGTCGTATCCTCACGAGGATGGCGCAGAAGCACTTGGATTTGTACGAGCAGTCCCAAGGAGTCCTTACGTTTGACTCATCGGACGACACAAAGGAATTCGCATCGTCTGTGGTGGACCGCCTATTGCCGCTTTTGTACAGGTGGTGGCCATCCATCTAGGAGACAGCCAACGAAAGCAGCCGAGGATTTACCCACGTTGACGAAACGCTCGATGGACACTTCGAAAATTAACCTCGCCTATGTCCAGATCACTTTCACTTGCCTTAATCGCCCAGTAAAATTTTGTGCATGAGCCGAGCCTGCTTCATCCAATTCTCTCCATTTGCCATGGAACTTAAATCCATGGTCGCGGGATATTACACGGGTGATCGCACGGTGATCAAGGCGACCGCTACCCACGACCTCGCGATCCAACATCACGAGTCGATCCATGAACAGATTTGTAACTGCACGCCAGATGGTCAGTCGCTTGGAATTCTCTTGACACTAGCTCAGGAGAGAGAAAATGGCGTTGCAACCCCTGGGCATTTAGCCGCAAGCTTCGAGGAACTCTTCAATAGGTCTGAGTTTGCACAGGAAGTGAGTGCTACCTATTTGGGCGTGAAGCAAATGCCGTCTGATAGCCACGACTCAATTCTGGAGCGGCTTGATCCAAAGTACAGTGACTACTTCAACGAGATGAAAAGTGTTTTGGATCACCGCGTAAAATCGTCTTACTTACAGTATCTCATGGGATGGAACATCGTCACAATAGCCTTCTGGTCACCGCTGCTGAAACGCCTTGTTGCCACCGGATTCCAAACACCCGTTACACTTACGGAAGATGAGTCGCCAGACTTTCGCCTTAAGTCATTGCTTAAAACCTGCGATAGACTGTCGGTTTCTGAATGGGACGCTCTAATGAGTCGTCTGCAGGCAACGGCCGATATGTTTTGTGCCGAGCGCGGATGGCGTACTTGGGATTTACAGGACGAGGATGCGTGGATTGAAGCAGGTAAAGCAGCGGACGCCAAACAGGTTGAAATAGCAATATCTGTAAGCATGCGAAGCGAATTTGAGAAACTTGCGGCTTTTTCATTTCTTCCAGTGATTGACGAACCGCTCTACGTTCAACTGCAGACTCTGCTGCGAAATTTCGGGATAAACCTTGCGCGGTATCGTCAACCTAGTCCGGGAGATGCTCCTGACCAGATACGGATAGCCGAGGCTTGGTTCGCGAGCAACTCCGAGATAGTGAATCCGTTTGCCAAGCAAGTTCCGCCACGGAATGACCTCGTGTTGCAGTTGTGGGATTTGCCATTGACAGCCATGACACTAATGGGCCGTCCTGATTCCCCAAAAAAGGGAAGAACGTGGATATTTGAGGCATTGTTTGCTGGGAAGGACGATGCAGAGAAACGAATGATCATCGGTTCGACATCAGAAGAGCACGTTGTTCATTGGCTCCAACGTCGGCGAACCCACATTGAAGAAGGCCATCCGGTGGCATCGCTCACCTTGCTCGTGGCAGTCCACGACGCGTCGGACTATGCTCGCACAGCCCATGAGATTGTTAACGCAACTTTCGTCCAGAAGTCAGACGGCAGCCCCTTTCTCCACGATGGAGACCAGGTTTTCTGGTATGTAGACGGGAATTTGGTAAATTGGCTCGAAGCAGCCATTAAAGCGGCACATAAGGTGAAAACTGTTGTGATGGTGGTTGGCCAGCCGATTCGCCTCGGTACTACGTTAAACCCCATGCCATTTGACGACACGTTCCTCAAAATATACAAACCTGTAGGGACGCCAGGCTATGTATGTCGTATTGTTACGAAAATGGCGCAGGCTCACTTGGGCAAGTACGAGCGGGATCAAGAGCAGCAGGGAGTCTTTACGTTTGGTTCATCGAATGACGCGGAGGGGCTTGTATCGTCCGTGGGAAACCGCTTGTTACCGCTTTTGATCAAGTGGTGGCCATCTATCTAGGAGATAGCCAGCGAGTGCTGCTGAAGATTCACTCACGTTGACAGAACGTGCCGCCTGCATAGGAAGGACGATCTTGGGGCTATGTGATCTGTATACGCAAGATATGTACAACCGATTCGGGTTCGTCGTGAACCTCGATTGACACTTCAAGAGCCTGCTGCATTAACCTCGCCTTTTTCCAGGTCACTTTCACCTGCCTTAAGCATTCGGTGAGATTTTGTGCTAAGCTAACTGCATGAGCCGAGCCAGCTTCATCCGATTCGCTCCGTTTGCCATGGAACTTAAATCCGTCCTCGCGGGATATTACACGGGTGATCACACGGCGATCATGGCGACCGCCACTCACGACCCCGCAGTCCAACATCATGAGTCGGTTCATGAACGGATTTGCACCCAAACGCCGGATGGTCTGTCGCTTGGAGTTCTCCTGATGCTGGCTCAGGCGGGAGAAAGTGGTATCACAACCCCGAAACATTTAGCTACAAGCGCCGACAAGCTCATCCAAAGGTCTCGGTTTGCACAGGAAGTGGGGGCTACCTATTTATGCGTAAAGGTCATGCAGTCTGATAGCCACGACTCCGTTTTGGCACGGCTTGATACAGAATACAGCAACTACTTCAACGTGATGAAAAGAGTTTTGGATCACCGCGTAAAATCGTCCTACTTGCAGTATCTCGTGGGATGGAACATCGCCTCGACTGCCTTCAGGTCACCGTTGCTGGAACGCCTTGTTGCTACCGGATTCCAAACACCCATTACGCTTGCGGAAAATGAGTCGCCAGACTTTCGCCTTAAATCATTGCTTGAGACCTGCGATAGGCTGTCGGCTTCTGAGTGGAGCGACCTGATGGGACGTCTGCAGGCGACGGCTGATATGTTCTGTGCCGAGCGTGGATGGCGTACTTGGAATCTACAGGACGAGGATGCGTGGGTTGAAGCTGGCAAAGTTGTAGATACCGAGCAAGTAGAGATTGCTCTTTCTGTAAAAAACCTGTGGGGTACATTTGAGAAACTCGCGGATTTTCCCATTTTTCCAGCAGAAGCTGACGAACCGCTCTACCTTCAACTGCAGGCTCTGCTAAGAAACTTCGAGATAGATTTTGTGTTGTATCATCAACCTCGTCTAGGAGATGCCCCTGACCAACTGCGGAAAGCCGAGGCTTGGGGCGCGGGTAACGCCAAAATTATGAATCCGTTTGCTTGGCAAGTTCCGTCACGGAACGACCATGTACTACAGGATGACTCATTGCGGGATTCGCCATTGGCTGCCATGACACTTGTGGGCTGTCCTGACTTCAAAAAAAAGGGAAGAACGTGGATCTTCGAGGCATTGTCTGTCGGAAAGGACGACGCTGAGAAACAAACGATCATCGGCTCAACATCGGAAGAGCATGTTGTTCGTTGGCTCCGACATCGGCGATCCCACGTTGAGGAAGGTCACCCAGTGGTACCGCTCACCTTACTCGTGGCGATCCACGACGCTTCTGACTATACCCGTACAACCAATGAGATTATTAATGCGACCTTCGTCCGGAAGCCAGATGCCAGCCTCTTTCTTCCTGATGGAGACCAGGTTCTCTGGTATGTAGATGGGAATCTGGTAGATTGGCTCGAAGAAGTCACTGGAGCAGCACGTAAGGCGGAAACCGTTGCGACGACGGTTAGTTATGTGGCTCGTTTCAGCATGTCAAACTTCGGGCCATTTGACGATACGATCATAAAAATATACAAGCTTGCAGGAATACCAGGTTATACCTGTCGCCTCGTCACGAGCGTGGCGCAAGCACACTTGAGTTGGTACGAGAAGTATCAAGAGCAACAGGGAACCCTTACGCTTGATTTATCGAACACCCCAAGGGAATTCGTATCGTCTGTGGCGAACAGCCTGTTACCGCTTTTGTACAAGTGGTGGCCATCCATCTAGGAGATAACCAACGAGAGCTGCCGAGAATTCACCCATGTTGACGAAACGTGTCACCTGCATAAGGAGGATGATCTTGAGTCCACATAATCTGTATACGCGTGAAATGTACAATCGCTTCGGATTCGTCGCGAACTGGCCACCTGCTGCGCCGCTACAGTTGGGCATGATTGGCGTCATGGAACAAAACGTGTTTGTGCCACGCTCTAGCCTGAGCGAGACCTCCGTGAGGATTCCTTTCAATGTGACCGAAGAAGGAGCCAAGCAGGACATCTCCTACCGTTCGAGTTCGTCCATTGATGTGCTTTTTAAGGCGAGGGGCACTCCGGTCCCACCAGACAGCGCTTTGGTTGAGGCTAAAGCTGGCGTCGTGATCGATTTCAAAGGTAAGAGTGGCGTACTCTTTGAGGCTCGCGAATGTGTGATGCCGGTCATCGCAGACCAGTTATCACTGGGAGACACAATCATCGACAGATATCGATCTGGTCATTGGGCAAAGAACTGGGTCGTAGTTACCCAGATTATCAAGGCTGATTCGATAGCTGTTCTGATAAGCGGAAACAACGGCGGACGCCTTGAACTGACCGCCGAGAGTGACTTGCAATTGGGTAGCCTACCTCTGGCGAATGCGGCCCTGAATCTGAAGTGCGTTCGCTCATTCAGCATGCATACTGAAATCTTAGGGCACAAAGGTGCCGCTCCCCTTTTTCGCGTGTCTGGCATCAAGCCGCGATGGTTCCGCCGTCCCATTTTTGGCATAAGACTGGCTCAGGATGCGGATGACCGTTCGCCCGCCGACACTCCGCGTGACGAACTGGACTTCGGCCCTCTCGATTTGAAGTTCGACACTGAGGAGGCGTCTTGACAATCATTTGAGTACGCTACTCTTGACGGTTGGTAAAATCGCACACAACAATCTCAAGAACAAGGTTTTTTGGCATCTCGTACCTACAGAATGGGGCAGATAGCCTAAATAATCGCTGATTTTGCGTCATAATAGATGCGACCGGAAGTAGCTATCGCACAACCAATTTTGATAGGGAAATTGTCGCTTACCACATGGGTTTGGGTCTCTTCGGCCGCGATTGTTCCTCCTCACGGCGGCGAGCGGCCAACAACGCTTCGTTGAACCAAGCGAGACCTTCCGACATGGCTTGGAAATAACGCGTCAGGACGTTGGGTAATCGTGGGGTAAGGGCCAGCGAGGCCGGCAGTTCCACGTACCAGTAAAACTGCTTGAACTTCAAGTATTCCGCTGCTGGGTTCGACGCCTCCGACTGCCACGCCTTGGGCAGCCGCGTCAATCGTTCGCCCTGCAACGGGCCGAGCAGTTTGCGATTCTTACGATCCTCCACCAAGCCCAGAAACCTTTTCGGATCAGCGGCGATCGCTTCGCGGATCGTTTGGAGTTCTTCCGGGCTAGGCATGTAAACGCCGCCTGCGATGCCGACGCAACGGTGCGAAACTTCAAAGTAATATCCAGCACCGCCATGTCGGGAGAGGGTTTGGTGGGAGAAGGTTGCGCCGATGTGCGTCTTGTAGGGCGTTTTATCTTTGGAAAAGCGTGTGTCACGGTAGATGCGGTAGATGAGCTTGGCAGGGTCATCGGTGACGTGTTCAGGAGCGAAATCTCGGAGACGTTCGTTGAGTAATGCGACCAGCTCAATCATCGGTCCACGAACGTGGGTCTCGAAGATTTCCTTACGTGGCGTGAACCACTCACGCTGGTTGTTTTTCTCCAGCGACTTGAAGAAGGTCGGCATCTGCCGCAGAAAACCGGGGAAGCGAGTAACCATGATGCACGGATTGTAGGCTGATTCGCCACATTCGTAAAATGGGGGCAATCCGCAAAAATCAGCGCTGAGGGCGTGAGGTACGTCGATGTCTGATGGGGACCAAAGGGACCAGTCGAGCGGTCAGGGCGGAGATGACCTCCTGAGGGTCTTGTTGGCAGGCTCGGCAAAACTGGATCAGCTCGACCAAATCAATCCGCCGCTGGCCTTGTTCGAGGCGGGCAATGTAATTCTGTTCTCGCCCCAATAACTGGGCCAATTGGCGCTGAGTAAGCCCGACATCAAGGCGCAGCTCTCGTAAAGCGGCGGCCAACTGAGAAGAAGCTGCAGTGAACATCGAATCGACCATGATGATGTACAGCATGGTCAAACAGAGTGCCGTTTGATCGCAAAATGCGATTAATGTAGAATTGCCGCCAATTGTGAAGAAATAGTGCAATAACACGGCAGGAAAGCGGCAACACGAGAAACAGCGATGATAGAGTGCGGATCAGATGTGGCGACTGAGTTGTCGCAGAGCGGCGGCGGAATCATGACCGCAACCGCGACAGAAGAAGATGAACTCGGTTACGTCGATGCGGCGCGAGCCGGTCTCAATCCTCGCCACCCACCATTGCGGCTTGCGAAGTTTGGCGGCCAACTGCCGCTGCGTGAGATTGGCGTCCTCGCGCATCTGCCGCAGCAGGGGCGGGACTTTTCGGTAACTCAAGGTGTGATTGGGTTTGGTAGCCATGACGGCCACTATGGCGGCAAGGTATACTTGAGGCGCTTTGCGCATCGCGATACGATGACTCAGCACATGTGTGACATCGGAATGGAGTGGTCAGGAAACGGAATCAAAGGAGATGGAAGGATGAATCGTGGCAGGCTTAGGAACTCTACCTTGAAAAGGAGAAAGTAGATATGACAACCCACATTTCACAGAGGTTTTGGCTTTACGGTTTGGTGTGGAGTGGCTTTTTGCTCGTGTGCATGACGACGCGGGTGGGACATGCCGATGACACTCCTACTCCCTCTGTCGTTGACAAACTGATTGCCGATGTGCTTCCGCTGCGTAGTAATCCTCGCGTGCTGGCGGCATTGGAACAGCCTGATGAGGTGGCTGTGATTCAGGTTCGTAAACCTCAGCCAACGGAGAATTGGCGACAATTAGCCATTGGCGAATTTGAATCCAATGAAGCTTTTGCTCGCCGTCAAAAGCTGGCGAAAGATCAAGAACAGCAGCGTTATGCGCAATCGCTTCGCGAGTGGGAAACATCATTGTCGGCGGCACATGATCGTGTTGCGGCACGGCGTCGCCAAAGTCCGCAGCCAAACGGCTCGCAACCTACTATGGTGGCCGTGGGGACCAGCAAACCACTGGGCACCTTGATGGCTTTCAAAATAAATGATGGGCCGCTGCAACTGCCGCTGTTTGACCGAAACACCATGAGTTTCCAATTCCCCATACGTGTGGGTTCGTTTGAAAGCGCCTACCGTGGCGACAAATCAACGCTTGCCAGCCTGCGCGTGCCGGAAGAAACAATCCAGATCAAGGTGACGGATTTTGAGGTCGCGAAAAAAATCAAAGAATCGCTGGCCAACGACAAAGCGTCCCTCTATTACTATCTGGAACCTCAACTGACGGAGCAAGAATCCCCCATTGTTGTGAAGGCTGCGCGTACGGAACGAGTTCTCGAAAAGGCGGCATCCAAACCATCAACTTCGGAGAAGGTGATTGTTGCTGGGATTGCCGCCTTGTTGGGAGGTGATGCCAATAGCATCGCTCAATCTGCTGAGATGGCAGGCATGGACCGGCCCGCAATATACAAAGATGTTAATATACCAGCCGAAATACGCCCTGGGGTGCGTTTCCATTTTACGTTGAAGGCCGTGGGTGTTGCACTCGTAGACGAGAATAGCTCGTCTTTCCCCAATACGGAGATCACGATTCTTGGGCGAAATACCACTTCCGTGAGGGTGGAGGATCACGACAGTCCAATTCAGGAAGCGGCCAAAGTATTGCGTAGAGGCGACCAGATTCTTTCGGTAGCGGGTAAACCTGTCAGGACGGTGGGGGAATATATCGCGGCCACCAAAGAGCAGGCTAATGGCAAGTCCTATGTGCTGACATATCGTTCCGTTATCGATGGACGCGAATACGACATAACGGTGGTTGGCGGAAAACCCGTTGGCCTCTCCACGATTACGGCTTATTAGCAGGCCACCAAGATAGACAAGAAAAGGTTCATCATGTCAGACACGGCAAAAATAGTGTTTCAATGTCAGACCTGCGGAATGCGGAGAGAATTTGATGCGGTATTTGCAGGACGTAAGGTCAAATGCAAATGCGGCAACATTGGGGTGGTCCCGGAGAGGCCAGAGGGGGCGAATATCGCTCCGCCAACAAACAATGGATGGTGGCTATCGAATGGAGGCTCCTCCACAGGCCCGCACAATGAGGCTTACATCCTGTCTGGTCTGAAAGCAGGAGCCATTTCACCGCAGACCAACGCCTGCGCTGTTGGTGGGCAGGAATGGAAACAACTCGCGGAGTGGCCAACTTTCGCCGCCGCTTGCCCATTCGCGCCGCCGCCATCACCAACGGCTACGGAGAGTACCTCATCTTCCGCTACTACAGATAATCTCGAAGACTTGGCCGCAGCAATGACAGGGCACTCGTTTCGTGGGCGTTCTTCAGCGAAATCATCAACGGTGTCAATGAAGAAACGGCGGAAGTCTTCGTGGCCAGCGGTTACCGCCATTTTGGGGGTTGGTGTCGTCGTGATCGCGATCATCGGCTACGGCTTTATTGGTGGATACGTGAGTCTGAATACCTTGACGCCGATTTCACCTCAGTCTGCATCCGAAAATGCCAAGGAGACGAACCCGGTTGTCGCCGATCCTCACGTTCCTGACAAGAAACAAGTAACACATATCGAAAAGCCGCCCGCTACGAAAGAACCCAGTGATGCCCTTGTTGAAGCGTGGGTGAAGGAGAAAGGTGGTAACGTCAATAATGTCAACGCGGCAATAAATGACGCTGGCACAGCTTTAATACATTTGGCCGCCCACGATGGACGTGTGGATGTGCTTACTTGGCTAAAGAAACAAGGCGCGGATGTAAACGCTAAGGTCGCAACTGATTTGGTACCCATACATTTTGCGGCTATAAACGGTCATGTTAATGCTATGAAGTGGTTGAAAGAACAAGGCGCGAATGTAAACGCCAAGGACACGGAAGGCCGGACACCCATGCTTTTGGCGGCGGTAAAAGGTCACGTTGAAGCCATGAGGTGGTTGAAGGAGCAAGGCGCAGATGTAAACACCAAGATCGTGGGCGGTACGATGCCTATACATCTGGCAGCTATAGGAGGTAACGTCGAAACCATGAAGTGCTTGAAAGAACTCGGCGCGGATGTAAACGCCAAGGACATGAATGGTTGGACGCCCATGCATTTCACGGCTTTGCAAGGTCACTTTGCTGCTATGAAGTGGTTGAAAGAACAAGGCGCAGATGTAAACGCCGAGACCAACCAAGGTTCGACACCATTATCTTTCGCAAAAACTGCTGAAGCAAAAGCGTGGTTACGCACCGTCGCAGCTTCGGAAACGGCTGCGCCCAAAGCAGCCCAAACCAGTAACCTCCGCCAGCCTGCTATCGTCAGCCAACCCGTCGCCGTTCGCGAGCGAGTTACATGGAGCATCCCTGTCGCGAATTGGGGAACGGACACGTCTGATAAGTCGCCCTTCCGTAATCTCTGTCAGGTTTTGTTACTCCGTACAGAGAACAACTCTGCAGGAAGTAGCAGCTACAACTACGCAGGTGTCGCCATAGGTCCGGCTGCCAAGGACCGCGACGACAACGCCTACGCCGACTTCAAAAACAAGGCACGAACTTCCTTCGACAAGATCGCACCGTCAGGAAAAGTGAGAGAAATGACCGAAAAGATCGGCAATAATACCTACGACCGCTACACTACCGACTACGATTCGTACCATATGCTTACGGTGCTCGTCGGTGTGGAGAACGGACGATGCACCGCCTACTGGTTCGCGGGAAGGCCCTCTCAGTACGGTTCCTTCAAGTCCAACGTCGGCAAAGCGACGATACAGACCTATTGAACCCACCTGCACGAAGCTACGAATTGCGTAGACCTGTGATATCCGACGAATGAGATAAGTAATTCAACGACGAAGAATCACAACCATAGGAGATGAAACTATGTCATCGACAAACCAAAATTGGTGGTTGTCCAGCCAAGGCTCGCCATCAGGCCCGCACAGCATCACCTTCATCGTTGCCGAACTGAAAGCCGGAACCATTTCTCTACAAACCCACGCATGTCCTGTTGGCAGCCATGAATGGAAACGACTTGCCGACTGGCCGTCTTTCGCTTCCGCTTGTTCGTTCATACCACCACCACCTCCTCCGTCGCCGTCTTCACGACCGTTTCCACCGCCAGTATCGCGTTCCCCTTCGAAAAACACACCTGTTTCCGCTACCACAGATAGCCTTGAAGACTTGGCAGCGGCGATGACCGCGCATTCGCCTCGTGGACGTTCTTCAGCAAAATCATCAATGGTGCCAATGAGGAAACAACGGAAGTCTTCGTGGCCAGTGGTTGCCGCCATTCTTGGGGTTGGTGCCGTTGTGATCGCTATCATTGGCTATGGCTTCATTGGCGGGCATGTGAGCCTGAGTGCTTTCAATACGTATACGCCTACTTCGCCTCCGTCTGCATCTAAAAACACCGAGAAAACGAGCCCGGTTGCTGCCGATACTCATGTTCCTAACAAGCAACAAAATGTTGCCAAAACTAATACGGGTATCGTAACCACAAATGACACCCCCGAAGTTTGGGTGGTGACGAAAGGTGGGAATGTCAATAATGTCAACGCGAGAATAAGTAGAGATGGCGACACCTTGATGCATCTCGCCGCCAAAGAGGGGCGTGTGGACGTGCTCGCTTGGTTAAAGAAACAAGGAGCAGATGTAAACGCTAAGATCGCGAATGGTCTGGTTCCTATGCATGGGGCGGCTGGTGGAGGTCATGTCGCTGCCATGAAGTGGCTAAAAGAGCAAGGTGTGGATGTAAATGCCAGGAGCATCAATGGCATAACGCCCATGCATGCGGCGGCAGTGATGGGGCACACCGAAGCTATGAAATGGTTGAAAGAACAAGGCGCAGACGTAAACGTCAAGGAAGAAAATGGTATGACGCCAATGCATATGGCGGCTGGGAATGGTCACATCGACGCCATGAGGTGGTTGAAAGAACAAGGCGCGAATGTAAAGGTCAAGGACGAGGCAGGTTGGACACCCATGCATGCGGCGGCTGATGGAGGTCACATCGAAGCGATGAAGTGGCTGAAAGGACAAGGTGCGGATACAAACGCCAAGGACTTGCATGGCATGACGCCCATGCATTTCACGGCTGGGAAAGGCCACATCACTGCCATGAAGTGGTTGAAAGAACAAGACGCGGACGTAAACGCCAAAAACGCGGATGGCATGACGCCCATGCATTTCGCGGCAGCGACAGGTCACATCGAAACCATGAAGTGGCTGAGAGGACAAGGCGCGGATGTAAACGCCAAGAACGTGAATGGCATGGCACCCATGCATTTCGCAGCGGCGACAGGTTACATCGAAGCTATGAAGTGGTTGAAAGAACAAGGCGCGGACATCAACGCCAAAAACAAGAATGGTCCGACGCCATTTGACGTGGGCACTGACGAAGCGAAGGCGTGGCTACGCGCTAATGGCGCAAAATAAGCCTTCGTTGTGTAACTTCTATACACAGCAGACCTGCTCGCCGTGTAGTCAAGCCGGCTACGGCCACCAGGTCACGATGCCGCAAAGTAATCCAGTTGTCGGAAACATAAGCGGAAGTAAATGCCCGCGCAGCTGTTCAAGCAGCAACTGCTGGCAGAACAAATTCAGTTCATTACCTGAATCAGAACCAATAACCAACTCCTTCACGCCCGGATCAGCAATGGTTCGGACTTCTTTTTTTGCAAACCATGAAGCCGTGATCGGCGAGCTTGTCTCCCTCACGGTCGAGGAGGTATTTACGTGCCAACATCCGATCAAATCGTTACCGCCAAAATCGTGCTCCAGTCGCAACTGGAGGTCCAAAGAATCGGTATTCAGCAAGCCAGCAGCCTGCTGGAAAGCGCCGAACCTGATTTGACTGAATACATCTTGGAAACAACCACCCGCTTGTATCACGACCTGCTGCACGTCGGCATCAAAGGAAAACAGGCTCGTCGTATACATAACGACATCATGATCCTGCTACTGGTTACTGTGCGATCTCTGCAGAACGCACATGCTGCTCTGTGGCAGCAGCAAACCGGCGAAGAGATAGCCGCCAAATTAGAGCCACCAACTCCTCCCGAAACAGCCGCCTCCTAGCGATTTTCCCCGCATCCCCAAAACGTTTCCCTGTTCAATCACCTCCGGCGAACGACGTTCGTTCTGCCGGCATACACGAAAACTCTACAAAAAGGAGCCCCGCCATGACTACGTCAACATTAACCCCATTGGCATCATCTTGCACCGATTCCCCCTTACAGCTTCAGTGGCGAAAAGACCAAGCTCGCCGAAAACGCGTTCCCCTGCCAGACGCCTGGCGAGGCTGCCTCGGCTTAGCTGCCATGATGGAACCTCGATCTGCAACCATGAAATTGGGCAATCACACCTTCATTCACAACAACAACCTCCGCTGGCTCTGCATGCGCGACATTCCGCCCGGCCACTTCCCCGGCTGCCCGCCGATGCACCGACGCGAAGTGAATTACGTCACCAGCACCCACGCAACCCTCCGCAACGGCACCCCAATGCTACACTTTCAAACGCCCAGTCGTGATTGCTGGGACTTCCGCTTCATGCCCTTCGGCAAAAAAGCTGTGCCATGTTTACACGGCCTCCGCCGTATCACCGCCCGCGGCGACATTCTGAATGCCGATCAATATCCACGGGAATTCCAAACGCTAAACCAGCTCAGCCAAGCAATGACACACCTCGCCTTCTGCGGCATGCAATCCGATGGTCAGCCACTTCGCCACCCCTGGTTCCGCCGCCGCCCCACCCACATGGAGCCATTCGTTGTCGAACCACCCAACTCGAAGAAGCACCTCGTCCGCCATCAGTTCACGAATTGTATAGATCGGAAACCTGTATCAATCGACCTCCCACACGACGCCCGCATCTACACATTCGAAGCCCTCAGCAAGGAAGGCACCGGCCACATTCCCCCAACCACCTGCTTCGGCCGAGCCTTGGGCAACCTCCCGCCCGAGTCCTGGCAAAGACGCAGTCTCGCCAACCGCTGGAACAGTCTCTCCGAGGTCTGTGACAAACAACGCATCGGCCTACTGCAAAGAATCTGGTTCCAACAACAAGGCCTTCGCCATCCCATCGACCCTACCCAAATCTTGTTCCCCGCCGCCCTTGCTGCAGCCGCCTGCCACGACATCCCGCCGCTCGGAACATGGTGGGACTTCACTCCGGCAGCCGCGCACTTCGATAACGATACCGCAACCTACATCCTGCCACCCATCCCTCGACCACCTGCGAATCCAACTGCCCGGCAACATCCATCTCAACGCGGGAATCGGCGATCCAAGGTTCGATTCAGTATTTTCAGCGCCGTTCCATCGCACAGAATCCCAATTGAACGCGGCTTAAGCAGCAAATCGCAACGGTAAGACAGATGCCGGCTGGGACTCTCCGCCGGCATCTTTTACTTTACTTATTCTCAAAATCTCAATAGGAGGCCAAAAAATGAACAATGACAATGTCCATGAGAATGTCCCCTCCATAACGGACCGCCTCATACGCATTACAGTCAACACCGACGTTACCCCCCACACCCTTACCGATCCTCCCGCCTTTAAACCTTTCACCATTCCCCCGTTCCCCTTATCGCAAGACGCATGGCTATCCGAATTGGGCGCACTGTTCCACCGCAAATACCACCGATGCCTCGCCCTCCATCTAATTCTCGACTGCCAAGCTCGACGATGGCTCGACCCCATCATCCCTCCCCAACGCTGCGGCCCAACCTCACCAACCTGGTCCATCCTCGAACAAGACCTCCTCCACCTCCCCCCATTAACCCGTATCGGCGGCAGCTTCCAAACCGGCTTCGCCGACGACATCGACGAAATCAAGATCCGAATCCCCCCCTACGACGGCATCCATTGCTTCTTCAAAATCGGACGCCACCACTTCACCAAATTCTGGATGATCCGCGTTATCGACCAACTCGACGTGATCGCTCCAGAAGCCATCGTGATCAACGACTGGCTACAACTTATCGCCGCCAACTACGAACGATTTGAGTTCTGCTCAGAACCTTAAAATCAAAAGAAGCGAGAATCCAAAGCCTTTTTCCGCAAAACTTTGCCGGAAAAGAACCAATTCGACTTGACATTTCCTGCGTAACTCACACTTACTCAAAATTTATCTGAGGACTTCTAATCATTTCTTTGAACAAATTGTTACAACAATTCTTTTAGATCAACAGATGATCTTTTGTCAACCCGCGATGGCGCTATCAAAAACGCGGTTTGACACAACCGATGACAAAGAATTCTTCGTGCCAGCTCTTGACTGTACATAAATAATCTAATAGCCGTACATAATATTAGAGATTGTTATGAACTCTGAGCATCAAGAAACACTATAGATTCCAAATAAGACAAATATTTGGATGGCGTCGACTTTTGTCTCGACCGAAAAACATGCGATCGCTCACTAAAAGCCCATTTTTAAGACAAAAAACGCGGTTCAGAGCTTACAAATAGGCTCTTGTTGATTTTTTCTGTGGGAGTGTTATTGTTTGCAATGAGGGGTGGACAAGACCTTTTCAAAGTTTGTCGCCTCGCAGCCGGTGGAATCGACGGTCAGCTTCTTACTACGCAATGGAGTGTGAATTATGAGTTATGATACAGAACTTGCCGACATCCAATCCTCATTACAGCAGCGGATTTCCGAGGGAATCACTTCCCGGATGCAGCTTCACGATCTCCACAAGCGTATCGCCCTGTTGACCTTGGACGCTTTGCAGAACCCTTGGCATCCTTTGAAGAAAAGGCTTGCCGAGTTGCGGAAGGTGACTTGTGTCCTCGCTAAGCCTGATGACCGCGATGAGCCCCACAAAAAACTCTATGCCGCAAATACGGCCATTCCGTACAATCAAGATCGGTGTTTCTTTACGCCGCATCCCGGGTCCAGCGGACGCACTCAGCGCTACTTCTGGCCGTTGCAACTGCTGTTGTTAGTGGTGACCATGACGCCGCATTGCGCTAAACTTCCTGAACTGCTCAAACGGCCGGAGTCTTCGTTATGCGAAGCCGCAAATCTCGGCTTTAACGCAAGTGTAGATCTGTATGAGACGCAGTATCCAAGTTATTTGCTGGAAGCACTTACTTCTCTGAAAATGCCGTTAGATGAGAACGGGTTTGATGTTGACAACCGCACCTTTCGGTGGCACGGTCGGAGTGTTCATCTCAGTCCCCAGGAAAGCCAATTTCTGCGATTACTCTGGAACCGGCGAGGTAAAGCAGTCTTCCATTCGGACTTTAGAAATGTCGCGATACGTTATCCAGCCAAAGTCAAACAGCGTTTGAGCGAAAAATTCCAACAAGCGTCTATTGATCTGACTATGAAAGCGTCTACGAAATATTACAAGTTGGCGTAAATCCATCCCTGCCGTTATATGTCTGTTAAAAACGGGGGAGATTTGGTGTCGTAGCGCCAAAATTCTGCGACAACTTTTTGACAGTTCGCAACGGGTCTATAGAGCTCGCGGGGATTTGTCTCGATCCTGTCATGCCTATCATCCCTCCGTCGGTTCGGCATTTCAATGTCGAGCCTCATGCTTGCTTTTAATCTACATGTAAGCACTCTTTTGTTACTATTTCTCACCTATCACCTGACTTTGTCAGTGGGAGTGATTTCATTGCTTACTGATCGTTTCATATTGTTTTTGGGAAAATTTCCCTTTTTTCGCACACGACATTCATTGTCATACTTGTCACTGAAACTGTCATCGCACTCTATTCCCCTTAAAGCCTTAGTACTCCATTATGCACAAGCCGGACATTGAAACGTCCGGTATCAGCGTCACGGATGACGGATGAGGCCGAATGTGAAAGGAATTGATGATGACACGGCATGTTTCTATCAGCGAGTTCGCACAGCTTTATAACTTATCTGACAAGACTATTCGCCGCCGTATTAAAGATGGGTCTCTCAAGGAAGCGACCCAATTGGGCGGTCCCGGCACGAGTTGGCGGATTCCATTCCCTCTGAAATCGGAAACCTCACCGCCAGTTTCAGACACTACCTCATTACCGGACGTTTCCACGCCCGCTCCTCGGCGACACAAGGCACGTTGGAATCGGGCAAGCAATTTTTAGGAGAAAATCATGGCTCGTTTGGCTCGCCAAACCACTATTTCATCTGAATATTTCACGTGGATCCTTTTTCAACGTCCCAACGGCATCTTTTATGCCGACGGTCGCGGCAATCGTTGCGACCTCAAACGTTACTCACTCGACACCTCTGATCGTGCTGAAGCGATACAGACCTTGAAACTCCTGGATCTCAAAATGGCGATTAACCTTGGCAAGGCAAGTCCTGTCTTGCTTAACGCCAAAGACCTTTTGGCTATTCCCGATGGTATTGCCTCGTACATGACCTATGTCAAACGTCCCATCATCTCCGGCGGCACGCGAGTTTCTTCGCAAAAACGCTACCGCGCCGTCTTCGACAAATTCCAAACGTTTGCTGCAGAAAACCATCTTACATGCTGGCAAGCAGTAACTCGGAACACCATAGATGCTTACGGTGCTTGGCTCGAAGAACAGGACTACGCCTATTCTACTGTGAGACTCGAACTGAACACGATAAATCAGTTATTCAAGCACCTAGTGCAGGACACCAAACGTCTGCCTGCAAGCTGCTACCAGCCTCTCAAGCTCCGCAAATCCGATGATGTCACGCGGTATTGTTACCGCAGCACGGAGGTGGAGCAGATGATCGCCTATTGTTTACAGCAACCTAAGCTGCATTGGTTGGCGTATGTGCTGACCGCGTTGGCCACCACCGGTCTACGCATTTCAGAGTTGGCATCTTTACGCTGGTCAGACATCCAGAACGGCAAACTGGTGCTACTCGACACCAGCCGTCGCGGCACACGCAAGCAACGACAACAGGCCCGCACCACCAAAGGCGGCTACACGCGATCTTTTCCGATTCACCCCGACTTACAAGCGGTTCTGGATCGTCTGCTGCGCCATCCAGACGGCTTTCTCTTCCACGGTCCCGAAGGCGGCCGCCTTAAACCAGACACCGTTCGACTCATTTTCATCCGCGAAGTGATAACACCATTGAGCCCTCTTTTTCCCACTCCCCCAGACGAACTTGGTTTTGCAGACGGTCGACTCCACAGTTTTCGTCATTACTTTTGTTCCCAATGTGCCGACAGCAATACTCCGGAGCAGATGCTCATGATTTGGTTGGGGCATCGCGACAGTCGGATGGTCCGTCACTACTACCATTTACGTGACAACACATCAGTTGAACATATGCATAAGCTTAACCTGGTGGGTACGGCTTCCGCAGCGTTGCGGCAAGTCGCTCCACTTTCCGAGACGTCCACTGCCGCGGTTTCGGCAACCACCACAGAGAAGGGCGTTTGACCATGTTACAGAGCCACGATGATGCTCGGGGACAGCTACGAAAGGAGGTGAATATGCGTTTGTGTCCCCGCCCGTTCTCTCCATTTGGCACTCTTTTGGCACTTTTGCGAGTGCCAAATAAACGAGCCTCTGTAAGTTCTCGTAAAATAAGAAGTTACAGAGGCTCGCGAAACTCAACGGAGAGAGCGGGATTCGAACCCGCGGTACAGATTGAGTCCGTACATCGGTTTAGCAAACCGACGCCTTCAGCCGCTCGGCCATCTCTCCTTGAAGAGCTATAGGGTAGTATATTGGGCAATTTGCTGCAAGTCGATGGGTTTTCAAGTGTTTGAGCGTCATTGCTCGCCGTCGTTTCCGCCATCATTTTCTGTCCGTCCGAATCCGATGAAATCCGACCGACGATGCACGGACTGTCCAAGGGCGCGTCCAAGTGAATCCGGGGTTTATTGGGCGGCGGCGGATCATCGGTAGGCAAGTCGTCGGTGCCTGTTTTGCGAAGTTGCTGGGCTTGAGGCGTTGTCGGCGTCAAGCTGGGGAGTGCGTCCAGAGCTTATCGGTGGGTAGACGTGATGTGCAAGCGAATAGCCTTGCGAGGAATCGCAAGGCTTATCGCCCCATGCACGGTTCACATGTGCATTCGACGGGGGGAGTAGAATCTCTGGTACGCGAAGCCTTGCGATTCCTCGCAAGGCTATTAGGATTGAGGACATGGCGAAGGTGAAGACGTTTTTTTTGTGCCGGAATTGCGGGGCGATGCATCCCAAGTGGATGGGCAAGTGCGGCGAGTGCGGGGCGTGGGATTCGCTGGAGGAGATGCAGAAGGGAACGGAAGATTTACATAAGCCCAAGGCGCTGACAGTCGAGGGGGAAATTATAGGGGGGGGGGAGGGCGAAGCGGTAGCGATTGGCGACGTAACGCCGATGGAGGTGGCGAGAGTATCAACGGGTATTGGCGAGTTAAATCGTGTCCTCGGTGGGGGGGTGGTGCCGGGATCAGCGATTTTGCTCGGGGGGGAACCGGGGATTGGCAAGTCGACGTTGTTGTTGCAGGCGCTCGCGTCGATGGCGGGAGACGATCCGAGCCGCGACCGTAAAGGAGCGACAGGCACCGTTTCTCCCCCCCCCTCATTGTCGCACGGTCGCTCCCTTACTGTCGCGGCTCAGATTGCTACTGGGGTAGAGGTGCTTTATGTGACATCGGAAGAATCGGCACAGCAGACACAGTTGCGGGCGAAGCGGTTGGGATTTGGCGGGTCGCGGTTGAAGGTGCTGGCGGAGACGAATTTGGAGAAGATTGCGGGGGTGATCGGTCGGATGCGGCCGGTGTTGGTGGTGGTGGATTCGGTGCAGATGATTTATTCGCCGGGGAATCCGTCGGCGCCGGGGTCGGTGTCGCAGTTGCGAGATTGCTGCACGGAGTTGGTGTACTTGGCGAAGGCGTCGGGGACGGCGGTCTGTCTGGTCGGGCATGTGACGAAAGAGGGCGTGTTGGCCGGGCCGAAACTTGTAGAGCATATCGTCGATACGGTGCTCTATTTTGAAGGCGATTCGCATCACGATCATCGCATTGTGCGGGCGGCGAAGAACCGATTCGGCACGACACTGGAGATCGGACTGTTTCGCATGACCGGGGCCGGGCTGGAGGGGATTGAGGATGCGTCAACGCTTTTGCTTGAACCGCATGAAGCTGGGAATAGGACAGCAGGATCGGTGATCACCGCGGCGTTGCAGGGGACTCGTGTACTGATGGTGGAAGTGCAGGCGCTCACGACCGACGCGATGCTCGGCTCGGCCAAGCGCAAAGTGTCCGGAGCGGATGCGTCCCGCGTGGCGATGATCATCGCGGTGCTGGAGAAGCGTGCTGGGCTGCGATTGGTGGATCAAGATGTGTTTGTGAATGTGGTGGGTGGGATCAAGCTGATGGACCCGTCGGCAGATGCGGCGATCGCACTGGCGATAGCGTCAGCGCATATGAATCGCGCGGTGCCGGAGGGGACGGTGGTGCTGGGCGAGTTGGGATTGCTCGGCGAATTACGCTCCGTAGCACAGGTTGGCCAGCGTGTGACGGAAGCGGAGCGGTTGGGGTTTTCGCGAGCGATTTTGCCTGCCCGGACGAAGGGTGGCGGGAACGGCGGGATGCGGCAGCATTTGTGCCGGCGAATCGAGCAGGCGATTGAATTGTTGGGGTAATGGGAATCGTTCCGATATAATTCAAGGGTAATCCAAAGTGCGAAGGGCCAAGGGTTGGACATCCTCGGGATCTTCGATGCCCAGGGAGGCGTCGCTGGGCTGGGGCTGGGAACTTGGCTCGCGTTTGTGGAGGAACCAGAGGGTATCTTGCGAAATGTCTTGCCCGGGAATCCCGGTGGAAGAATTGTCGGTGTCGAAAAGATGGGCTCGCGTTTGTCTGTTTTCTAGGGGCACGAAATAGCCTTGCGAGGAATCGCAAGGCTGCGGACGCCAGAGTCTCTCTTGGAACGTGTGGGTGAAACGCGAAGGATGCGTTAGGCCTTGCGTTTCCACGCAAGGCTATTTAAGTTTTGCTGCATGAACTGGCTTGAGAAGAATTTAGAAGCGATGCGGCGATGGACGCCGAGGGGAGCGGATCGTGTTGGTGCGGCGACCATTCCGGCGGGATTTGAATCTGCTGTCGGGACGGATGGGACGCGGACTTTTTTGCGGGTGCACACCGGCGAGCGGCGGCGGTTGGAGTGGCTGGGCGGTACATCCATGCCGCGAGGCGGGGCGGAGGGGATGGTGGCGAATCTGGTGGCGGGAACGGTGAATGGGATGGGGCTCTCCATCGGAACCGGTTACGAATGGAAAACGTTTACGCGGAAGCTGAGTACCAATCAGGCGCTATTTGTGTATGAGCCGGATGCTGTTGCGGCTCGGATGGCGTTGACGATTTGTGATTTGGTTGCGGAGTTGGCAAGCGGTCAGATCGTGCTTTTGGTGGGCGAGCAAATGAGGGGGGGTGAGTTAGCGGGATTTTTGCGGGAGCACGTCGGTTATGAACCGCCGGCGGTGCTGCATCCGTTGGCAAGTTTGACGGGCGAGAGACGAACCGAGTTGTTCAAGACGGCCGAGGCGATAGTGCGGCTTGCTGTGACGGAACGGGCGACGCTGGTGCAGGAACTGCTCGGGAAACGACAGCAATCAAAGCCTGAAAACGTCGTGGCGTTTGTGCAGGCGGAGCGGTATCGGGGGGAAAAGCCGTTGCGTGATGAGCTTGAAAGGGAGGGGAGGGGAGATCGGCCGGTGCGTCAGGTGCGACTGGATAGTTTTACAAGTTGTAGCGTGGCGATGCGTTTGAAAGTTCTTGCGGAGACGTCTGCCAGGAAAATTGTTGGAGATTATTTTCGTGGGCAGCTTGGGAGGGGGGTGCCTGAGGATGTTTGCGTTGAGACTTGGGTGCCGCCGTTGGTTGGGGCGGGATATTGGCAGGCGGATCGGTTTGCGGGCGTTGGGAGGGGGGGGGCGAATGATCGTGTTGTGGTGCATGCGGGTGTGCATCGGGAGTTGCTTGCGAGTTTGGGTGTGCCGCTTGGACAAATCGATTTGCGCCCGATTGTGCGGGAGGCGATTGTTGTGGGTTCGGTTCGGCCGCGGCCTGAGGCGAAGCGGGTCGCGGTGATCGGCGATTTGCCGGCAATGGACCTTGTGACGCTGGGCATCGAACTCCCGACACACCAGGAAATCTTCGTCGCGGCCCGTGCCATCGTCGAAGAAGAATATTTAACGGTGCACTTTCATTCCGCTGCCGATGTTCTCCGCCGAGCGCTGGCCCGAGCGAAAGTCACCGGCAACGATGACGCTCTCGCTGAACGCATGTTGCGGATCATCCGCGATGCGCTGATTCCGTCCGTGCCGCTGCTGACGCTTGCCAAAAAGCTGCGCGAGGAGAAGTTTGATGTGGAACTCGTCGGCGAATGGCCGGGCATGCAATCCAGTACCAATTGGGCACCCGCGTGGGAGAAGGTTGGTGTACTCGTGCATCTGTCGCCCTGGGGCGTGGTTTCACCGCTCGTGATGGAAGCGGTTGCGGTGGGCGTGCGAATCGTTGCGCCGGAACATCCCAGCGATAAACAGGCCGGTTCCTTGCCGTTGGCGAAGGTCTCCGTTCGACAACTGATCCCCTCGATCAAGCGGTTCCTCAAGGAAAACGCGTGTCCGTAACGAACGGCAGGCAAGCCCGTCGGCTAATTAATGCCGCCCAGGAAGGTTGACCGATTTTACGATTATCCCGTAGCATGGTGCGGTCAGTTGCACTATGTATCGTGCATTAAATGAATTACTCTTCACAGGAAGGATTTAAACATGGCTAAGAAGACTGTCGCTCAGATGGATGTCCAAGGGAAACGGGTTTTGGTGCGGGTGGATTTTAATGTGCCGTTGGATGAACATCTGAAGGTGACCGACGATCGCCGCATTCGCTCGGCGGTTCCGACGATCAAGAGCATCATCGATCGCGGCGGGAAGGCGATTTTGATGAGTCATTTGGGGCGTCCGAAGGCGGGGCCGGAGAAGAAATTTTCGCTCAAGCCTGCCGCCGAGACGCTGAGCAAGTTGATCAACAAGCCCGTTGCTCTCGCGGCTGACTGTGTCGGTCCGGAAGTTGAAAAGCAGGTTGCCGGCCTGAAGAACGGCGATGTTCTCCTGCTGGAAAACACCCGCTTCCATAAGGAAGAAGAGAAGAATGACGCGAATTTTGCCGCTCAGCTTGCCAAGCTCGGCGACCTGTACGTCAATGACGCATTCGGCACCGCTCACCGTCAGCACGCATCTACTTATGGTGCCGCGGAAAGACTCGGCGCCGGTAAACGCGGCATCGGATTCCTGATCGAAAAGGAACTCAAGTTTCTTGGCGACGCGCTCGATAAGCCGCAACGGCCGTTCATTGCGATCCTCGGCGGCGCCAAGGTCTCCGACAAAATCGCCGTGATCGAGAACCTTCTCGCCAAGGCCGACAGCATCCTCATCGGCGGCGCGATGGCCTACACCTTCTTCCTCGCACAAGGCAAAAAGATCGGCGGGTCGCTCGCCGAAAAAGACAAGGTCGAACTTGCCAAGAGCCTGCTGGAAAAAGCGAAGGGCAAAATCGTGCTGCCGATCGACAACGTTATTTCCGACAAGATGACCGATGACGCACAGACCCGCGTCGTCGAAGGCGATATTCCGGACGGCATGGAAGGCTTCGACATCGGACCCAAGACGGCCAAGCTCTACGCCGACAAGATCAAGGCGGCCAAGACGGTCGTATGGAACGGCCCGATGGGCGTCTTCGAAAAGAAGCCCTTCATCAACGGCACCAAGGTCGTCGCCCAGGCCATGGCCGACGCCACCAGCCACGGCGCCGTAACCATCATCGGCGGCGGCGACTCCGCGGCGGCTATCGAAGAGTTCGGACTCGCCGAGAAAGTCAGCCACGTCTCCACCGGCGGCGGTGCAAGCCTCGAATTCCTCGAAGGAAAAGGATTCCCCTGCATCGATCTGCTGGACAACGTCTGACGGAAGTTAAAAGTCACAAAGTTAAAAGTTAAAAGGAAGTTAAAAGTGAAAAAGTTGCAAGGTTAAAAGATGGACAGGCTCATGGCCTGTGGTTGCGCAATCGCCAACTCACCATTCGTGGAGTTGCCCTCTTCCGCCTTTTAACTTTTAACTTTGTAACTTTTAACTTTTATGAAGGATCCCGCTTGCCGACCGAGTTGTTCCAGCATCCTCCGCATCTCCCCCTGATCGCCCCCTCGATCCTCGCGGCGGATTTTGCCAAGCTCGGCGATGAGGCGGCTGATGTCGAACGCTGCGGGGCGGATCTGTTGCACGTCGATGTGATGGACGGGCATTTCGTGCCGAACCTCACGATGGGGCCGGATGCCGTACAGGCTCTGAAAAAATCGTGCGGGCTTGTGCTTGATGTGCATCTCATGGTCAGTGAGCCGTGGCAGTTTATCGACCCTTTCTGCAAGGCCGGTACGAACAATCTGACTTTTCACATCGAAGTAGTTCCTGGCGGACTTGCGGTCGATCTGATCAAGCGTATTCACGATCTGGGCTGCACGGCCGGAGTGAGCCTGAATCCCGACACGCCGGTCGAGACGCTCAAAGCCGTCTGGGGCGTCGCGGACCTGATCCTCGTGATGTCCGTGCATCCCGGCTTCACCGGTCAGCAATTCATTCCCGAGGTTTTGAGCAAGGTCCAATTCCTCCGCCACGAACTCGGCCCGCACCAGCGACTGGAAATCGACGGCGGCATCGGCATCCGCACCGCCCACCAAGCGCTGAGTGCCGGCGCCGACATCCTCGTCGCCGGCGCCGCGATCTTCCGCAACCCCCAACGCGCCGAAACCATCAAACTCCTCCGCGGCGATTACCCCAGGTAGATCGGAGCATTCTCATGGTTGGCCTGCAATTCACTTTGGAATGGAGCGACATGGCGTGGCGTCTGGGCGCCGCTGCTGCTGCGGGCGTTCTCATCGGACTTAATCGGGGCGAACGCGGCAAAGCGGCCGGACTTCGTACCACGCTTTTGGTCATCCTCGCCGCCGCTCTCGCGATGATCCTCGGCAACCTCCTCATCCCCACCCACGGCAAAGCCGCAGACTCCTTCGTCCAACTTGACATGATGCGACTCCCCCTTGGCATCCTCACCGGCATCGGTTTCATCGGCGCCGGCACCATCCTCAAAAAAAGCGACCTCATCATCGGCGTCACCACTGCCGCTACCATCTGGTACGTCTCCGTTCTTGGCCTATGCTTCGGCGCCGGCCAATTCGCTCTCGGCGCCGCAGGCACCATCCTCGCACTGATCGTCCTCGCAGGACTCGCATGGATTGAACCGATCCTCAAGCAGGAGCAACGTGCTATCCTCGAAATCGTCATCGAAAGCGGTGACCGCAGTCTCCCCATCCCTTCCAGCGAAGGCGAACTGCGAGCACTCATCCAATCCTCCGGCCGCCGTATCGTCTCCTGCGATACCGACGTCGAACGCGTTGGGGACCAGCTCTTCCGCCGCAGGTTCGTTCTGGAACTCAGGTGGCAAGCCCGTCGCCGCCACAATCTAACGCCCGTATTTCTCAAGGATTTGGAATCACGCCCTGGCGTCACCCGCGTCACATGGCAAGTCATCCCCACCTCCGGCTAATTGCTCCCCTTTTCCCAAAATCAAACATCGCTCTCCTACCGTGCTTGCAGCGTCGCGAACCTTTCCTATTGGAACGTCTCACCGCACTCAAAGGAAAGCCCAGGACTGCAGTCCCTGGGCTTGATGCTCATGAGGTTACCCCAAGTTCGCGAGTAAAAATAATTTTATTTTTTTTGTGGGCGTCGATCCTCGTTTTTGATGCGGGATTGAGGTTGAGGTTTCGGGATGTGGGCCAAACGGCTCAAAATGCGGTGTAGT
>WQYP01000007.1 GCA_009781185.1 Phycisphaerales bacterium | reverse complement strand
CGGCCCCCCCCCCCCCCCTCCTCCTTTCCCCTTTTCCCCGACACCCTCGCCGTTGCGACCGATGACGAAGAATCGCGTCACATTGGTGACGTTATCTTCGATGTTGGCAAAGAGCGTTTTGAGTCCGTAGAGCTCGGCGGCAAGGCTCGAACCAATGGCAGCAACCCCTTCCTCAACCTTCGCCTGTGCCGCCATCTCCGCCGCCTTGCTGGAACTCGCCACCGCCACCTTCGGCACATTCGGCATGCTCGCCGTCATCCAACGACGACACTGATCGAGAACCTCCGGCTTGGAATAAATCGTCTTCACTTCTCCAGACGCACAATGAGCCAAAAGATGATGATGAATCGCCAACACCACCTCGGCAACGATCGTGACGGAACGATGATCGAAAAACGCATCCATCGTCTCAATCACGCCGCCGCTGGTGGAATTTTCGATCGGAACGAGTCCGAGGTCCGCATGTCCGCGGGCCACTTCGTCAAACACGCTGCCGATATCGACCACCGCCATGTGCTCAACCGAACTGCCGAACTGCCGTTCGCTGGCCAGATGGCTATACGACCCCTGCGGACCGAGATAGGAAATTCGCAGAGGTTTTTCGAGAGCGAAGCTCCCGGACATAAGCTCGCGGTAAATCGCCTCCAGGCACGCATTCGGCAGCGGTCCGCCTATCGCCCTGTTCGCTTCGCGAATCCGCGCCAATACCACTTTCTCACGATCAGGCGCGTAGACCGGCGTACCGCTCTGCTGCTTGACCTTGCCGATCTCGACCACGATCCGCGCTCGCGCATTGAGTAACTCCACGATCCGATAATCGAGTTCGTCTATCTTCCCCCGCAACTCCTTGAGCGCATCGTCCTTCGACATGGCAATCCTCTAGTAAAATCAGCTCGCTGAGTATACCGCAGTGCTGAAAACCAGGGCAAACGCATTTGGCTATCAGAGCCGCTGCGGTTATTACTTCGCAATCTTACGATTGCGGCTCTGATGGAACATGACTGATGTCCCCCGCAATAACAGGCTATCCCACCGCGTGCACTTCTTCCGCGGGCAAGATGGCCGGTTGGGTCGTGGAGGGGGAGGCGGGCGGAGGGGGCGGGGAGGCGAAGGGTTGAATGGTGACGCCTGGCCGGGCTCCGTCGGAGACTGCCGCCTCGATCGCCATGAGCGCCAGCGTCCGTTTGACGCGTTCACGCTGGGTCTCCGGCGACCGGATGAATGTGCGGTAACGTTCCAACGCCGCATACAGGGTCCGCTGCTTGAGCATGCCGTCGGGCAGGCTGGCGGCCACGGTCCGCAACAATTCGGCGATCGCGAAATTCGCGGTGACGTCTCGTTCCGCCGTTTGTAATTGATCGGCCAGTTGGGCCATGGCGCTGGTCGGTTTGCGAGAGGGAAAATCGGCCACGAGGGTCGGATCGTTCTTCACGAATCGTCCGTATAAATAGAGCCTCATGAGTGCATCATCATCGCCCGCGATGGCCGGGCGATATTGCGTGCTGAGATAATCCATCATGGTTGCACTCTGGCGGACGATGGTACGCGTTTGCGTGATCAAGCCGCGGAGGTATGTGTTGCTTTTGAGCCAGCCTTCGTGATAGCCCAGCAGTTTGACCATCGACTGCGCCGCGTCGATCTGGTCCGCTTCGAGCATCAGGAGTGCGAATTGCATATTGGCCTGTGCGGCGATGCCGGAGTAGCGGATGCGATCGGCTCTGGGCGTCACGGATATCCGCGACATCGCATTGGCCATGGTCCAGAGCGCGCCGACCTGTGCGGGGCTCTTGAGGTCCATGAGTTGCTGATACTCGCTCATCGCCTTGTTCGCGGTGGGATATCCGGCGGCACTGCGGTAGCTGATTGCCGCCGCCCGCAGGAGCAGCAAACGCCTGAGCCCTGGCGAGAGCTCGGGATGCAGTTTCACATCAGCGGCGTCGATGAGCGTATTCGCGAATTCAATCTGACCGGAAGCCCTTTTCCGCGGCAACTCCTCGGCAGCAGCGCCAAAACGAGCCTTATAGGCGTCCCAATCCTCGGAAGTGTACAGAGCCTCAAAACCAGCGGAGGCGGGGGGAGGCGTCATTGGCCGCTTCTGAACCAGCGTCATTTCCGGAAAAAACCCTTCGACGGCAATCGGCGGAGGCAGTAGCGGATTGCCGCGAGCCGGCGCTACGGGGGGTGGAGAGGATGAAGAAGACCGTGCGCTACGTGAGTTCGTCGCACGTGGTGCGGCCACAGCCGAGCCCGCCAAAATGCCCGCCAACGCCATCATTGCCAGAATTGAATACCGCCCAACCACCGGAGCCTCTTCGCCAACGCAACCCAACTGTATCGGCATTTCACGGGAAAAATCAATAAATCTGGTGATTGGGTAATCTGGTGATCTGGTGATTTTGAATTGAGCAATCGAATGGCACTTCCACATACGCGACAGCGCAAATCACCAGATCACCAGATTACCCAATCACCAGATTAAAAATCAGTCGAGTTTTCGCAAGCTCAGTCCCAGCTCCGTCAGGCGTTCCTTGATTTCCTGGAGAGACGTTTGGCCGAAGTTTTTGACGCCTAAAAGTTCCGCTTCGGTGCGGGTCGCCAGTTCGCCGACCGTGCTTACGCCCAGACGCTGAAGGGCCTTGCGGGAACGGACGGAAAATTCCATTTCATTGACGCTTTTGTTCAGAACGTGATCGGGCACATTGGCGGCAACCGTCTTGAGCAGATCCTTGCGAGCCTGAGACTGCTGCTCTTCCAGGGCCTGGCCGAGGCGGAGACCCTTGTTCGTCAGCATCGCCTTGATTTCTTCCAGCGAAGTCTCGCCGAAGTTTTTGTAGCCCAGAAGTTCGGTCTCGGTGATCTTGAGCAGGTCGCCCAGGGTGCGGATGTTCATCTTCTTGAGACAGTTGCGGGCACGAACGGACAGCTCGAAATCCGTGACCGGCGTTTCGAGCAGGGCACTTCGCTTCTCGGAACGTTTTTCGCTGTCTTCGTCGTAGGACATGGAGATGGACGAGTCAACATCTTTCTGATACAGCTTGCCGCGGGGGTGGTTGGGATTGACCGTCAGCAAACGCGTGAGGCACTCCTCCGCGTCCTCATAACGACCGACGTCTTCGTAAAGAATCGACAGGTTCAGCAAAACGCCTTCCCGCACAGGCCGTCGATCGGCAAGAATCTCGTAAATCTCGATTGCCCGCTGATCGGAACCACGAAGGTCGATCAGATAAGCGAGCTTGAACATCACATCTTCGTTTTCCTGATCGAGCTCGTAAGCTTCGTCGAGCCGATCGATGGCCGTTTCGATTTGCCCGGCCGCGAGCATCTTGATGGCCTGCTCGTACAACTGCTTCGCCTGAGCAATGTCCCGTACGGTTTCCTGCATTCCGGTAGATTCAGCAACCTGAGTCATGCGATCGCTTCCTGATAAGAAGGAGTCCCCGCGTCCGTGGCGACACGTCAGTGCCACCCCAGCCAGCGTTTTCCGAAACCAACTAAAATACCCGAATCTCGCTTTTGAGGCAAATGTGCTTTCCCGGGTGTTGTGTTCATGGAGTGAATGCGTTAATTAACTTTCATCATGGGCCATCATTCGAACATCGCTCTTGCCGCCCGCGTCGCGGCGCTTCCCAAGCCGGCCGCATCATGGCCGAAATGGATCGTCACCGGCGGCGGCGTCGGATTCCTCAAACCCGCACCCGGTTCCTGGGGAACCGTTCCGCCGGCAGTGATCTTCCTGCTGATGCTCCTCCTGGACGTTCGCGATCCGCTACGATCCGTCATCTTCATCGCCTTCGCCCTGCTCGCCTCGATCCTTCTGATTGTCTGGGGCAAATGGGCGGCCGCCTACTTCCGGCAACCTGATCCCAGCCAGGTCATTCTCGACGAATACGCGGGCTTTGCCGTCACCGTCCTGTGGATGCCCACGCCTACCTGGTGCGGCCACGATCCGCTACGCCTTTTCCTTTTCACCGCCGCCCTCTACATCCTCTTCCGCGCCACCGACACGCTCAAGCTTCCGCCCTGCCGCGTGCTCGAACGCCTCCCCTGGGGCTGGGGCATCCTCTGCGACGACCTCGCCGCTGGCATACAAGCGAACCTCATCGCCCAATTGGTCATCCGCCAGTGGCTTTGAGTCGTCAAGTCGTGAAATCGATTTAACGATTTAACGCCTTTGCGTCGATAAGTATCTATTTACCGGAAGCTCCCATGACCTATCTCATCTCCGTCCTCCTGGGCATCATCGAAGGCCTCACCGAATTCCTTCCCGTTTCTTCCACCGCCCATCTCCGCATCGTCCAGGACTTTCTGGGGCTACCCATGAAAAACGAATACTGGAAGATGTATTCGGTGGTGATTCAATTGGGAGCCATTCTTTCGGTGCTGGTCCTCTACGGCCAGCGCCTGCTCGATGACGCCAAAACCTTTCCCTGGCGAGGAAAAAAGAAGAGTACCACCGGCAAACACGCCCTCTTCACCCACCCGTTTACGCTCATCGCGATCGCCTTCGTCACCACCGCCATCCCCGCCTACTTCCTCGACAAAAAGATCGGAGAAACCCTTGAAAATCTCTACGTCATCGCCGGCGCCCTGATCCTTGGCGGCATCGTCATGTGGCTGGTCGACGCCCTCCTGACCCGGCCCATCATTAACAACGTCGAGAGCATGTCGCCGCTGCATGCCCTCTGGATCGGCGCCGTGCAAATCCTTTCCGCGGTCTTCCCGGGCACTTCGCGCTCCATGTCCACCATTGCCGCCGGCCAGATCGCCGGCATGTCGCGCTCCGCCGCACTCGACTTCTCCTTCCTCGTCTCACTCCCCGTCATGTTCGCCGCCACCGCCTATAAGTTTCTCCAGTCCCTCAAAGAATATCAACACAACCCCGACTTTATCCCTGCCAACTTCAACGCCAATCCCTGGCTCGTCCTGGCCATCGGTTTTGTCGTCTCCTTCTTCGTCGCCCTGATCGTCAATCGTTGGTTCATCCACTGGGTCCGAAAGCACGGCTTTACCGCCTTCGCCATCTACCGCCTCATCCTCGGCGCCATCCTCATCGTCCTGCTCTATTTGGGTTTCCTCAAGTGAAATAGCCTTGCGTGGAAACGCAAGGCTCGGATGCCAGAGGCGAGAGAAAAAGATTGTGGCAGGCACCACTGTTGTTGCCGGTGTGCCGTCGCCTACTGGCGAAACGGGTGCATGACACTTCAAGCAACCATCTGACACGACAGGCATCAAACCCACACAGGTGGGGCGGGGAGGTCTTTCGGAAGACAGCGATGCAGGCGGACCTGTTGGATGGTTTCCTTAAACAACGCTTCGGTCGCGGACCAGGGAGCTTTTTTCATCTGCCAGCGGGAAACGCCGTAGCAGTCGTTGATGAAGCGAGTGACGTACTGGATTTGGGAAAAAGCGGTTAGGGGAGTGGAGTTGGTACGGATGGCTTGGGCGAAGGAGTTGAAGATCATGGAGTTGCCGTTGAAGAGGTGGGGGGAGGGGTGATCGTCGTGGAATTCGGTGGCGGGCTGACCGTCGGGGAAGAGGTAACCGACGCCGTTCCACATCGCGCGGCCTTTGTCGCCGAGAATCTCAATACAGTGGCGTTCTTCGGTGGAACAGGTGGTTCCGACGGCGGTCATCTGCGGAGCGTCGGGAATGTCGATGATCCCGGTGATGAAGGCGGTATCGCCGGCTTCCAAATTCGTGGCATCGTGGAATTGATACATTGCACATTGTAAATTTTTAACACGGGCAACGGATGGCAGCGGCCCGGGCGAAACGAGGGTCAGCATCTGGTTGATGTAGTGAACGCACTGATTGTACAGAACGCCATCGACGCACCAAGCACCGTCGATTTTCATCCGGCCGGCCCAGGGAATACGAGCGTAATATTCCTCCGTGCGCCACCAGAGGCTGTTGAGGAACACTTCGCGGAGTCTGCCGATAGCCCCATTCTGAAGAGCGTCGCGGAGAAACAACATCGAGCGTTGTCCGACATGCTGCATCTGGACGGCCCCGACTTTCCCGCTGGCACGCTGGGCAGCGATCATCGCTTCACAGTCGTCCGGATGGGTAGCCATCGGCTTCTCAACCAGAACATGCTTGCCCGCCTGGAAAGCCGCCACGGCCATCGGCCGATGAAAATGGTGCGGCGTACAAATATCCACCGCCTCCACCTCAGGATCCGCAAGCACCTCTTCAAACCCGCGATAAATCTTCCCGCCGCCTTTTGCGATGCGATCGATGGCGGCGGCGACGGGAGAGTTCGTCGGATAAAGATCGTATCCGCCGACGCAGATGAAACGGGGATTCTTTTCCACCTCATTGATGTGTGCATATCCGATGCCGCCGGCCAAGCCTACTTGTGCCATGCGGATCGCATCGGGGCGTTTATCCACCTTCGCCGCGGTCGCATTGAGCGGAACGTTCCTCGTAGTCACGGGAGTCTCCCAATAGTCACGAAACTTCGGATGTCAGTATAAACGCGAAAGCCCCGCACGGAAACGCAAGGCTTTCTCGCAAGGCTTTTTGACGACTAACGGGCATTGGCCAAGCCTTGTGCAGTTGGGAAATTTAAGCAACGACCGTCGTTGACGAAGAACCGGCCGACGTTCCCCAGGCGTTGATCGCATAAACCCGTATGATGGCCCCCGGAACGAGGCCGGAGAGGTTCAACGAGGTCACATTCTTTTTAATGGTTTTGGTCTTCCATGTGATTCCACCGTCGTTGCTGTACATGATTTTATAGCCGGTCGCGTTGGATACGTAATCCCAAAACAATGTTCCTTTTTTCTTGGCCGCGTTGTAGCTGCTCAAGTCGTCGAAATGGGCATTGGTCGGAGTATTAGGCATATCTTTGACAATTGCCGGAGCCTGCGAATAGCTGGTTGAAGTTCCCGATGCGTTGATTGCATAGACTCTTACAACCACGTCCGGAGTGATGCCGGAGAGTTTCAATGAGGTCACATTTTTTTTAATGATTTTGGTTTTCCATGTGATTCCGCCATCGTTGCTGTACATGATTTTGTAGCCGGTCGCGTTGGCAACGGCACTCCATGTCAATGTTCCTTTTTTCTTGGCCGGGTTGTAATCGCCGCTGATCTTCGCGCCCGTGGGGGCGGTGGGCGTCATCTGCGTAGTACCGCCGGAGGCTGAAACCGTTATCGTTACGGCTACACTTTGTGCCGTTTTTGTTTGACTGTTTAATGTGTTCGTTACAATACAGTAGTATGAAGATGTGGCCACCGTCGACGTTGACGGCATGTAAGAAGCCGACGTTGCGCCAGTGATTTTCGCCCCATTTTGATACCACTGATACGATAATGTTCCGTTTCCGCTTGCCGCAACGGAAAGAGGAATTGCGGTTTGTCCTTGTGTGTAATTTGCTGACACCGGCTGTTTTGAGAATGTCGGCGTGGCGGGGGCGGTCGTAATGGGCCTTTGCTCGGTGTCGACAATGATGTATGGAGTCGCGAGGGACGAAGTCGATGGTGCCCCATGACCTCCGTCACTATTAAACGGCACAGAACCAATCTGTCCGGAACCCTGCACAGCACCCACACCACTCATGTTGGTAAGCGTTACAATATCCTGTTGCGTCAAATTCGAACGAACGGCCAAAAGCCCACCGGCTCCATCCTGGCCATTACCCGCAGTGCTGCCATAGCCTATTCCTCCACACTGACCTGCCACAACGAATTTGGCTCCGGTACCATAAAGGATTTGCTTGGCATCAATGACCAACACTCCACCACCATAGCCACCGGAACCTCCGCCTCCTCCACCAATACCTGTTTCCAAAACCGGGTCAAACGCTCCTCCCGCTCCACCATTGCCCCCACTACCTCGGCCTCCCTGCCCGCCTCCGCTGTAGGATCCAGCGTTTCCCTGACCACCGGATTGAAGCCAAGGTTGCGTTAATGATCCCCCATTCGGGACTCCGGAGGCCCCCAAGCTATTACCGCCGCCGCCATAGCCCCCTGTTCCGCCTCCAAACCCACCATCTCCTCCCCACCCACCATCTCCATAGTATCCACCTGCGTATAGCTGACCGTTACCTCCGTATCCACCGTTGCCGCCTTTGCCATAAGTATTTGGATGAAGAACGCCAAAGACATTGTTAATATTCCATGACGTGACAGATGTTGTTGGAGCGTTGTTATAATATTGATAGCCGTTACGCACACGAATTTTCGCGTTGGCCCCCAGTTCCAAAGTTTGGGTGACAGTCAAATCTATTTCCGAAATACCGTAGCTGAGGATTTCAACATTGTCGCCGAGCGTCAAATTGCGGAACGTATATTGAGCGGCAAAAGCATTGGACGTCCCACTGAAGGTCGTGGTCATCAGCACGTAACACGCGTTTCCCGTCGAACTGGCGATCAACACATCATCGTTTGCGTTGGGTACGCGCCCAAGATCCCAGTTCTTCGGATCATTGAAATCGCCGCCAGATGTACCGATCCAGGCGATGGTTGCCGAACCGTAAACCTTGACGGAAATGGAGGGCGACATCACTTGCTTGCTGCTATCGGTCGCACTGATGGCGACAATCTTATAATAGTACGTCGTGTTCCCCGATGAAACGGTATCGGTATAGGCCGTTGACGTGATGAGAGACGCATTGACTGCTGTATACGTCCCATTGGCTGACGTGCTTCTCAAAACATTGTATTTGACGTTCGAGTTGTTAGACGTCCACGTCAATGTGACCCCCAGGCCGCTCTTCAATGCCGCATTGACATTGGCTGGTACCTGAAGCGGTGTTGTAGCTGAACAGGGGTCCGAATTCGCCGAATACGGCCCATTCCCGCTATTGATACTTCCATTAACCGCGACAACTTCGTAGTAATAGGTGGTATTGCCGAGGACGCTGGTATCGCTGTATGTTCCCCCCGTGGATGTTCCAATCAGCGTGTACGTGCCAGTCGACGAAGTGCTTCGATAAATGTTGAACTTTGTTGCAAAGGTGACGGGGGTGTTCCATTGCAACGTGACGTTGGTAGCAGTGACTGCCGAAACGGAAACGACCGGCTTGACCGGTATCGCGGGCCAGGTAAATGTTACCGATTGATCCGATGTCAAACTGCTGGATAACGAATTGGTTGCTACAACGCTGTAATAGTAGGCGGTTCCCGTTGTCAGTCCCGTATTGGTAAAGCTCGCCGTCGTGGAGGTGCCCACCTGGGTGAAACCACTGGTCTGCGAGCTGCTGCGATAAATGATATATCCGGTGACCCCCGGCGAGGCCGTCCAGGTCAGCGTCATACTGCTTGCGCTTGCCGGGGTACCACCCAGCGTGGTCGGAACGGCAAGCTTCGGAGTCACATTGACATACGGCGAGTCGGAATAGTCGCCGATGCCGTTTGCTGCGATGCGAACGTAGTACCGTGTACCGGTGGTCAAGCCGGTCAAACCGGTAACGTCAGCAGTGCATGTTCCGCTAAGTACCCCGTTAAACGGAATAGATTGTGTCTGGGCGATTTGGTTAAAATTGGCATCCGTGGCAAATTGAATGGTGTAACCAGTACAAGTTGAATTGGAAAAAACGAATAACGGATAATTCACCTGCCAATTGAACGTCAGCGTCGTTGCGTCTTTGACCGTCGCTGTTACGTTAGCCGGCGCGGCAAGTGGAGTGCCGCCCGTGGTCGTCGCATACGTTGACGGAGTCCAACCGGAAGCCCCATCAATGGTCACAACACGAACCTGAAATTCATATGCCGTATTTGGCGAGAGCGTGTTAATGGTCGCCGTCGTGCTGGGAGCGTATCCCGCGGCGAAAGGCTCCACTGTTTGGACCGACCATTGCGTGTCGGTGCTTTTCCTGTACTGGATTTCGTATCGTAAAGGTGGTATGCCGGAAAAGGTATAAGCCCATGTCAGCGTGACGGTCGCCCCCGTCGTGCCGGTACTCTTCAAATTCGATGGTGCGGCTACCGCCCCGGCCGCGACAATAGGCGTAAACGCATCCGGCATACCGGCATTCTGCTCCGTCATCACGGGTTTGGCGAGGTTCAAACCTTCATACGGCAACTGGATCACGCCCGAGAGCATCTGACGTTGTTCGAGAGATTCCAAAACGTGCTGATGTTTGTGAGTCGTTCGAGCCTTGCTCTTGCCTTGCTTGGTATCTACTGGCTTAACAACTGGATTGAAATTCAACATATCATGGTTCCTTTGGTCAAGAGACGGCGAAAAGTGTCAGGATCGAACGTCCCGGTCGTTGTTGGCAAAACGCCCGTGTCATGCGTATGACGTACAAACTAAAATCAACATTAAACTGGGAAAAGAGGGAAGACTGGAGAATTTGACTGGAGAAGTTTGACAACGTCTTACGCGATTCATCGCGGCGAGAGGGGAAAGCCGAGGTGATGGTCCAACTCCGCTTCATTGTCAGACTTACGCTATCCTTGCCAGAAAGCACCTTGACGCAACTGCAGTGTACGATGGCAACTAGGCACTGAATATGCCACAAATCTCAAAAAAAGCAAGGGATTTTCGAGCAAGGCCCAGGATGCCAAAGCACTCCCCCTTTCATGGAATGCATGAATGAGACGCACAGGAGGCATTAAGCCCCGCGTTGCCACGCGGGGCTATACTTCGAGCAGTTCGTCGCTTGGCATCATCATCGGCACTTCCGGCGCGGGAGCAGGCTCTCGCTTCATTCGCCGATTGGGGCCCAGCATCACGACCTTGGATTCGCCGAAGATGGTTCGCAGTGCCGCGACGCCGCCGTTTTGGATGTTGAGGCCGCCGCCGAGTTGCATCTGCACACGGACCGGCGGCGTGACGGCCAGGTCGGATAGCTCGATCTTGACAGGTATGCCGCCTTTGTGCGTACCGAGTGCCTGCTTCACCGCATCCAAAGTCGCATCATCCAACTTCATCGAACTCGTCTGGATCAGCACCTCGCGGGTCTTCTTTTTCTGAACGCTTTCGAACGTGTAGACCTCGCGAGCCTTAAAATTAGGCTCCTCACGCATCTTGTCGACGCTTCCTTCGAAGAAGAGCATCGCATCGGTTTTGATCAGTTCCTGACATTTCTGATAGTCGTTTGTATAGATCACGACTTCGACCGAACCGACGAGATCTTCCACCAGCAGGATCGCCCATCGTGAGCCGGCGCTTGGGCCGGACTTGGTGGTCATCATGCGAACCTTGGAAATCAGGCCGCCCATGATGCCCGGCGCCTTGTCAGTGGCCGACCGGATCGTCTGCGTATCCATCGTGATGTAGCTCTGAAAGGTCTGCTCGACATCGCGCAGCGGATGGCTCGAAACATAGAATCCGAGCACCGCTTTTTCGAAAGCCATCTTTTCACTCTTGGGCCACTCGGGGATCGCCGGCAACTTCGGCTCGACCTGCTCTACAACACCACCGCCCGCACCAAACCCACCGAAAAGACTTTCCTGGCCGACACGTTTGGCTTCCTGCGATTGCTGTCCCATGCGGATGGCGGACTCTACCACAGCCATCGCGGCGGCGCGGATCGGATGGATTGCGTCAAATGCGCCGCACTTGATCAATGCGTCCAAAACGCCCTTGTTCGCCACGCGGAGATCGACTCGCTCACAGAGATCAAAAATCGACTTGTACGGCCGATGCTTTTTTTCCCCAGTCTCAGCATCAACCACTTCACGGGCGGACATAATCGATTCGACCGCCTTATCGCCGACGCCCTTAATCGCGGCGAGACCGAAGCGGATGTTGCCGCCCACGACACGGAAATCAGCGTCCGATTCATTGATATCCGGCGGCAGAATGTCAATACCACTCTTGGCGTGACCTGGCACAGCTAAATGGCGACACTCCTCGATATATTCAACCGTTTTCGACTGATCGATCATTTCAAAGGTCAGCAGTGCCGCCATGTACTGTGCCGGGAAATAGGTCTTGAGCCACGCGGTTTGGTAGGCCAGGACGGAGTATCGCGTCGAGTGCGATTTATTGAAGCCGTAGCCGGCGAACTTTTCGATGTTGGCGAAGATTTCCACGGCCTGCTCCCGGGTCAGCCCGTGCTTCATCGCGCCTTCGATAAATGCCGCTTTTTCCTTATTAATGACATCCGCGTTTTTCTTGGAGATCGCTTTAATGATATCGTACGCGCGGCGGAGCGGGATGTCGCCCAAGCGGTTAAATATCCGCATAACCTGTTCCTGGTAGACCATTACACCGTAGGTTTCGGCGAGGACTTCGTCGGCCAGCGGATGGAGCGTCGGCACCTCCTGCCGGCCGTGCTTGCGTTCGCAGTAAGCGGGAATCAGTTCCATCGGCCCGGGCCGATAGAGGGCGTTGGCCGCGATGAGGTCTTCGAGGCGGTCTGGCTTCATCTTCACGAGCAGGTCCTTCATACCGCCGGATTCAAACTGAAACACGCCCTTGGTAGCGCCTTTCTGAAAAACAGTTTGATAGACATGCGGATCGGTGAAATCAATGCGCTCGATGTCGATGCGGTGGCCTCCGTCACCCCGCAAAGCGGGGTCGCTACTTTTTTTGACGAACGCGACCTTGACATTCTTCGGCAACTTCACCGCGCCAGACGTCAAATCCTGATCCACCAGGTCCAACGCACGCTCGAGAATCGTCAGCGTCCGCAGGCCCAGGAAGTCCATCTTGAGCAGGCCGATTTTTTCGCATGTTGGGCCGTCCCACTGGGTCATGACGTCGTCGCCGTTCTTATAGAGCGGCACGATCGTATCCAACGGCTTATCGCAGACAATCACCCCCGCCGCATGCATACCAGCATTCCGACACAATCCCTCCAGCCGCTGCGCCACCGCGAAGAGCTTCGTCACCTGTGCGTTGCCTTCGATCATCGACTTGATATCCGGGATTTTCACGACATCTTTGAGGTAGACGTTGGGGCCGCCGGGAATGAGCTTGGTGATTTTGTCGGTCTCCTGGAGCGGCATCCCCAGCACGCGGCCGACATCCTTAATCGCCGCTTTGGCGCCCAGCGTGTTAAACGTGATGATTTGACAGACGTTGCCGTACTTTTTACGGACGTATTCTATCACCTTGCCGCGACCTTCCTGACAGATGTCGATGTCAATATCAGGCATAGCGGATCGCGCCGGGTCCATGAACCGCTCAAAAAGCAGGTCATAACGCAACGGATCAACATTGCACAGCGACAGCGCATAGCCCACAAGCGTCCCGACGCCGGAGCCTCTCGCACCGACCGGAATACCGTTGTTTCTGGCATACTTACAGAAGTCCCAAACGATTAAAAAGTAGCTGGCAAACCCCTTCGAGCATATCACTTGTAACTCGAAATCGAGTCGGTCCATGATCGCTTTTTCACGCTCCGCCGGCAGAGGGTCGCCGAACTTTTCCTTGAGACCTTCAAGGCAGAGTTCCCGCAGATAATCATCGGGATTCCGCGGCGAACCGTCGTCCTTCGCGGGCGGATGATAAACCGGCGCATGACGCTGATTGAAATCAAGCTTCAGATCACACTTTTCCGCGATAGCCAGCGTGTTATCACAAGCCTCCGGCGTCTCTTTGAAAATCTGACGCATCTCCGCCGGACTCTTCACATAAAGCTCACGGGAATATTTCAGGCGCGTTTCGTCGGTGATCGTTCGCCCCATGCTGATGCAGCACAGTGCATCGTGCGCATCGTAATCGTCCTTCAGCAGATAATGATGATCATTCGTCGCAACGATCGGACACCCCGCCCTTTTGGCAACCTCGATGAGTTTTGGAATCAGTGCGACCTGTGCGGGGTCAAAATGGTTCTGCAATTCGACGTAAAAATCATCCCCAAAGATATCTTTATACTGCCCCGCCACCGCAACCGCCGCCTGCATATCGCCGCGTTCCAGGCATGCCGAAATCTCCGTGCCCAGGTGCCCGTTCATGACCACGATCCCCTCGTGGTACTTTGCCAGCGTTTCCTTGTCGACACGCGGGCGGTAATAAAACCCTTCGACGAACGCAATTGAAGCAAGCTTCAGCATGTTCTTCCAGCCGGCCTCATTTTTCACCACCACCGGCAAATGATAAGCCGCCTCCGAAATGCCGTGCGATTCCTTATCAAAGCGAGAATTGGGCGCGACGTACATTTCGCATCCGATGATGCCTTTGATCTCGAACTTCTTAGCGGTGGTGTACCATTCGACGGCGCCGAAGAGGTTGCCGTGATCGGTCAGCGCGATCGCCGGCATGCCGAGTTCTTTGGTCTTCTTGAGCAGCGCTTCGATGGTCGCGCCGCCGTCGAGCAGCGAATAATGAGAATGGCCGTGCAGGTGAACGAAAGATGTGGGATCGTAAAGCATCGCGAGAACTCCTCCTTGAATGGGAGTGAGTATAACGGTTTGCTTCGTAAAATGCGTAGATGAGGTCTTTGCGCGCGAAGAGATCGTCACGGACCTCTTTCCACGAATTTTACGAATTTTACGAGTCCGCTTGCCAACTTCACCCCGTGGCGTTACCTTCATCTTGTTCAATGACTCCGTGGAGGTTTTCATGCGGTTCAATCGCGCTTCCCTGACCCTGGCTCTCTTGGCGGCAGTGACGGCGGGAGCTCTCTCGCTGCCCGTCCGCCGCGTAACAGCGGCCCCTGAGCCCTCCCTCGTCCCGACCAATTGGGAACTGAATTTCAAGCACGGCCCCATCGAGCGCCTCCAGATCGGCAAAGACGGCCGCCAAAAAACCTACTGGTTCATGCGATACACCGTCACCAACAACACCGGCAAGGACATCCTCTTCACCCCTGATTTCCAACTCATGACCGACACCGGCCAAGTCCAGGACGCCTACAAAGACGTCCCCGACGAGATCATCACCAAGATCAAGGATCTCTACAACAACGACCTGCTCGCCTCCCCGAACAACATCGTCGGCAAACTGCTCCAGGGCGAAGACAATGCCCGTGACGGCGTGATTGTCTTTGGCGACGTCGACACCGACTCTCGAAATTTCAAAGTTTTCATCTCCGGCCTCTCCGGCGAAACTACCGAAGTCAAAAACCCCCAGACCCAAAAACCCGTCATTCTCCAGAAAACACTCATCTTGGAATACAACGTCCCCGGCCAGGCCATCGGCATCGAACCTCGCCCGGAATACAAGGGCGCCAAGTGGGTCATGAAGTAAAGTTAAAAGTATAAAAGTTAAAAGTATAAAAGGCCGTTCCGATGTCGGGCGGCCTTTTATTCTTTTACGCTTCGTGATTTTTACTCTTAACGAACAAGGAACTCCTCAAAATTCCCCTTAAACAACCGCTCAACGTCTGCCTTGATATCGCCCTCCGTGAGCGGCCATTCCGCTTCCAGAAGGTCGGCGTATTTGTCGACGAGAACTTTCCCGATCATCGTTCGGCTGTGTTCCCATTTATAAAGAAGCTGATCCAGCACGCGGCTGTCGGAGTGCTGCGGAATCATGCTCGTGCCCAGCAGTTCGAGACGCATGCGGGTGATTTCTTCGATCAGGCTGGGATTATTGAGGAACCACCAGCAGCCGAAGATCATGAGGTTGCCGAACTTTCTTGCCGTGACGCACAGTTCGTGCTGGTTTTCGCGGGCCAGCATCGTGATGAAGAACTTGTTCTGCGGGAACGCGACGCACAGGCGGGCAACGGAAGAGACGTCCGCTTTGCCCAGCGAGTCGCCGGCGTCGCCGAGAGCGGCGTTCACGCCACGGACGCTGCCGATCATCATGGCGAAGGGCAGTTTCCGCTGGGCGAGCACGGGCAGGATCATTTTTTCCAGAGCAATCTGACCGGCCTGCGCATGATCCGCCTCGGCGGGGTAACGCCAGCTGGGACCGATGCTCAGTGCTGTGTAAATGGCTTGCTGGCGGTCGAGCCAGTCGTGCAAGAAACGTTGGCCTTCCTCGATGTTCGCCGCCGAAAGCGCGCGGCCATCGCCCACAGCATAACCCCACGCCGACAGCTTGCCGGCAGCGGTTTGCCAGTTGCCGAGAATCGGATCGATCCGCAGCACCGTCTTGAACCGGCTGTCGCTCCGCAACGACGCAGCATCCTTCAGCCAGCGGCCACGCTCGTTGTCGTCAAACACATTGTTGGTCATCGTGATGCTCTCGACATGCGAAAGTTCCATCACGCGATCAATGTACTTATCTGGATCCTGCCGGGTGAACCATTTGCGGAGCCTGGCGAGGTCCTTTTTGCGATCGACATCGAGCCCGAGCAATTCGAGGCACGTGAGCACTCCGCGGCAAGCCTCGCTCAGCGGCGTACGCTCAACAAACAGATGTTTCCAAACGTGATCCGCCTGCGCCGTCTTGGGCATCTTCCAGAACGCTTCGTACGCAAGTTCCGTCGCCGGTACAACCCGAAACACTTCCGCGACAAGATAGTGATAGGTCAACAGCTCATCGAGACCCCAGAGCAGCAGGCCACCGCGATCCGTCTTGCCTCCACCACCACAATTGGGCACTGGCGTCCCGAAGCTCGGCGGATACAAATGCGTATGCATGTCGATGATCGGTTGATCACGAAGCAACTTTGCAACGGACTTTTCAATAGCCGGCCGACTCGAAAAAACCTTACTCATGTCGTTCCTCCTTCGGTCCCTACGGGACCGATTTACTTCCCTGACTTGGCGGCCTTTTCGGTCTTTTCTTTTTCGCCTTTGATTTCGCCTTTGCCGGCGGCCTTGGCATCCGCCGTTTCGACGGCCATCTTTTTCACCAGAATCTTCTCACGGATTTCCTTGGCAACTTCGGCGTTGTCCTTCAGGAATTGGCGGGCCTGTTCGCGTCCCTGGCCCAGCCGCACGCTGCCGTAGTTGAACCACGCGCCCGATTTATCCACGATGGTTTCGTTCACGCCAAGGTCCAACAGATCGCCTTCGTACGAAATGCCCGAATCGAAAAGAATATCGAACTCCGCTTCGCGGAACGGCGGAGCGATTTTGTTCTTGACCACCTTCGCTCGCACGTGATTGCCGATGACGGCTTCGCCTTCCTTGATCGCATTGATGCGGCGAATGTCGACGCGGACGGAGCTGTAAAACTTGAGCGCGTTGCCGCCGGTGGTGGTCTCGGGGTTGCCGAACATCACGCCGATCTTCATACGTATCTGATTAATAAAAATCACCAGCGACTTGGACTTGCTCACAGCCGCCGTCAGTTTCCGCATCGCCTGCGACATCAGACGAGCCTGAACGCCCATCGTCGCATCGCCCATTTCGCCTTCGATTTCCGATTTTGGAATCAAGGCCGCGACGGAATCGATCACGATCACATCGACGGCATTCGAGCGAACCAGCATCTCGACGATCTCGAGTGCCTGTTCGCCGCTGTCCGGCTGAGAAACCAGCAAATCCTTGAGCGAAACGCCCAATCGCTTGGCCCATGAGGGATCCAGCGCATGTTCCGCATCGACAAACGCCGCCACGCCGCCCAGCTTCTGCGCTTCGGCAATGATATGCAGACAGAGAGTAGTCTTGCCGGAGGATTCAGGCCCGAAGACTTCCACAATGCGGCCCTTGGGCATGCCTTTGCCCCCCAGCGCAATATCCAGGGAGAGAGCACCGGTCGGAATCCCTTCGATCGCCAGGGTATTGAGGCCGTCCATATTCATGATGGCCCCTTTGCCGTAGGCCTTTTCGATCTGCGAGAGAGCCCGTTCGAGAGCCTGATCGCGGGACCCGGCAGGAGTGGTGGAGACAGGTTCTTTCGACATGATTTTCTCCGTGGAACTAAGAACTAATAAGGATGCGAGTAGTGTACCGAACGAACATCGAACGTCAAGCGGTCGTCAGAATTCACGCTTTGGCGGGGTGCATGACACTTGAGGCGAAGGCTTGGGTGCCACGCAACGCCCGACACCCTGGCCACCCCTCTGTCAATTCGCGGATTAGCCACGCAAGGCTACTGACACCGGACGCATGCGGCAGCGCGGGCGTAGTCGTCGAGAACACCGTCACGCTCCTGGAGGCTGCACCAGTAGTGGAGCATGACGGCGAAACATCCAGTCTCTGGATTGTACGATGCGCCGAGAATACGCTTAAAGTAGTCGAACTGGCTTTCATCCTGAAGTCGATTGGCCGCGCCTACATATATCTTGCCTTTGTCTCTGAAGCGATTGAGGACGGCAGTCATGTCGTGTTTGTTGGGATTGCCGAAGTTGATGCCGCGAACGAGCGGCTCGTTGAGCAGGATGTCCAGAAGGTGATCGTTTTTCCCGCAGTAGTGGACGTAGCCGCCGTTGAAACGGGTGAGAATGTCGCGGAGGTAAGGGAGTGCGAACGTGTCGATGAGATCGGGGGAGAGCAGGGTCGTCGTATCCTCGCTGACCTTGAGTCCGCCCAGCGCCCTCGGAATAACAATGGAGTTGTAGTGTGTGACGAACTCCTCGCTTCGGCGGATACGGGCGAAGCATTCACGTATCGCGAACTCGACGGCATCGCAACTGACCCTCAGCAGATGGTGGATCAAGTCCGGATCATCGTAAAAATCGTAGAAAATAGCGTCGCCGTAGATAAGATGCGCCGTATCGACCGCCCCCTGCAAATCCAGCGGAAAAATAAAAACATTATCGAGTCGCTGTTCCCGCAAAAATGTCTGCATGTATTCCATGTGTCGCATGGCAGCGGCAAACTCGGAACTGCTGTCAACAGAAAAATCATAACGCGGCTTGATCTCCTCCTTCTTCAGATGCCGCAGCATCCACGGCATCTTGTCCTCAAACAGACTCTGCTCCAACCCAACAAGCGTCGAAACAATACCGCAGCCCATGTTGGCCCGCATGGACGGCACCGCGCCACTGTTGCCATTGATGGCGGTCAGGACGCTCTGCAACTCGTTGGCCAACATCTTCTCGCTGTCGAAATGGATCGCCTTATAGTTCGACTGCACAAGCCACGTACGCTGTTCATCGGTGAGCCAGCAGGAGAGCATCAGCGGCGGAGCGTCGACCCGCTCCCCACGCCACACAGCACTGTGCAACGCGATCGCCTGATTGACATACCCGCTGTTTTCCGCAATAAAGTCGCACGCCCGCTTGAGCCCGTCCGTCATCGTGTACTGTTGTGCCATCGGTTGTGCCTTTCTTCCATTCGCCTTGACATCGCTCGTGTAGTGATTCAAATAGATGCCATCTTATCAGAACCGCGACCGTCAGGGAGCGACAGGCGAAAACCTGCGATACGAGCCAAAACACGCGATTTTATAAGATCGCTTAATTGTGAGTCACTACACTAGTGCTGCGTCAACACTAAAACTTGGGATGGCGATGTTGAGGATGTACGGAAAAAAAACGATGGTTGACGCAAATGGTGATCCCAAATTTTAGTGTTGACGCGGCACTAGCCCCCGGCTTTAGACGGGATCCCCCCCCATAAGAACACGTTAAATCGTCAAGTCGCTAAATCGTTAAATCGACGTGACGACTTGACGATTTAACGACTTGACGACACTTGACACTACTGCATTCATAGTACATACTATTAACACAGTAGATAAAGGAACCTGTTTATGTCCGTATCCCCCCTGCCGCGGCCGTCGGATTTCGAGTTGCAGATTCTCGCTTTGTTGTGGGAACGTGGTCCCATGACGGCTCGTGAGGTGCGGGAGAATCTGCCTGACAAGAAGCCGCGGGCGTACACTTCCGTGCTCTCGGTCATGCAGGTCATGGAGAAAAAAGGTCTGCTGGCGCATACCGCCCAAGGCAAGACGCATCTTTATCGCCCGAGAGTTGCCAAGACGCGAATCCTCCGCGGACTCATAAGCAAACTGGTCCACCTGGTCTTCGGCGGCAAGCCCGCGGCAGCCGTTCAGGCGTTGTTGGACGACAAAACCATTTCGCCGCAGGAACTCTCCGAAATACGCAAAATGCTCGACGCGAAATCGCCTCGCAAATAATCTCTTCAAAGGAGATGCATCATGTCTCACCTGCAGCCATTGCTTTTTTCGCTGGCCCATTCGCTCTGGCAGGCGGTTCTCATCGCGGGATTGCTCTGGGTGTTTCTGCGACTCGTGCCCCAGCGTTACGTGCGTGTGCGTTATGTGGCAACCGTCGGAGCTCTGCTGCTGATTCTCTTTGCCGCCTGCGCCACATGGTCATTGCAATATCATCCGCTGACCTGGCCCGTTCGCACGGACGTGTTCGTCCATCATGAAATCGCCGGTCGCAGTGCTCCTCTCGCGGTCAATCATGGCGTATCGCTCTCGCGGCAGGGCATCGAAAACGCTTGCGGCATCGCGACCCCCTCACACACATACTGGAACTGGCCATTACTGTTAACCTCACTCTGGCTCGCTGGCGTCGTTGCCATGCTGCTGCGTACGACGATTCTGTTGGCACGGGCATCCAAACTGGCCGCGTTGGGAACGCCCACGACGTTACCGGCGGTGGAAGAGTTGGCAAACAAAATGCATCTGCGGGGAGGGAGGGCGTTGCGGGTGTTGGTCAGTCCGCTGTATCGGGTGCCGGCGGTGGTGGGAACATGGTCGCCGATGCTCTTGATGCCCGCAGCGATTCTGGCGGAAATGCCACCGGAGCAATTACGGCTGATTATCGCGCACGAACTGGCGCACATGCGCCGCTGGGATTTTCTCGTCAATCTCATGCAGCAGGTAATCGAGGCGTTATTGTTTTTCAATCCTGCGGTATGGTGGATCTCCGGCCAAATCCGCCAGGAACGTGAAGCGTGTTGCGATGCGCTGGCGGTATCGTGCGCCGGCTCTCCGGAACTGATGGCTCATACGCTGGCGGACGTGGCGGCGGCTACGTTGAACCCCCGGCAGAGCCAGGGGCTAACGGACATAGCCGCTGCTGCACTTGCTCTCACCGGCCACGGTCCACTGTGGCAACGCATCGCACGACTGGTGAATCCAACAACCCCCGTACGCATCGGCTTCCCACTACGCTCGCTGGCCTTAGGCTTGTTCGTATCTACACTGCTGTTAGCACTGTTGGTATCCACGGCAGAATTAACGGTACGGGCAGCGGAGAAAATCCTCACGCCGGTGGAACGGGTGGAAAAAATGACGGAGTTGGAGAAAAAACATCGGCCGTACCGACTGGGGGAGCCGAGGGAGCAACCGGAGAATGTTACTCTTTCCGGACACGTTCGCACCGCGGACGGCCAGCCATTGCCCGCACAACTCAAGTGGCTGAAAATGTATGTTCGTAGCGTTAATTCTTCGTACTTCTCTGCGATTCCGGTCGCTCCTGATGGTTCCTTCGAAGACAAACATACTCCGTCTGGACAGGCCGTCGTATGGGTGCAGCCTTCTCTTGACGGGCCATTTGCTCCGGTGATCTCATCGCCTGTCACGGTTGGGCCGGACGGAAAATATCCGCCGGTGGAATTGGTGTTGTCCGCCGGTTTTTCGGCTCGGGTTCGCTTGGTTAATTCTGCCAGAAAAGCGATTGCCAATGCGGCCATCGAGCTGGGATACCGCTGCGATGAGGAAGATCCCTACAACGTGGGGCCGATCAAGCTGACCTCCGATGCTGATGGGACGGCGGTTGTTGCTCATGCGATCGATCAGGCGGCACGTCTCAAGATCCGTGCGACAGGTTATCAGGAGGAGGAAGTGCCGCTTCGTTTGTCGCCGGAGAAGCACGCGGTGATCACGCTCCATGAAGCGCATCCCACCACGGGCCTTGTCCGCGATGCGGCCACCGGCGAACTGATCACGGAAACGAGCATCAGCTTCATCGCACGCCAGGGACTCGACAGCCGGTTCAATACGAATGGGGAGCATCCGTGGAGTTGGGGATTTCCCAGCCAACGGCTCACGACCACCGACAACACCGGCCATTTCGCGCTGACCGAACTGCGCGATGATTGCACATATCGTATTTACGTATCTCATCCGAAATATGCTTCTCAATTACTGGTGATTAAGGCAGGTCAGGCGTTGAACATTGCGCTTGAGTCGCCGCAGCCGATAACGTTGGAAGTTCGGGCTGATCCTGGCGGTATGCCACGCGAGGTGGACGTTCGCAATTCCATTGCCATGTCTGAGAATTCATATACTGAACACCGCATCACGTTGCCCGTCACGGTTGACGAGCAAGGCGTCGGTCGGGCTGTTCTGGCCAATCCGCCGCCGTCTAAGGTCACATTTCAACTTCTTCGTGACTCGCAAAGCGTGACCGCTCAGCCGGGAAAAGATGCCGTCGTCTCCATGGACCTCCGTGCAGCCTCCAAGCCGCCCACACGGCCCGTGATCATCCGTATCACCGTGCCTCAAAATGCCCCGCCCGCCGCCGGCACACTCGGCGCCAACATCCGCTTCCCTGCGAATACACCAGCCAAGTACCACGACCTGAAAATCACCAACAATGAAGCACGCATGGATGCGCCTGTTCCCTGCCAGTTTGGTTTTTCCGCACCGACGCTTCTGGGATATCGGGTGGCGGAAAAAAGTGATCAGTACGATATTCCTGCCAGCGATGAGCCGTTTGTCATTACGCTGGAGGCTCAGCCTGCCGGCGCCATCCACGGCCGCGTCACTGGTCCCGACGGCAAACCCTGGGAACCTTATTTCTACGCCAGCCTGATTACCGTGCAAAAATCCCCCGACCTGGCTTCGAATGAATGGAATCTCCTCAACGATAACGTCAACTCCCGCCTGACTTCTTACCTGTTGAGTCCCGTTCCCCTGAACGGCCGCTATCGCGTCGCGTGTTCCGCCGGTGCCATGTTTGCCATCTCGGACGAAATCGTTCTGGACGCGGAGCATCCCATCGCCGATATTCCCTTGACTTTCGCCCCCGGCGTCACTGTCTCCGGCACACTACGCAACCCGGACAACACCCCCGCGATTAACATCGAATTGACACTCTCCTATGAATACAACATTGCCAACAGTTCCAGTTCTTTCAACAGTTCCAGCATCCGCACCGACCGCGAAGGCCGCTTTGCCTTCGAACACGTCAATCCCGAACTCTCCATCCCAGGCGGTTACTACAACCTCCGAGTCACCCCCGGTCTGACGACGCAGGGCATCCTCCGCAAAATCACTCCGTCTCAAGAGCCGTTGTCCATTACTCTCGAGACCGGCCACGTCATCCGAGGAACCGCCACGGATTCCAACACCGGCAAGCCGCTGGCCAACGTCCGCATCTTGGCATGGCCCGTCTACAACAAACATCCAATATTGAAGTATCTTGGTTGCACCGAAACCACCACCAACGCCAAAGGCGAATTTGAATTCCGAAACCTCGAAAACATCTCCTTCTCTATCAGCGTACAAAACCATTACCCGGAAGACTCCAAAGTCACCCGCCAGCCTGACGGCTCCATCCACAGCATTACCCTCGGCTCCTGGCCCACCGCCAAGGCCGACCAGGCAGAGCCGGTGATCATCCGCGCTATTCTCAATCCCAGTCGGCAATAGCCTTGCGTGGAAACGCAAGGCTATTCTACAAGGATATTCGGTGCGGTCACGCCGAATCGCGTGACACGACTGGGTATTGTTCGCGTTCGCCTTTGCCGGTGACGGGGTAATCTTTTCGTAGCGGATGCGACTGGAAACTGTCCCAGGTCAGAATGCGTCGCAGGTCCGGGTGGTTCTTGAACTTGATGCCGAACATGTCGAAGACTTCGCGTTCCAACCACTCCGCTCCCGCGTACAACGGTACCAGCGAATCCACTTCCATGTCGCCGTCGTTGACAAAAACCCGCAAGATCAACCGCTTGGTACCGCGATCGTCAGTTGGGGAAGGTGGGAGCGTTTTGGGCACCGAATTGAACACGTACAACAGTCCGTAGCGACCGTCCTGCGGAGCGCCGGGATAATTCAGATAATCTACCGCGCTGACGTCGGCCAACATGTTGTAATTCAGCTCAGAATCCGACTTGAGGCAGCTCACGACTTCGGTGAGTTTCTCTTTCGGAACGATAATATGGGTATCTCCGCGAAACTGTGCGGCCTTGAGTCCCATTCCGGGGAATTTCGCTTTTAGTTTGATTGCCGCCGGATGATCGATCGCCATAATCGCCTTTCCCTGATGAGATTACCGCCCCGAGTAGAGGGCGTACCGGAACGCCAATAGCCTTGCGTGGAAACGCGAGGCTTAACGCATCTTGCGCGTTTCACTTGTGCGCTCCAAGGGGGTCTCTGGCGTCCGAAACATTGCGATTCCTCGCAAGGCTATTTCCACGTCGGGCACGCTGGTCAGTATATGCCGGTTCCGCAGGCTGTGGAATAGCTGCGGGGAATCGGGCATAATGTTGGGTTTAATCGTCCAGGCGGGTCCTTGAGGAGCCATTGGTCCGTGACCGTCACACATCCACAGAGAACCATCGCAGGCGAAGCCGAGATCTCCGGCCACGGCCTGTTCACCGGCGCTCAAACGACGCTCACGTTTAAGCCTGCGCCCGTCGGACATGGCATCGTGTTTGTGCGGACCGATCTGAGCCGGCCTGTCCGCATCCCCGCACTGGTCCAGCACGTCACCAAACGCTCCCGTCGTACCGCGATCAAAAGCGGCGCCGATGCGGTTGAAACGATCGAGCATTGCATGGCCGCCGTCGCGGGGCTGGGCATCGACAATCTCGAAATCCTCATCAACGGCGGCGAAGTACCCGGCATGGACGGCAGTTGCCTGCCGTTCGTCCAACTCCTCCAAAAAACCGGCATCGTCGAGCAGCCCGCGGAAAAACTTTTCCTGACCGTCACCGAGCCGATTGAAGTGCGTGACGGCGGCGCGGTACTCATCGCTGCCCCACCGATAGCAGAGGAATTTCATATCTCCTACGATCTCGACTACGGCGCCGAACCGATCAACCAACAGCTTTTCTCCGCCCAGCTCAACGGCAACTTCGAAAAGGACATCGCCCCCGCCCGCACATTCGTCACACGCGAGGAAGCGGAGATGCTCCAATCCCGCGGCCTGGGCGTCCACCTCCGAGCAGGCGACGTGCTCGTCATCGACAAAACTGGCCCGATCGGCACCGATTACCGCTTCCCCGACGAATGCGTCCGCCACAAGGTCCTCGACCTGATTGGCGACCTCTGCCTGCTTGGCTGTCCGATCAAGGGACGAATTGTCGCATGCAAGAGCGGACATTCGTTGAATCACGCACTGGTTCGCAAGCTCACCAGCATGCTCCAGGCGCAGCGTCGCGCCAAGCTCGCCGTCGGCGAAGCGGTCATGGATGTGAAGCGTATCTTGCGCCTCATGCCGCACCGTTATCCGATGCTGCTGGTCGATCGCGTGATCGAGATGGACGGCGACCGGAAAGCCCTGGGCGTGAAGAATGTCACGATGAACGAGCCGTTTTTCACCGGGCATTATCCGGGGATGCCGATGATGCCGGGCGTATTGATTGTGGAGGCGATGGCGCAGCTCTCCGGGTTGCTGCTCTCGCGGAAGCTGGAGCACTCCGGGAAAATTCCGCTGCTGCTGAGTTTGGACAAGGTGAAGCTGCGCAAGCCGGTGGTGCCCGGCGATCAGTTGATTCTCGAGTCGGAAAATATTCGTGTGAAGGCCCGCACCGGGCATGTGCGATGTCGTGCGTACGTCGGCGACCAGGTCGCCGCGGAAGCGGAGATTAAATTTATGCTCGTTGATAATGAACTTGGAGAATAACTGTGAAGAAGCCAGTAGCCAGAAGGTTTCAAGTTTCCGGTTGATTCCAAACTTCTGGCTTCTGGCTTCTTAGGAATGTCCCATGCCGCAAATCCACCCCATGTCTGTCGTCGATCCGGGCGCCCAGCTTGCGGACGATATCATCGTCGGCCCCTTCGCCTACATCGGCCCACACGTCGTGCTGGGCAAAGGCTGCATCGTTCACCACCACGCGCAAATCGAAGGCCACACCACCGCCGGCGAAAACAACGAATTCTTCCCCAACTGCGTCATCGGCGGCGTTTCTCAGGACCTCAAGTACCGCGGCGGCGCCTGCCGCGTCATCATCGGCAACAATAACAAGTTCCGCGAATTCTGCACCATCCACATCGGCACCGAAGACGGCGGCGGCCACACACGCATCGGAGACAATAACCTCATTATGGTCGCCACGCATATCGCTCACGATTGCAACATCGCCTCCAACACCATTCTCGCCAACAACGTCATGCTCGCCGGCCACGTCGAAGTCCAGGACTGGGTCGTCATCTCCGGCGGTGCCGCGTCACACCACTTCGTTCGTTTCGGTCAACATGCCTTCGTCGGAGGCTACGCCGCCATTGCACACGATGTCCCGCCGTACATGATCGTCGACGGCCCCGAGGGCAAGGTGCGAGCCGTCAACACCAAGGGCCTCTCCCGCCGCGGCTACAGCGAAGAGCAGATCGCCTCTCTCAAAATGGCCTACCGTCTGCTCTTCAAGAACCCCACGCCGATCATCACGCAGACCGCCGAGCTCGAACGCCTTTATCCCGACAATCCGGAAATTCAGTATCTCTTAGCGTTCATGCGTGAATCCACCAACGGTAAATTCGGCCGAGCCCGCGAAAACCTCCGCGGCAAAACCGCCTGGGACGAAGATGACGAACCGCCCACACTCGTGTCGGGACACTAAAGGAAACTCGAAATCCGAATGACGAATGACGAATCAAATCCGAATGTTCAAATGACCAAAACGTGGCGGCGGCGTATTGTTTCGGCCATTCGTCATTCGAATTTCGGATTTCTTCCGTCCACTCTGCATGAAGGACATTAAATGACTGACACCTTAAATGCGATAGTGGTTGGCGTCGGCCGCATGGGCCAGCACCACGTACGTAATTATGCGAAAATCCCCGGCTATTCCTTGATCGCGGTCGTTGACCAAAGCGAGGAAAACGCGAAGAAGATCGCGGCGCAATACAACTGCAAAGCTTTCAAGTCCGTTGAGGAACTGCTGCGCTGGAGCCGCGAAAGCAACACGCCGACCCACGCCGCCTCCGTTGCGGTGCCCACGATTCACCACCGCACCGTTGCCGAGCAACTTATGGACGCGAAGATTGATGTTCTTATTGAGAAGCCTCTTGCTCCGACCGTCGCCGACGGCCGCGCTATTGTCGACGCCGCCAAATCGCACGGCCGCATCCTGCAGGTCGGCCATACCGAACGCTTCAACCCCGTCTACCGCGCCCTGAAAAAATACCAGCTCAAGCCCGCCTTCGTCGAAGTCCACCGCATCAGTCCCATGACCTTCCGCTCCATCGACGTCGGCGTCACCCTCGACATGATGATCCACGACCTCGACATCGTCAACGACATGGTCCGCCAACCCGTCATCGACGTCCGCGCCGTCGGCGTCACCGTCATCGGCGAACACGAAGACATCGCCAACGCTCGCTTGACTTTCGCCAACGGCGGCGTCGTCAACCTCACCGCCTCTCGCCTGGCCCTTCGCACGGAACGCAAAATGCGGCTCTTCTCCCCCACCGCTTACGTCTCCGTCGATTACCAGAAAAAAGCCGGAGCCGTCATCACCAAAACCGCCAACGAAAAGGAACTCGCTCACGTCCGCCGCGAAGTCAAGGCCGGCAACATCACCGACCTCATGCAACTCAATTACCCGGAACTCGTCAAATACGAAGACCTGACCATCGAGGACATCGAGCCCGTCAAGGCCGAGCTTGAAAACTTCCAGCACGCCATCCGCACCCGAACCCCCCCCGAAGTCACCGGCGACGACGGCCTGACCGCCGTCGCCATCGCCACCCAAATCACCAAGTGCATCGCAGAACATAAGTGGGAAGGCATCAAGGCCCTGGTGTGAAAGAATAAAAGTTATAAAGTTAACAGTTAAAAGGATGCCTTTTCTTTTACCTTTTAACTTTTAACTTTATAACTTTTACTCTTCTAACAAGGAACCACGCATGATTATCGACTGCCACAATCATTTCGACGGCCCGCACGCTCACGACGGCCTCATGGCCAACATGAAACACACCGGCTCCGACCAGATCAACATCCTCATCTACGAACAGCAGAACACCAATCCCGACGCCCTCCGCAACGACGCCGCTCTCTGGCTCAAACTCAAGCATCCAGATCGCGTCTACATCTTCGCCGGCCTCGATGGCACCGGCCTCTTCAACAAAGGCCCCGCTCCCGAAACCCCCTTCACCACGCAACTCCAAAACCTCATCGACTGCGGCTGCGACGGCCTCAAACTCCTCATCGGCAAGCCCGACGCTCGCAAGTTCTACGGCCATCCGCTCGACTCCGCCGTCTACAATCCGCTGCTCGATATGCTCGAATCCACCGGATTCCCCGTGCTCTGGCACGTCGCCGACCCCCCGGAATTCTGGAGCGAGCAGACCGTCCCGCTCTGGGCAAAACTCAATCGCTGGTGGTACGACGAAACGTATCCGACCAAGGCGACCATCGACCGCGAGATCGCCGCCGTGCTCGATGCACATCCGAAACTCAACGTGATCCTCCCGCACTTTTTCTTCCTCTCCGACCGCCTTGAAGAGGCCACCGAAGTCCTTAAACGCCATCCCAACGTTTTCTTCGATCTCGCGCCCGGCGTCGAGATGTACCACAACTTCACCGCCAACCACGCCGCCTCACGACAGTTCTTCATCGACCACGCCGACCGCATCGTCTTCGGCACCGACATCGGCATGGGCTCCAACAGCACCGGTCCCGAGCGTGGCCCGATGATTCGCCGATTCCTCGAAACCGACGATCGTTTCCAAGTCCCCGACGATCCCTACATGACCCCTGATCCCCGACCCGACCTGCACGGTCTCAAGCTGCCAAAGGACGCTCTCGATCAGATTCTGTATCGCAACTTCCAGCGGGTCGTGAAGTCCGATCGTCCCCGCCCCTTGAACAAAAACGCCGTCAAGAAAACCCTTCAAACCCTCGAAGCGAACGCCCGTTCCCGCGGAGCAAAGAATCCCATGGCAACACAAATCCTCGCCGACATCTAATAGCCTTGCGTGGAAACGCAAGGCTATTGCCACTCTTACAACCGCCGCCGAATGCTTGGGGCTGGCTTTGCCGGTTGCGGTTTCGCTGGCGGAGCGACCGGCTTAGGAGGAGAGGCGGCATTGGGATTCAGCAAATGCCGCAATACATTAACAAGCGTCTCCGCCTCCAAATAACTCGCCGGCAATCGCAGATGCACCGTCTTCTCATCCACCACTCGCACCGATCCCGCCCCCCCACCGACCCCTTTGCCCATCAGCGGCCCGAGCTTCGAAAAATCGTCGATCGTAAAAATCACATCCGGCGCCTTGGTGATGATCGACGCGATCGACCATTGTGCGGCCAGAATCTTGATCTCCGCCAACCCAAAAAGCATCTGCACCGGCTTGGGCATCGGCCCGAACGCGTCCACCAGGTCCTTCGACAACGCCTCGAGCATCTCCAGCGATTGTGCCCGTGACAGTCGCCGATAAAGGTCCATACGCTGCCGTTCCGAATCCACATATGTCCGCGGCAACACCCCTGTTATCCCAATATCCACATTCACTTCCATGGGCTTTTCCACCGGTTCGTTCTTCACCCGTTTCACCGCCTCCTCCAGCAACTGGCAATACATTTCGTAGCCGACCGCCGCGATGTGGCCGGACTGCTCCGGGCCGAGAATGTTGCCGGCGCCGCGGATTTCCAGGTCTCGCAACGCAATCTTGAATCCCGCACCCAGCGACGCATATTCCTCCATCGCCTTGAGCCGCTTGGCGGCCGTCGAGCTGATCGTCTTGTCCGGCGAGAGCAGCAGGTAGCAGTACGCCCGATGCTTGTAGCGTCCGACGCGGCCACGCAACTGGTGCAGATCCGACAGTCCGAACCGTTCCGCTTCATTGATGAACATCGTGTTGGCATTGGGAATGTCGATGCCGGACTCGATGATCGTGGTCGAGACCAGGATATCCGCTTCGTGGCGAATGAATTTGTGCATGACCGCTTCAAGTTCATGCTCGTGCATTTGTCCATGTCCAACGACGATGCGGGCGTCGGGCACCATCTGCCGCACTTCGTCCGCGATACTCTGGATGTTGTAGACTTTGTTGTGCACGAAGAAGATCTGGCCGTTGCGGGCCAGTTCACGCTGCAGCGCCTGCTTGATCCGCTGCTTATCGTGCGTAATCACTTCCGTAACGACGCTCCTTCGATCCGACGGCGGCGTCGTCAAATTCGAAATATCCCGAATCCCCAGCATCGACATATGCAGCGTACGCGGAATCGGCGTCGCGGTCATCGTGAGAATATCCACCGTCAAACGCAGCTTCTTGAGCCGTTCCTTGTGCTCTACGCCGAAACGCTGCTCTTCGTCGATGATCACCAGGCCCAAATCCGCGAACCGCACATCCTTCGACAAAAGTCGATGCGTCCCTACAAGAATGTCCACCTGGCCCGCACAGGTTCTGTCGATGATTTTTTTGATCTGCTTGGGCGTTTTGAATCGCGAAATCGATTCGATGATGAACGGATAGCCGGCTAACCGCTGTTTGAGCGTCTCCTCATGCTGTTCAGAGAGCACGGTTGTGGGGACCAGAACCGCGACCTGTTTTCCGAACTCCACGACTTTGAAGGCTGCTCGCATCGCCACTTCGGTTTTGCCGTAACCAACATCGCCGCAGAGCAGCCGATCCATCGGCCGCGGCCGCGCCATGTCATTCTTAATCTCCTCCGCCGACCGCGACTGATCCTCCGTCGGCGGATATGGAAACGCATTTTCAAATTCCTTCTGCCAGACCGTATCCGCCGGATATGCGATGCCCGGTGAATGCTCCCGAGCCGCCTGCACCTCCAACATTTCTGCCGCAAGCTTCTCAACCGCCTCCGCCACCTTCTCTTTCTGTTTCGACCACGTCACGCCGCCGAGCACCGACAGCGGCGGACGTCCATGTGCACCGCCCACATACTTCTGCACCAGATGAATCTGCGTCGCCGGCACATGCAGCGCCGCATCACCCGCAAACTTCAACGTCAGAAATTCCGACTGCCGCCCGTCACGCATGATCGAGTTCATGCCTTCGAATCGAGCAATGCCATGATGTACATGAACGACAAAATCCCCCGGCTGCAAATCAAGAAACGAATCAATCGGCCTCGCCCCCTGCACCGCCCGCAACCGCCGCCGCTGATTGTACCGATGAAAAATCTCATGATGCCCAATCAACACCGTGGCCGTGGCATCGGCGTCCCGCCGATGTTCCGTAGCATCGGCATCTTGCCGATGTTCTTCTTCTGACTTCTGGCTTCTGGCTTCTGGCTTCTCACCCTCATCCCATTCAAACCCCAGCGTAATCACCCCCACCGGCATCTCTATTTTCGCCCGGCTTCCCGGATGCTTCACATCCAACAGATCCGACAACCGTCCGCGTTCCGACGCCGAATCGCAGATCACCACTACCTTCGCACGCTCCGCCAATTCCGCCAATTCCCGAATCGCCTCTTCCGCCTTGGTATCGAACCGCTGAATCGATTTGCACGGCAGACGCAGCGTGCTCTCATCCTCCGCCCCAAACTGATGAATCTCCGCCCACGCAAACTGCTGAATATTCCTCAGCACCGCACTGGGCGGATAAATCCCACGAGCATCCTCCAACCTATCAAAATAGCTCTTCGCCTGCTCCTGCACTTCGCCCGGCTCAATCAACCAGACAATCGTCTCCTCCGGCAAATAGCTCAGCAAACTCGTCGTCTTCTCAATCGGCCAGGTCGACCGATCCCCCAACGCCACGATCCTCGCCTCCTCGATATTTCCCGTCGGCCCCAGCGACTCGAGATCGAAATGGTGCACCGATTCCACCTGATCGCCGAACAAATTAATCCGCGTCGGATAAGAGCCACCCTCGCCAGCACTAGGCGACCAGAAATCCACAATATCCCCGCGAACCGCAAAATCCCCCGCATCCTCCACCGCGTCGAGCCTGGTATACCCATGATCCGCCAACCATCGCACCAGCGTATCGCGATCAACCGTATCGCCCGATTTGATCGACAGCACCAGATCCGTCAGCAGTGCCCGATTCGGCGAAGGCTGCAAAAGCGCCTGAATCGGAGCCACAATAAAATCCGCCCCCCCCTCCCCCCTCTCTCCCTCTCCCCTTCTCCCCTGCTCCGCCGCCAGGTCCACCAGCAGTTCCAACCGCTGCGACGCGAGCTCATGCGACAGGTTCGACTCACCCGGCAGCACTTCGAACGCCGGATAAAGCCGCACCGACGCGCCCGGATAGAAAAAGTGGAGCTGATCGACCGCGTCATCGGCGTCATCGAGGTGTGCCGTGAGGATGAGCATCGGCCGTCCGAGCGTCCGCTGCACCGCCGCCGCCAACACCAGCGCACAGGCTCCCCATTGCCCCGTCGCCGCCACATGCCGCTGCTCAGCCAACCGCCTTGCCAGTTCCGCCGTCACAGCGGAACTGGCAATCGGTTCAAGAAAACTCTGCAATTTGGCATCAGATGCGCGCATGGGGCTCCCGCAGCGGGTCATTTCCGCCGTTCATGAAGTCTCATGCTACGCGGCAGGCGGGCCTACCGCAAATGCCGCCGATTGACAAAGCCCATAATCAACGACACGAGGAAGACCACCAGGAAGATCCAGAAGAGCACCTGAGCGATACCCGACGCGGCTGCGGAAACGCCGCCGAAGCCGAAAATCGCCGCGATGATCGCAATGATCAAAAAGACCAATGCCCAGTAAAGCATGACCCTCTCCTTATCCAAGAGAAGTTTCGGATCGCATCGCAGTGGGGGATGTAAAACGCATGCCAGTCTCGTCTGTGCCTGTTTGTGTCTGCCTGTGGCTACCTCAAGCGACCGAGATTGTCGCAGCAGCAAAGACAAACTGTCGGCCCTGCCCAGCCGCCTCCCTTCCTCCTTCCCGCCTGCTCGGACATTCTCCGAAATCTCGCCGGTCGCCATGACTTGGAGCCGTCACGCTTTAGAAACGTTTGCCTCTTTTCCGAGCAGATCCGCCGTCCGCCGCCCGACAGGGTGGCACATCGGTTGCTGTTCCCACAAGCGTTGAGAATGGCATCCACGCCATAATCAATCCCGTCCCGGTCGGGGGCCAGTTGGACGTTGCTGAGCCAGCCGGGACGATGAATGACTTGCTCTAAAGTCCCGCCTACCCCCCTTAAACGTCCCCGCTTCAATCATTCCCTTCAAACGTAGCTCGGTCCCCGACCGAGCTACCCCGCCTTTTGCACTTTATTTTCATTGTTTTGTCCGTCTTTGTCTGATTTTATCTGTTTTTGTCTGATTCTGTCTGTGGTTATAGTGCGTAGTTTGCGTATGGAACCTGATGTTCTGAAAATTTCAGCAAAGCGAATCGCGGTGATCATGCCGAACTGGCTTGGGGATGGGGTGATGGCTACGCCGTTTTTGCGAGCGATTCGGGAATTGTATCCGGCGGCGCGGATTGCGGGCGTAGTGCGGCCGCTGGTGGCTTCGGTGCTCAGTGGATTGTCGTATGTGGATGATGTACATATCGTGAAGAAAGGGCGTGAAAAGGAAACGGTACGATGGCTTCGAGAGCAGCGGTTTGATCTGGGCGTGCTTCTGCCGAATTCTTTTCGCAGCGCGTGGATGCTGTGGCGAGGTGGGGTGCGGCGGCGGGTGGGATATGCTCGTGGATGGCGATCCATGCTGCTGACGGATCGTCTGCAACCGAAGCTGCGAACGGCGGAACAAAAAGCACGCGATCGCGCCAAGGCCCAGGCGATTCGGGCCATCTCCAGAGAGCTCGGCGCGTCTGCCAGTCCATCGGTGGGGTCTGCGTATCAACCGGTGCCGACGATTGCGTATTACATGGAGTTAGCAAAATTTTTTGGATCGTCGACCGCGGACTCTACGCGGATGGAACTGGGCATCACGGGCCAGGAGCAGGCCGAGGCGGAAGCGATGCTGCTTCACCTGGGCATCAGCGACGAGCGATTCGCGGTGATCGTGCCGGGCGCGAATTTTGGATCGAGCAAATGCTGGATGCCTGAGCGATTTGCCCAGGTGGCTGACCGTTTGATGGACAAACAGGGCGAATTCGATGGGCACGTGATCTTAGCGAGTTCGCCGGCGGAACGGCCGATCGTCGAGGCCATCCTGCAGGGCAGTGCCCTGAGTCCCGGAGGCAAGGGGGTGGGCCGACTGCATGCGCTCGCCCGGCTCAACGACGGGAAGGGCGTTTCTCTGGGGGCATTGAAGGAGATCATTCGGCGTTGCAAGTTGATGGTCTGCAACGACACGGGTCCTCGTCATTTCGGCGCCGCCTTTGATATTCCGACTGTCGCGATTTTTGGTCCGACCGACCCGGTCTGGGCCGAGACTTACTCCAGCCGCGAAAAAGCCGTCCGTATCGACGTTCGCTGCGGACCTTGCCAATTGAAACGATGTCCCATCGATCATCGCTGCATGAAGGAGCTTGGTGTCGAAGCGGTGATAGCCGCCGTTTCGGACCTCTGGCATCATGCACACCACCCCAACGACGAGCGGTGGGCAAGCCCACCGGCTAAATAACGACTTATGAAAATTACTTTGATCATCGAGCACTTCGATCCCTCCCGCGGCGGCGCCGAGCGGTTCACTGTCTGGCTCGTCGGCGAACTTGTCAAGCGAGGTCACGACGTCCAGGTCGTCTGCCACGATGTGGCTCCCCATATCAACCGATACCGTCAGGCGACGCAGCGAGCCAGCCACGACGCCCGCCGCTCCACCGCCGCCGTCCATCTCAACGAAGAGGACCTGATCATGCAGGGCGTGCAGATTCACAAGTTGAAAGGTCTGCGGCTGAACACCGGCATCGGCTTTCGCCTCTTCGCCCGCAAGGCTGCCAGATTCCTCAAGCAGCATCCCAGCGACCTTTCGCATTCGATGACCATCGCGTGCATGGGCGACATCTACCAGCCCTACGCCGGCGTGTACGCCGAGATTCAACTTCAGGCGATCGCCAGTCGCCGCTCCGCGGCGGCAGGGCACTTCAAGCGCGTCATGCTGCAGTTCTCCAGCAAGCAACGAACGCTGCTGGCGATGGAGCGCAACGCCGTCCGCTCCCACCCTCCTCCTTACCGCATTCTGTGCCTCTGCCCCATGATCAGCAAGCACTTCCACAAACACTACGGGCAGGATCGGAAGTCCGGCCTGCTCGTCGACCTCCCCGGCCCCTTCCCGCAACCGCTCGGCGTCGCCGATCCGGTCAAAGTCCAGGAAGACCGCGACTGGTTCCGCGGTAATTACGGTCTCGAGCCCGACGACCGCGTCGCGGTTTTCGTCGGCCACGACTTCCGGCGCAAGGGACTCCGCTACGCCATCGAAGCCGTCGCTCGCACCAGCAGGGGGGGCGGGTGGAAACTCCTGGTCGTGGGCCTGGGCAAAGCCCGCGAGTACGTCGAACTGGCCAACAGTCTCGGCATCGGCGACGACGGCGGCGGCGGCGGAACCAAACGGCGTATCCTTTTCGTCGGCCCCACCCGCGAAATGGACAAAGTCTACGCTGCCGCAGACGCTCTCATACTTCCGACCTTCTACGACCCCTTTGCCCGGGTGGTGCTCGAAGCGCTCTCGCACGGGATGCCGGTGATCTCCACGGAGTACCTCGGCGCCAGTGACCTTGTGAAAGATCACCATGCCGGTACCATTGTCGGAAATCCCCGGGAAGTCGATCAGATGGCCGGAGCGCTCGAAGCGCTGCCCGCTCCGAAAACCCCAGAGCGAGGAGAGCTCGCCCAAAACGCCCGTGCCGCTTCCGCGAGAATGTTCCCGGAGAAATATGTCGAAAAACTGTTGAGCCTTTACGAGCAGGTTCAGCGAGAGAAACGAGAGAAAAGCAAAGCCGGGAAATGATGACTGCAGAACAAATGATCGTGCGATTCGTCGTGCCGTACATGCCGTTGGTGGGGTACCTTGTGGGCTCGATCCCCTTCGCGCTGATCATCGGCAAGTCGCACGGCGTCGATATCCGCACGGTCGGCTCCAAGAACATCGGCGCTACCAACCTCGGCCGCACACTCGGCATGCGATTCTTTTGGTACGCGTTCCTTTTGGACACCGCGAAAGGATTCATCCCGGTGCTGGCGGTTGCCCTCATGGTGCGTCATTGTCCTGGTGATCCGCCGCTGCCTTCATTGTTGCCGCTGCTGACCGCCGTGGCCTGCGTCTTCGGACATACTTTCCCGATCTGGCTCAAATTCAAAGGGGGTAAGGGCGTCGCTACCTCACTGGGCGTGGTCCTGGGATTTTGGCCGCTCTACACCATCGGCGGAATCATCGGCGGTCTCACCTTCATCCTCTTCCTCATGGCCTACCGCTACATCTCCCTCGCCTCCCTGATCGCCTCCGTCGCGTTCGCCCTTGCCATCACGATCCTCAGTCAGCGGGATCTTCCGTTCCTCGACACCGCCCTCGTCGCTCACGATCGGGCCCCCATGATCGCCATCGCGTGGCTCTTCGTCCTCCTCATCGTCATCCGCCACCGAGCGAACATCTCTCGCCTCCTCAAGGGTACGGAGCCTAAGGTCGGTTCTCGCAAGTGACAAGGAGAGGGTGGACAAGGGGACAGGGAGACGGGGAGCACCGCGTGGTAATGTGCCGTGTTGAAAAGATAGCGCCGGAGTTCACGCTTTAGCGTGCTTCGTCTGATGAACACGCTGAAGCGTGAACTCCGGTGTGGACTCCTGAAACAAATTCGTCTGTCGAAAGATTTGTTCCGGAACGGGCGGCATGCAAGCATGCCGTCTCAATAAGGGAGGCCTTGCTCTGTCTCAATCCTCCGCTATTTGATCATCAGAGCCGCGACCGTAAGGGAGCGACAGGCGTGATTTCCACATGCTTGCACGGGTCGCACCCTTACGGTCGCGGCTCTGATAGCGGTTTTCGACAGAGCAGGAGGGCCTTTATTTCGCTAATTCTACCGTGTAGGACTTCACGACCGTTCCGGGGCCGCAGTGGATTGTCCAGGTTTCTTCTGGCGAATAGCAGATGTGCTCGGCGGTTTTCGGTGTGCCGTGCGGTTTTTCGGCGGGGGCGGCTTTGCCCTTGGCTGGGGGAAGCGCGGGGGGAACGCCTTCTTCCCAGGCATAGGTGATCTTCACGGGGCGGAAACCGCCGGCGGGTTCTTTGTAGTCGACGTCGATTCGCAAGTCGAAGATTTCTGTTGAGTGGGATTGTGTGCCGTCGAATTTGACCTGGACGGTGCGGGAGTTTGCGGGGACGTCGGTGAAGACGAAATAGCCGCTCTTAGCGGAGTTGGCGAGGTCGAATTTGGCCATTTCTTTCCAGGTTTTGCCGGCGTCGAAGGAGGCGCTGACGACGTAGCCGTCGGTGTTGTTGCGTGCACGCCAGTGTGCGGCGAAGCGGACGCGGGTGATGTCGCCGGGGGTTGTCACGGGTACGATCGCGGAACCGTGCAACGGCGGATTCTCCAGAACTTTTGACAGATCGTCGAGTTCGGCGGCTTTGGCGTCGGCGTCGGCTGTGGTGCCGATGGCGAAGCGCTTGATGTTGGCGCCGTTAAGAATTGGGTGGAAGTCGGCGATGGTCATGGTTTTGCCCAGCGGCGTTTCGGGGTCGCCGTTCATGTTGGCTTCGACGGTGATGGTCCCTTCGGGTTGGGCGGCGGAGAAGGTGAGCTTGTTGTCGCCTTCGGTGATGATGGGGAGCGGGGCCTGCGAAAGCTGGACGTGGTTGACGAATTTCAGGGCATCAAGGCCAGCCGTGCTGCCGGCCGGGAATTCCAGCTTCACGCGGTAATCATACTTGTTGAAAATCAGCGGTTTGAGGTCCGTCTTCTGCTCGCCGGCCTGCTCGAACGCCGCCAGCGGCATCCAATCCAAACCGTTGTTCAAACTCAGCGACGCTTTGACGCCAGCAGCAATTGGGTTGCAGGTCATTTCGCCGCCGAAATAGACGTAGCTGCAGGGCATCCGTACGATCAGCGTCGCGGGCTTGCTTGCATCGACCGCCCGCAGTTTTCCGCCGTCCAGCTTCAGATTGTCGAACGTCAGGGCGGTGCTCGCCAGTTTTGAATCGGCCATTGCGTCGTATTCGAGGAGACCGTTGCCGATGCGTCCTGGGGAGAGGTCGCCGAAGTCGCGTTGCTGGCCGAGTGCGGTCATGTCGCCTTCGAGGAATTTTTCGAAGCGTTTTCCGCCGTTGCGGTTCAGGCCGGTGGCGATGTCCTTGGCATGCCAGCAACGCGTGAGTTTTTCGCCCTCTCGCAACTGGACGTTGACCTTGTAGCCCATCATCGCGCCGTAATCATAAATGTTGACTTCTCCCTGCGTATCCGGCGGGACGACGATCTTGTGGCTGTTTTGAATTTTGTAGTTATATTCGCCCATGTTGCTCCACCAGCCGTGCCAGCCGGCGCGATTGATGCCGTCCTTGTCGTAGAACTGGCAGGTTGCGAACAAGGGCGGGCCCTTTTTCCAGCCTTCGTTTTTGCTGAAGTTTTTCAGGTCGGTGGCGTTCTGGAACTCCGGGTGGTCCTTCCGCCAGTCGGCGATGCTCTTTTTCATTTCGTCGACGCTGGCGATCAGGCCGTCGTCGGGTTTGATGAGATAGAACATCAGGGAGGCGTCGAGCAGGTGCCAGGAATTGTTGTACCAGACTTCCGGGACGCTGTGGAGGTTGATTTGGCGGCCGCGGGCGGGCATGCCGATGTAGCGGGCGAGGCCTTCGATGTTGGAGGCGGCGCAGCAGCACATGCCGTAGCCGTAGACGTTGAAGGTTTTGATGGGGTCGTGGACGTTGCCGTAGCCTTTGCCGCCCTCCAGGCCTTCGCCCGGTGGAGTGTCCTGGTGGCGATATTTGACGACGGTTTTCCAGATTGCGATTGCTTTTTCCTGGTCGGTCATGCCGTCCTTGATGTACGATTTCTTCCAGGCTTCCGGACTTGATACGTCGTCTGGATTTTTGTCCGACATGATCTTGATGTTGCTGACGATGCCCACGTCCGCGCCGCGTGCTGCCCCTCCTCCTATCGCCAAGGCCATCACGCTCGCGCCTACGCAAGCTACCAACGCTATTTCTCGCCACAGTTTCATAAAAATCTCCTGAATGTGTGAATTCGCGGATTCTCCCATCACTCCCACCTCAACGCAACCAAAGCCGCAAGCGTTTTCGGTGACATGTTGCAGGAGCGGTGGCCGAGCGGCAGGCAAGCCTGCCGGCTAAATAGATGTGCTATACTGTGTTATGTACCGTGCTCGGAGAGATCGCATGATTCACCGTTCCGCCCACCGCTTCGTTACCATCGCGGCCATTGTGATCCTTACGTCACTCGTTCATGCGGAGAGTTCTCTCCCGGCAGAGCCAGGGGGTAGAGCACTCGCGGATCGCTTTGTTCCATTTACGCCTGACCATGATCGTTTCCAATCTTCCGCGGTTCTCGACCTTCGCTCGCTGAATGAAGCCTTTGCTGGGGAGCATGGATTTGTCCAAGCCAAAGATGGGCATCTTGTTTTTTCGAAGAATCAGGCGTCCGTTCGCTTCTGGGCGGTCAATGGGATCGGAGTGGAGGCTGACAAATTCACCCGCGATGCGGCTCAGATCGCGGCTAAAACGCTCGCCAAGCGTGGGGTGAACCTCGTCCGCATCCACGGACCACTCTTCGACGACAACGGCAACGCTGACCCCGTCAAAATCCAACGGGCCATCGCCACCGTCGAAGAACTCAAAATGCAAGGGATTTATTCATACTTTTCCATTTATTTTCCGGTCTGGATAACGCCTAAACCCGACAATGCTGTTCTGAAAGGCTACGACGGCAAGACCCACCCGTTCGCCGCCCTCATGTTTAACCCGGATTTTCAGAAACAATATCAATCGTGGTGGACCGCTCTGCTGACCACGCCCAGCGACAAAACCGGGAAGCGTCTCATTTACGACCCGGCCGTCGCCGGCGTCGAAATTCAGAACGAAGACTCCCTCTTCTTCTGGACGTTCAACGACAAAAACATCCCCGAAACACAACTCCGACTTTTCGAATCGCAATTCGCGGACTTTTTCAAAAACGACTACACCTCCCTTAACGAAATCCGCTGGCTCGCCAAGCAAAGACTGCCGCGTGACAACCCCGCCCAAAACCGCATCGCCTTCCGTCCACTTTGGAACATTGCCAACGAACGCACCGACCGCGATATCGACACCGCCATTTTCCTCCTGCAGACCCAAGAGAACTTTTACTACACCCAAATCGAGTTCCTCCGCAAACTCGGCTTCAAGGGACTCATCAGCGCCAGCAACTGGATCACCGCCGACGCCAAAATTCTCGGGCCACTCGAACGCTACTCCTACAGGCCCGGCGATTGCAACACTCCCCACAGCGATCTCATCGATCACCACGGGTACCTTTCCTGCAACCATAAAGGCGACAACGCCGCATGGTCCATCCGCAACGGCCACACTTATTTCGACCGCTCCGCCCTACGCTTCGATCCCGACGAGCCCGACAAACCCCGGCAATACAACAACCCCATCATAGACGTCTCCTACAACGACTCGCCTACCATGATTTCCGAGATTGCTTTTGATCGTCCGAACCGTTACCGCAGTGAAGCGCCGCTGTTCCTTGCCGCCTACGCTTCTCTCCAAAATACCTCCTGCATTGTCCATTTTGCTTTCGATTCCGCACAATGGCACGTTCAGCCCAATTACTACATGCAGCCATGGACACTGATGAGCCCTGCTTCCATGGGGCAATTTCCCGCTGCCGCTCTGCTTTACCGCAAAGGGCTCATCAAGACCGGCGACCTCATAATCAACCTGAACCTCCGAGGAGATAAACTTAGAGGCCTCCAAGGCGGCCCACTCGCCCCCGAAGCCAACTTCGACGAACTCCGTCTGAAAGATGTTCCTAGAAATCTCCCTGAGAACATTCGTCAACTTCCGCCCAATGCCGTCATTGATCCTCTCGTCCATTTCGTCGGCCGCACCAACATCAACTTTATCTATTACAAAGGCGACGCGCCTCCCTCCACCTTCAAAGACACCGCTCCATTTATCAACCGCAGCGATCAGAGCGTCACCAGTTCCACGGGGCAACTTGCGCTCGATTACGGCCGCGGGATTCTTACGATCAACGCTCCCGCCGTTCAGGGTATCTCCGGGAACCTCAAAGCTGCCGGTTCTACCACTCTTAAAGATGTCACCATCACTTCCGACCTTGACCTCGTCCATATCATCCTCGTCGCCCTCGATGACAAACCGCTGGCCACGTCTTCCAAAATTCTTCTGCAAGCGATGACCGAAGAAAAGCCTACCAACTTCCGCACCGAACCCACCGCCCAAAAAGGCGAACAAAAAATTCTCGATATCGGCAAAGATCCGTGGCAAATCCGCGAAATCCAGGGAACCGTCCGCCTCAATCGGCCAGACGCTGCCGCCCTCAAAATCACGCCCCTCGACCCCAACGGAAACCCGCTCACCCCCCTACCCGCCTCGCCTGAATTCCAACTACAACCCACAACTCTCTACTACCTTATCACTAAATAACGTGAGTTCGACGTAAGGAGCATCGTGCGGTAGCACGGTGGTTTGCGTTCCTGTTTTGATGTGCGTGTGAATCGCATTTGAACACCAAGCACCGCGTTGCCACGCGGTGCATCATCGTTTTCTTATCGATGACCGCGTTATATCGCACTCACATTCAATAACGGCATGCCGCCACCCCGCAAAGCGGGGTCGCTACCACACCCCTTTTAACTTTCAACTTTTATTTTTTTAACTTCTTCACTGCTCACCATTTCCACGCCGGCGGCCTTCATTTCCGCCAGCGATTTTTCCACGTCGCCGGGGTTTAACTCCACGCCGCGGCAGCCATCGGTTACCAGTTTTACGGTATAGCCGAGCTGCCGTGCGTCCAATGCGGTGAACTTGACACAATAATCCGTTGCCAGGCCCATCACGTAGATTTCATTCACGCCGTGATGCTGCAAGATTTCGTGCAGGCCTGTTGTTTTGCGATGTTCGTTATCAAAAAAGCCGCTGTAGCTGTCGAGCGTAGCGTCCGTGCCTTTCTGAATAACGGTTTTGATTTTTTTGATGTTGAGCTCCGCAGCCAATTCTGCTCCTGAACTTCCCTGCACGCAATGCACCGGCCATAAGGCGAAACTCACGTGATTCGCGGGATGCCAATCTTGCGTTGCGATTACTAGCTCGAACTTTTCCATCAACTGATTCGCTACCGCGATCACTTCGTTTCCACGCGGTACCGCCAATGCTCCGCCTGGCAGAAAATCGTTTTGAATGTCTACTAGAATCAAAGCTTTCATGATATTTCCTTCAATTTTCCGCAGAATATGACATCATAGCGTCCGAGCGTTCGCCTATCGGCTCGCGGCAAAACTTTTCCTCCGCCACCCCGCAAAGCGGGGTCGCTACCTGCATTTCGTGTCATGCATCCTGACAGCTACTCCGGTACGCCGCGTGCTTGCAGGATCATTTTGTGCCGCAGGTCGTAGAGATTTTTTTCCAGGCCGACCGGATATTCGTGCGGATTCACGACACGTTTGATGCCCGGATGGAACGCGGCGAGTTGATCCTGCAGGCGTTTGCGAGTTGTTTCCAGCGTCGGGGGCGTGTAGACCAGATTCCCGCCACGGAAAATCGGGACCAGTAAATCTTCCGTCGTTGCGTGACTCGGCAATGTTTTGCGGCGGGTGTCGTCCACGGGGTCCACGATGATGCCACCGGCAGAGCTGGGGGTTGAGCTGGTGAGTTGGTCGAAGATCATGTCGGCGCGGAATTCGTTGGCGATTTTGAAACGGCGTACCTGCAGGATGCCGGGGATGGAGGTTTTGGCGAGTTGCTCGGAGAGTTTGATTTTGTGAAGCCACCCCCCCCCCATCCCCCCCTCACCGCCGTTGCCATCCTCCTGGCGGATGGCGGAGAGTTTGAAGACGCCGCCGAGTGCGGGTTGTTCGTAGGCGGTTGCGAGTTTTGTGCCTACGCCCCAGACGCCGATGGTGGCGCCCTGCTCTTTGAGGCTGCGAATGATGTCTTCGTCGAGATCGTTGCTGGCGATGATGGCGGCGTTTTGAAAGCCGGCTTTGTCCAGGATTTTGCGGGCTTCGATGCTGAGGTAGGCCAGGTCGCCGGAGTCCAGGCGAATTCCCTGAAGCTTGCGGCCCTTTGCGCAGAGCTTTTTTCCGGCTTTCACCGCGTTTCGTACGCCATCCAGCGTGTCGTATGTATCTACCAGGAATACGCAATTGTTGGGCATTGCCTGGGCGTAGGCGTCAAATGCTTCGGATTCGTTGGCGAAGCACATGACCCAGCTATGAGCATGTGTACCTTTGACGGGGATGCCGAAGATTTTGCCGGCGAGGGCGTTTGAGGTTGCGGCGCATCCGCCGATGTATGCGGCGCGGGATGCGGTGACGGCACCGTCCATTCCCTGGGCTCGCCTTAGTCCGAATTCCAGCACGGGTTCGCCGTGAGCGGCCAGGCAGATTCTCGCTGCTTTTGTGGCTACGAGGCTTGCGAAGTTTATCTGGTTTAGAAATGCGGTCTCGAGCAGTTGACACTGCAGCAGAGGACCTTGCACCCGCACCAACGGCTCGTGCGGGAACACGATCGTCCCCTCCTCCACCGCATCCACGTCGCATGTGAATTTTAATTCGCCTAGATATTTCAAAAAATCATTTTCGAACAGCGGTTTTCCATCATCGCCGCACAGCGTTGCAAGATAGGCCAAGTCATCTTCACCGAATCGCAGTCCCCGTACGAAATCGATCACACCGCCGAGACCACAGGCCACCGTGAAGCCGCCGTCGAATGGGTGCTGACGGAATGCCAGATGGAATACTGCTTCACGTTCCGTCATTTTCAGCTTCCAGTAGCCGTGGACCATTGTGATCTGATACAGGTCGGTCATGAGGCCGAGGGGGCGGTCGTAAAGTTGCAGTGAACTGATCATGGGCAGTCTCCTTCATACGATGACAAGGTGACAAGGTGAAGGCGGCTGTTTTTGTCACCTTGTCACCCCTTCACCTTGTCACTATCTCATATCGTCACCCGCTGAACTTTTACTGCCGGCAGAGCTTCCAGGAATTGTCTGCCATATGTTTTTGCGACGATTCGTTTATCCAGCACGACGACGATGCCAGTGTCTGTTTTTGAGCGGATCAGGCGGCCGAAGCCTTGTTTGAATTTGATGACTGCTTCCGGGAGGGAATACTCGGCGAAGGGATTGCCGCCGTTGTCCTTGATGGCGTCGAGGCGGGCTTCGATCAGCGGTTTGTCGGGGACCTCGAAAGGCAACTTTGTGATGATCACGTTCCGCAAGGCGTCGCCACGTACATCCACGCCCTGCCAAAAGGAATCTGTTCCGAGCAGTACGGAGTTGGGCGTTGCTTTGAATTGAGCCAAAAGCTGACTTCGTGTCAACGCCTTGCCTTGCCCGCCTCCTTGGGTCAGCATCGGATATCCCAGTTGCGCCAGGCTCGGGGAGAGGATCGCGGCGGCACGGTCGAGCATGGCGTAACTTGTGAATAAGATGAACGCGTGGCCATTTGTTTGGCGGATGTAGTGCAGGGCTCGTTCCATGGCCGCGTCGAGAAATGTCCGCTCTTCCGGTGAGGGCAGCGAGGCTTCCAAATAGAGCGTGCACTGTTTCTGATAATCAAACGGGGATCCGAGCAGCAGTTCTTCTCCCCCCCTTCCTGATCCCAATCCTACGCGAGAGCGCAAATAGGCGAATGCGCTTCCCGCCCGGCCACCCCGCAAAGCGGGGTCGCTACCCGTTACGCTTCGCTGCGCTCCGGCTATTGCTAATGTTGCGCTCGTGAGAATCACTGAGGGGACTTCGTCGAAAAGGGCTGCTTTCAAGTGTGGTGCGACGTTAATGGGGCTGCAGGTCCATTTCAGCCGGCGTGCTATTTTGCCGGAGGATTCGATCCAATAGACCGCGTCTTTGAGTTCCTGCGACAGCAGCGATTCGATGGCTCCGGCTGTCGCTGTCACGCGATTGGTATAACTTGCCAGCTCGAGGCGAAGTTTCTCCAACTCGTACTCTTTGGCGGTGAGCTTTTTTCCTTCCGGCGGATCGTCTTCTGTGGGAGTATCTTCTGACGTGGGATTTTTCGATTTTGCCGCGAGTTGCAGCGAAAGGGCTTGGAGCGATTTGGCCAGGTTCATCAGCACGGGTGTGAGTGGATTCTCCACGATAAATTTCTCTCGCACCCGTCCATTCGGCGGGCCTTTGGAAGCTCGCCAACGATCGAGACTTTCGAAAAAATCGTTTGTTGCTGCGTCGGCTGTTTGGATCGCCGCGATAGAAGGGAGCGTGTCCATATTTTCGAGAGTTGCCAGGAAGCCGCGGTGCGTTTTCTCCGTGAAGAGCGAATGGAGCAGGTAGCGTACTGATGCTTCCGAGACGGAGAGGCCGAAGTGATCGGAGGCGACGGACTCGACGGTGTGTGCCTCGTCGAGGATGACGAAATCGTAATCCGGGAGGACATTGCCGCCGCCCTGGCGGAGTGCGAGATCGGAGAAGAATAAGGCGTGGTTGCAGATGAGGAGCTGGCCGTGGGCCATTCGCCGGCGTGACATCTGGTAGAAGCAGCGATCGAAATTTCTGCATCGTCGGCCGAGGCAGTTGCCTTGCTCCGCGCAGAGTTTATCCCAGACTTGCCAGGCGGGTTGACGCGGGAGGTCGGAGAGCGAACCGTCCTTCGTCTCATTTGCCCACTCTTCGATCATCGTCAAATCTTCCGAAGCGCGGAGGTCCGGGAAGAGCGAGATTGATTTTCGCGAGGCCTGCTCCAAGCGGCGCATGCAGAGATAGTTGGAGCGTCCTTTGCACAGCACGGCTGAGAACTCCTGGCCGGAGACGGCCTGCAGGAACGGGATGTCCTTTTCGATCAACTGTTCCTGCAGCGAAATGGTATGCGTGGAGATCACGATTTTTTTCTTTTGTTCGACTTGAGCGATTGCCGGGATGAGGTAGGCGAAGGACTTTCCCACGCCGGTGCCGGCTTCGACGATCAGGTGGTGGTGATTGGCGAAGGCGTTGTCGACGGCGGCGGCCATGGACGCCTGCTGCGGGCGCAGTTCGAAATTGGCGAGGCGTTTGGCGATGGGGCCGGCGGGCGATAAAAATTCGGAAGTCGAAATCGTCATTGCCACAGCCTAACAGATTTCCATGCACGTGGCACGGACGTCTTGCACAGGTCGCGATGCGGCAAGCGTTTGCGGGAATCTTCCACGCGATTAACGTCTGGATTCATTCCGAGAGTCAGGCCCCGCATTGCCATGCGGGGCTCCTCCGCCACCCCGCAAAGCGGGGTCGCTACCGGCGCTTCGTGGCGAGAACAGCGATCCCTTACGGTCGCGGTACCAACTTCGTACAATGTTGGTTTGTCTTTTTCTTTGGAGGCTTCATGGCCATTTTGCATATGATCGGCAGCGGGACACCTACTCCGACGGCGGAACGATTCGGAACGTGCTTCGTTTTGGAAATTGAGAATGAGCGTGTGATGATCGACTGCGGGCCGGCGGCGACGCATAAACTCGTGAAGGCGGGGCTTTGGCCTACGCAAATTCAGCATCTTTTCTTTACGCATCATCATTTTGATCATAATGCGGACTATCCGTGTTTTTTGCTTTGCCGGTGGGATCAGAGCAGCGGGAAGGAGCCGCCGCTGAAGGTTTGGGGGCCGCCGCCGACAAAACTTGTTACCGAGCGGCTCATCGGCGAAGAGGGGGCTTATGTCTTTGACTGGAAAGCACGTGTGAATCACCCTGCCAGTCAGCGAATTCACCAGAATCGCGGCGGGATCCTTCCGCGGCCTGGGCCCAAAGTGGACATTACGGAAATTGGGGCGGGGCCTGTGTTCAAGGCGGAGAAATGGAGCGTGCGGGCGGAAGTGGTGCGGCATGTTGAGCCGTGGTTGAATTCCGTGGGATATCGCTTCGAATTCGGCGGGAAAAGCGTTGTGTTCACCAGCGATACCGTTGCTTGCAGCGGGCTGACCAGGCTTGCGGCAGGATGCGACGTCGTTGTGACGAACTGCTGGGGAAGCCAGGCGGAGATGATCAAGACCGGCGAAGATCAATGCATCGGCGGAACTTTGGACGCGGCGAAAGTGGCTCGGGAAGCGGGAGCGAAAATGCTGGTCATTACGCATACCGGAGCGAAAGTGTGCCGGGAAGAAGATAAAAAGGACGCGATGGCGGAGATCGGACGAAATTTCTCGGGTAAGGTGGTTTTTGGCGAAGAGTTGATGAAGATTGCGTTGTAAAAGTTAAAAGTTAAAAGGTGAAGGGATAGGAGCCGCGTCCTTTTAACTTTTACCTTTTACCTTTAGGAGACAGGATGGAACGTCCAAATGTCGTATTGATTTGTGTCGATCAGTGGCGTGGTGATTGTCTTTCCGGGGCGGGGCATCCTGTGGTGCGAACGCCTTACATCGATAAGCTTGCGCATTATGGTGCGAGGTTCGATCGTGCTTATTCGGCGACCTCCACCTGCATTGCGGCACGCGTCGCCCTCTTCACTGGGCTGAGCCAGCGTACTCATGGACGTGTCGGATACCAGGACGGAATCACCTGGAACTACCCGGTCAACATCGCTTCTGAATTCACGCGGCAGGGGTACCAGACCCAGGCAGTCGGGAAGATGCACGTTCACCCGCCTCGGCACCGCATGGGCTTCGACAACGTCGTGCTACACGACGGCTACCTGCATTTTTTCCGGGATCATTACAGCGAGCTGGGACTCGTCGATGATTACAGTGTATGGCTCAGGCAGCGAGCGGGAGTATCGGCCGACGATTTCGCTCATGGGGTACAATGCAACTCCAATGTTGCGCGGCCATGGGACAAGGCGGAGGAATTGCATCCGACGAATTATGTTGTCGGCGAATCGCTGGATTTTCTGCGACGTCGCGACACGACCATGCCGTTTTTTTTGTACATGTCGTTTCATCGTCCGCATCCGCCGTACGATCCGCCGGCGTGGGCGTTTGAGCAATATTTACATGCGAAGATGCCTGAGGTTCCTGTTGGGGATTGGGCCGACGAATACGCACGATTCCGCGAAGATTTTCGGCCAGATGCTTTCGTGGCCAAGGTCCACCCGGACGTGCTTCAGCGTGCCCGTGCCGGATACTACGGCCAGATGACGCACATCGACCATCAAATCAATCGCTTCGTGGAAAGCCTCGCTTACTACGGGCTGCGAAAGAATACCGTGATTTGCTTTGTTTCCGATCACGGCGAGCTCATGGGCGATCATCACCTCTGGCGAAAAGGCTTGCCATACGAAGGGTCAACACGGATACCGCTGATTTTTCAGGGGGAGTGCGCGGGGATTCGGCCTGGCGTTACATTTCAGCAGGCGGTGGAACTGCGGGATGTCATGCCGACGCTGCTGGATTGCGCGGGGCTTGAGATTCCAGCTTGCGTTGAAGGGAAGAGTGTTGCGCCTATGTTGCGGGGAGAAAAGAAGGACGGGGAGGAGTGGCGGGAATATTTTCATGGCGAACATGCCATGTGCGACGGATCGGCACACTATGTCACGGACGGCCGGGAGAAATTCGTCTGGCTGAGCTGGTCGGGACGGGAGCAATTTTTCGATTTGCAAAAAGACCCGCAGGAACTCTGCGACCTTGCGAAAAATGGAGCTGACGGCGATCGCGTGAAGCTCTGGCGGAATCGGTTGATCGCGGAATTGAAGGGGCGAGAGGAGAATTATGTTGTGGAGGGAAAATTGGTGGTTCGGAAAGGAGTGGCGCAGGTTCTTTCGCATGTGGTGCAATAGGCGTATGAGCGGCAGGCAAGCCTGCCGGCTCAATAAATAAGGGCGTGCTCTGTCTCAACCCTCCACGATTTGATAATCAGAGCCGCGACCGTAAGGGAGCGACAGGCGGTATTTTCGCATGGTCACACGGGTCGCTCCCTTACGGTCGCGGCTCTGATCATCGCTTGCGGAGGGTTGAGACAGAGCAATAAGGGCGCTATTTTGCGATGAAGGACTCCACGTCTTTGTACAGGGATTCTCTTGCTTCTTGGACGTGATACATCATGTGGCCGCCGGGATAATATTTTTGCGTGATATGTTTTCGCAACTCCGGCGGCAGACCCAGGTGATCCATCGTGTAATCCGTTCCGAAATAGGGTGTCGCCAGGTCGTAATGACCTGAACAGACCAGTACCTTCAAGTTCGGATTCCGCGTCATGGCGTCTCGCAAATGATCGCCAACATATAAATATCCGTTCCATCCTCCGCTGCCGAAGTTCCAGGGACGTGTTCGGTTTGACAGCACTTCATAGGGCAAATCGTTGTCGTATTTCAGTACACGCCGGACGTAATCGTTGAACGCGGAGGTGTACGCGGTGTAAAAACCTGCCAGTGAGGGATCGTACTCTGCGGAGTCATTGACCTGATCTGTGACCATGCCCGTTAAGCGGCCGTCAAAACGGCCGATGAGTTTTCGTTGATCGCGTAGCAATTCTTTCTGGAAGCGATCCGGTCGAACTCGCAGGTTTGATTCCAAAATGTAGGATTCCGACAGTCCGGTGAAGTGCGATAATTTTTTGGCTACCGCTTTGCGATCCGACTCCGGCAGCGAATCGCCCTTCGCTAATGCTACCGTGTATTCGTTGATCGCAAAGCTCTCCGCCTCCTTCAGCAGTCCTTCATCCCCTGCAATCTTTCCGTGAAACCGTGCAAGTGCCGTATATGTCGGCAAAAACAGCGGGAACGGCAAATCGTTGCTATCCCTGGGCGAGAGCACCGCGAAATTCAGAACGGTCGACATCAAAATAATGCCATTGATCGTTACACCTGTTTTTTCCTGCAAGTAAGAGGCTAACGCGGCGACTCGTGTGGTTCCGTAACTTTCGCCGGCCAGGAATATCGGGGAACTCCAACGTTGATGTTTTGTGAGGTAGAGGCGGACGAATTCGGCTACGGAGGCGATGTCTTCCTGGACGCCGAAAAATTCTTTGGCTTTTTCCGGGTCGGCGGGTCGCGAATAACCGGTTTCCACGGGATCGACGAAGACCAGGTCCGCAGCCGAGAGCCAGGAAGATGCGTTTTCGACCACCTGGTAGGGAGCTTTGGGCGGTGTTCCGTCTGCCGGTACATCCAGGCGCTGCGGGCCTACTGTTCCCAGGTGCAGCCAGACGGATGCGGCGCCGGGTCCGCCATTGAAAAGGAAGATGATCGGGCGTTTGGGTTCTTGGACAGCCATCACCAGCGACGAGTCCGGCACGCTAAGCCCCGTCACCGCCTTCCCTTCCACGACCACCGCTCCTTTCGTATACGCGATGTAAAACATCTGAGCCCGCAGTTTCCCGGTTTCCTCTTTTAAGGGCATGTATCCCGCCGTCGCTGTGTAGGCGATCTCCGGCTGATTCAGGGGTGTGAATTTGCCGGTAGTGACGGAAATCAGGTTGGCCGCAGGTCCGGCAGTTCCTTCGATCCCTTCTCCGTGTGCCGCTACGTCCGCACGGATGAGTCGCGTTTGCGATAGGGTTAGCGTCAGGAAAAAAACGCAAAGAATCGTGAGAAAGCCTCCCATCCTCCGCACCTTTGAGGCTACAGGATGAGGTCGCGACGCTGCAAGCAAGGATCGGAGATATGGGGGGGAATTGAGAGCCCGCTCCCCTTGGCCCGCGCCGGCGGAGTCGGCGGGCTTTGGGCGAGATCGGGAAGTTATTGCGGAGTTGTTCCTTAAACGCATAACGGGCTCCCTGTCGATAACGACTTACGTGTACCTGTGAGATTTACGGAATCCTGATGAAACAAAGATGTTTCATAAGCGTCTAAATAAGGTAGAATGCGTTTCATTGCAATGCCAACGAGCGTTTTCAGGGTAAGGATGGATAAACATGTTGAGCGGGAAAACAGGCCTGACAGCAATCCTGATCTTGTCATGTAGCATGGCGGTCTGCCGAGCGGGCGACTCGGGTGAACTCTTTCCTAATGTTGCGCCCTACGACGAGAAAGCGGCGAGCCCCATCAGTAAGCCGGAAATAAAACGGCCGCCTCCCTCTCCTCCCCCTCCCCCCCCCCACCTGCGCCTACCCCAGAATCAACGCCCCCTCCGCCCCCTCCCCCGCCCCGCCCTACTCCTCCTCCTCCCCCTACACCCACGCCGAACTCTGTGAACAATCCGCCAACGCCAACGAACATTCGCCGGCGTCCGCTTCGGCCGACGACACAGCCCGATACTCAGCCCGCTCCGAAACCGCTCGTGGAATTCATGCCCTACGCCGAACTGCTGATGAAGCCGATGCTCTCGCCCGAAGATGGCAAAGCCTTTGACGAGGGCTATGCGGATGCGATCACCAAGTCGCTGGCGGGAACGCCCGATCTGCGGAAGAAGACGGCGGAGTTGCTGGAATCCTCCGCCGCCAGCGTGACCAGCGCCGAACTGAAACGCTATCTGATGCTCAACGCTTTTGCCCTCTCGATCCGCTCGAGCATCTCGGCGAAAGAACGTGAAGCCAAGGCTCTGGCGCTGCTTCCGCTGCTGACGGAAAGAACTCTTCCCGTGATGCAGGCTCGAGCTGACGCCCTCAATGATCTTCAGGATCGCGCTGCGTCCTCCCCGAGTAACACCTTCTACGACCTCTACCTGACTTCCCATGTGCGCTTGACCAAGGCCCGTGTGCAGACCGGATATCCCAAGGAGGCGCTCGATTCACTGAAGAAGGCGCGTGATGCGGCTCGGAGCTACACCAAGAAGCCTCAGGTACGTACGGATGAGTTGAACGAAGCTGCGGCCTGGTGCGATCGTGCGAATCAGGCGACCACTCTTGCGCCCAAGTACCAGGAGATGCTCAAGGCGAATCCCACCGACTCCGTGGCCAACGCCATGATGGCGACCTTGCATCTGTCGCTTTATGGGAACCTTGAGAAGGCGGCTATTTTCGCGGCCAACAGTGATCGTCCGGACATGAAGCAACTGACCGCGGCGCTCAAGAGCAACCCGCCCCGAACCTTGTCGAAAGATCCGGCCAGGCATGCCGAACAGGTTTTACTGATTGGGCAGGCCCTGATCGAGGTCGCCAAGGCTACCAGCAGCAGCCAGATGTTTGACCGTTATTCGATCGCCTGTTTTGCCGGCGATCGCGTAGCGCAGGTGCTCGACGACGGAGCGATGCCGCAGGCGAAAATTCTGGAAGCCAAGATGCTGCTGGCCAGCGCCAAGGAGATCATCGACAAATCGGCGATCAAACGAGGCGAGGACCTTCCGAAGTGGCTCGGCGGCGGCGACAACGGCGTGCCCGCGGCCGCATCAAAAACCATCACCTGCCTGGCGGATGTCTTCCGCGATCTGCCCAAGGAACTCCAACCGACCACCATCGGCTGGACGCCCGGACAATTCCAACAGATCAACGACTGGTTCGCCAAGAATCTGGTCAAACAATCCTTTAACGCCAGTGTTTATGCGGATCGCCTGGATTCGCCGCGCGATGGGCCTGATGGCAAGGCTTACGTTCCGTTCATCTGCCGCTTCAAGTACACCCAGCTTGCGAACTCACTTTTCGTGCTGACTTACATTGAAGTGCAAGCCTCTCCGGCGATGGCCGCACGAGCGATTAAATTGAACCATGAGGCCATGATTCGCATGTCAGGCACGATCACCTCGGTCGATCTGGCCCCGTGGTCGAGTTCCTCAAGCGGGCCAACGGAAGTCAGGCTCACGATTGGCCTTGTGCCCAATGAGGGAAACTAGGGCAATTCGAAGTTCGAAACTCGAAATTCGAAATAAATTTGAGTGTTCACATATTCAAATAAATGAAACGAGGCTGGACAAACCCCCGGTAGAGCCGGGGGCTGACGCGATAGGAGTGCCATGACAACCGCAGATGCAAAGTCCAAAGGCCGCTCGGCGTTGTGCTTTGTCCTTGGGATACTCCATGGCACAGTCGGCGTGCTCGTTTTATCTTCCCTCTACTGCGGCTTTGAGTGGTGGATCGATTTACGACTGCTCGGCGGAATAGGGAGTGTTTTCGTCAAACTTCTCTGGGCCTGTACGGTACTGATCATCACGTGGCGTATCGGGCTGCGTCTTGCCGGCTGGCAAAAGCCTGCATGGATCAATAGCGGTTGGGCACCCGGCGCGGCGAAATGGCTGCTTGTTCCGACCTACTTTGTGATCGCCTGCCTGATCGTTAATACCGTCTGGTTCTATCAGCTACGGATGCACGATGGGGTCGATTCGCCGGTTCCCATGACGTTGCTCGTTGCCATCCTCCTTGGCGTGTGGGCGTTTCTTACCCGCGAGTGGATTCGCCGCGGAACACGTATGCCGGCTATCATCGCTGCCACGCGGGCAACACAGGTATGTGTTTGGGCATACGTCGCGGTGGTTCTGGTCGTCACCCTCACATTTTATCAGATGCAAAATTTCGCCCGTCCGGTTACCGCGACTGTCGATCTTGCCGTGGTGCTTGGGAATCGCGTTTTGCCTGATGGGACTGCTTCCGTGACGTTGCGGGATCGGACGCTGGCGGCTGTGTCGCTCTATCAGCGTGGGCTTGCGCGGCATTTGTATCTGTCCGGCTCCGCGTCGCCGAATGAGCCTGAAGCGATGCGGCGGGTGTGTCTTGACCACGGCGTGCCTGAGGAAGCTATCACGCTCGATCCGGTCGGCGATAATACCCGGGCAACGGCTTTCAATACGGTTCGTTTTATGCGAGAGCACGGCCTCGCCAGCGTCGCGGTCTGTACCGATCAATATCACCTTTATCGCTCCGTGTGGAGCTTCCGGGAATGCGGCGTAGAGGCTTACACCGCAACTGCTGTGCCCGGTGAATGGCGATGCGTCGATCCTCGGGCTATTGGGCGTGAAATGATCGGGATTGCTGTTTATAGGCTTATGCCCAATTATCGCAGACCTGTTGAAACTCGTCCGTGAAGTACCGACCGCGTTCAAGAGTTGAGGGGCGTGGAGGAATGGTTCGCGACGCGGTAAGCGTTTGCGGGGACCTTCCGTGCAGATGAATGTCGGTTTTCATTTCGAGAGATAAGCCCCGCATTGCCATGCGGGGCTCCACCCCGCAAAGCGGGGTCGCTACTTGCGTTTCATGTCGCGTCTCTTTCGCCCGAACGGCATGCAAGCATGCCGGCTAAATAAGGGGGTTATTTAGAGAGGTCGACGCGGCAGACTTCGGATTGGCCGTTGGGCTGGATGACCTGGAAGACAGCTTCCTTTGCGTCAGCGTTGTCTTCGAGTTTCTTCATGAGCTCGAGGAACTGTTTCTGATTTTCGACGGGCTGATCGTTGACCTTGGTGATCAGGTAGTGAGTGCGGAGCGGTGTGGAGCCGAGGTTGGCGGGGGCGCCGGTTTTCACGAGGGCGACCATGACGCCTTTGGTGTCCTGCGGCAGGCGGCGGGCGTAGGCGTCGGCGAAAACGAGGTCGCGGGTCACGATGCCGACCTTGGGTGAGAAGACGTGCGGCATTTCCGCGCCGATTTTGGGTGCGGCGCCGAGGGTGGCTTTGATGGTTTGTTTTTTGTCGTCGCGGAGGATGCCGAAGGTGACGGTGTCGCCGGGGCTGTAGGTCTCGATGGTTTTGCCGAAGTGAGCGACCATGATTTCGGGGATCGGACTGGTGGAGAAGGGCTTTCCGTCGACGGTGAGGATGATGTCCTGAGATTTGAGTCCGGCTTTGTCGGCGGCTTCGCCGGCGATGGCGGAGCCGATCATGACGCCGGAGGTTTGGTCGATTTTTTTGAGGGCGACGAGGTTTTCCTGGAGGCCTGTGATTTCGTCGGCGCCGAGCCAGGGCCTGTCAAGTTTGAAGGGCTTGGTGGGGATGTTTTTGAAAAGGCGAGCAACGTCCTCGGCGAGGTAGAAACTATTGCCTTGCTCTTCGTCACGGAGGTAGACGCGTTTGAAGGAGGTGCCGTCGGTCATGTACATGCCGTCGTTCCAATTGTTGCCGAGTGTGATGCCGAGGAAGGCGCCGGTTTGTGCGTCGAAGACGGGGCTGTTGGCGCAGGTCAGGTTGAAGGAGCCGGCGCAGGCAGCGGAGCGGCGGAGGCGGAGAATGGTTTTGACCCGTGAGACGCCGACACTGGGGGCGTAGCTCCCGCCTTTGCCCATGAGACCGACGGCGAAGATTTCTTCGCCGAGCTTCGGGGTGGGCATGTCGCTGGGCGGGGTGAAGACCGGGGCGTCGATGGGTTCGTTGGCTTTAAGGAAGGCGAAGAGGCCGTTGCGGGTGCGACCGAGGAAGGTCGCGGGAATGGGATTGGCGAAGTTCTTCGAAGGAAGGCGAATCTTGATTTCCTTGACCCAATCTTTTGGCGTGTTCTCGGAGATCAGTTCGCCGGAGATGAGAATGACGCCGTCTTTGCTGATGACGATGCCCTGGCCGGAGCCTTCGCTGGACTGGTTTTCATCCTGCAAGGTGAACTCGACAATGGCGAGCGACTTGGCGATGTCACGGGCTTTGGCGTCGAGATCGACGGTGTCGGCACGAGCGGCCGTCGCGGCGACGAGAAGCGGAACGGCAAGGAGAGACAGGGGAAGTTTCCGGGGAAAATGCATGATGGACTCCGTGTTGGGGACAAAACGGCAGGCAAGCCTGCCGGCTAAATAATAAGGATGTTTAGGGTTTGATTACCAGGACGATCTGGGCGCGGTCGCGTTGGACGCTGACGTCGATGAGTCCGTTTTTTTTCTGCCATGCGGCGACGGCGGCTTCGAGCTCTTCGACGGAGGCGACGGGTTTGCCGCCAACTTTGATGATGATGTCGCCGATGCGGATGTTGGCGGTGACGCCGGGCGAGCCGGGCTTGGTGCCGGTGACCAGAGCGCCGCGGACGTAGGGGATTCGCTGCTCGCGGAGGTAGGCACGGGTGACGTTGCGGACGCTCAGACCCCAGGCGGCGATGGATTTTTCTTCGGTGATTTTGCTTTCGAGTTGTTCGGTGGTGACGGAGACGGCAATTTCGCTGCCGCCGGAACGACGGACTTGGAGCTTAAGAGCGGTTCCGACCGGGAAGTCGCTGATGAGTTTTCGCACGGCGGCGAGTTGCTCGGGGAAACGGGCGTTGACGGGTTTGTCGTTGACGGCCAGGAGAATGTCGCCGGTCTGGAGTCCGGCGGTGGCGGCGGGAGAATCTTTTTCGACGTTGGCGATGAGGACGCCCTGGCCGCTGGCCATATCATAAAATTTTTCGAGGTCCTGGAGCGGTTGGAGCTGTACGCCAATGTAGCTGCGAGTGACTTTGCCTTTGGCGAGCAGGTCTGCCACGACGCTTTGGGCGACGTCGATGGGGATGGCGAAGCCGAGGCTGTTGCTGCCGAGGTATCCGCGGGTATTGATGCCGATGACTTCGCCGCGGAGGTTGATGAGGGGTCCGCCGGAGTTGCCGGGGTTGATGGCGGCGTCCATCTGGAGCCAGTTGTTGAACCAGCCGGTCTCGTACTGGTCGATGGAGCTTTCCTCGAAGTAGCGGTCGGCGTTGGAGATGATGCCTTTGGTGACGGTGCGGGTGAGGCCGTAGGGGGTTCCGACGGCCATGACGGGTTGGCCGAGAGAGACTTCGGAGGATTTGCCCAGAGGGGCGAAGTTGAAGGCGAGTTTTTTCTCGTGGATTTCGTTGAGGTCGAGCTGGATGAGAGCCAGGTCGGTCCAGTGGTCGGAGCCGACGAGGCGGGCGCGGACGTGCTCCTGGTTGAAGAGGGTGACGTCGAGACGTTTGGCGCGACCGGCGACGTGGAAGTTGGTGAGAATGTGGCCTTCCTTGTCGATGATCACGCCGGAGCCGAGAGAACGACTGGAACGCGGCTGGCCTTGCGAGAAATCTTCGGTGACGACGTCGATACGGACGACGGCGGGGCTGACGGTGTCGAGGGCATAGCGAACGGCAAAATCGGGACGAATGTCGATGTGGGCGGGATTGAGCGGCGTGCAGGCCGGGAGCAGGGAAAAAGCTGCAATTGCCAGGACGCCGGCCCAGAGGGTACGTTTCATGGAATCTCCGAGGAAATCTGCCAATGCGAAGACGTTGCCGCGGCGGAGGGAATGTTTCGTGAAACTTGAAATCACAAAGGATGCACCGCATGGCTGACTCGTAAAATTTGTGAAATTGGAGTCAATAGCCGGCTTTCCCCAACAAGCCCCGCATTACCATACGATGCTCCTACTGGGTTGAAACGAAGGGCGTTTTGGGCTAATTTGGATGTCAAGGTCCAGAAATCAGGTCGGAAGCGAACTGTTCTATGTTCTCGCAAACAAATGAATATGCGCTGCGTGTTGTTGCCTTTCTTGCAGGGAATCTTGATCGACCGGCGAAGAATGCCGATATCGCCAAGGCGACTAAGGTTCCGGCCGGTTATCTCTACAAGGTGCTTCAGACACTCGATCGAGCGGGACTTGTACGTGCTCAACGCGGTATTCACGGTGGGTTTACGCTTGCTCGCTCACCGGCTGAGATTTCGCTGCTTGATGTGATTCAGGCGGTCGATCCGCTGCCACGCATTCGACATTGTCCGCTGGGGTTGAAATCGCACGGGAAATGCCTTTGTCCGGTGCATCACCGGCTTGATCAGGCGTTTGCGCTTGTGGAAGAAGTTTTTCGGACCTCGACGCTGGCGGATCTGCTGGCTGAGACTTCGAACAGCGTGCCACTTTGCAACTCTGCAAGCCAGCATCCAAGGTAGGCGGACGTTGGGGTGCGTGACACTTTAGGCGGGCGATGCGTTTTTACTCGTAAAATTCGTAGAATTCGTGAAAGTCGTAAAATTCGTGGTGGAGTTCATGGCGTACGAAGAGTTTAGCCGCGAACCGCCAGGCGAACGCTTTTCACGAATTTTACGAATTGAACGAATTTTACGCGTCAGATGGCCGCCTAAAACGTCATGCACCCCTACGCGGGATGGCCATTCATTTCCGCGTAGCCGGTTTCATTGATCTGGTCGCGCTCTTTGCGTTGCCGCCTTCGGAAGACGTAGCGGGAGAGCATGACCAAGATCAGGCCTACGACCATCACACCTGCTGCCGCGCCCAAGCTCATCGCGATGCGGTTGTCCTGGCAGGGCAGGTCGGGCTTGATCGCGGGGGCAGCGACTGTTCCCGGCTTGATCGTCGTTCCCTGGGCCACCATCGGCAATGCCACGTAGGCTTTGGCCAGGGCGTTGCAGACCTGCGCGACGCCGTCGGCGTCGTTGCCGGCGTAGCGGATGAGCAGCGTGGGGAGCCTGGGATCGGTCGAATCCACCTGGACGTCGAGGTTTCGGGCCAGGGAACCAAGCCAGGAGTCTCGTACGTCGTACATGCTGTAGTGTCCGTCACTGCGGAGGAGTTTCCAGGCTTCAAAGGTGACGTCATCCAATTTCACGGTCACGCTCTGGCGTGTTAACCAGGCGTCGAGTTCCTGTCCTTTCATGGAGGCCGGCGGATAGAGTTGGACGATCGCTTCGGCTTGATAGCCGAGCTTGGCGAATTTGTAGACGCCGACGAAGGAGGCGACGAGAGTGAGGATCATGAAGATGCCGACGGCTGCGACGGTTTTCAGGGCGCTGTGGTCGGCGAGCTTCCTCGCCATGACCATCTCCTGCTGCTCCAGAAGCTGTTTGACTTGTTCGAGATTTTCCTTGCGCGTGCGAAGCTGCTGACGCTCCTTGGCGACGTGCTCCCGGCCTTTCAACAACAGCGTCTGGTGTTCGAAGGTTTCCTTTCGGAGTAAACGCAGGGCCTTGGCCTGTTTGAGCAATCGGTCGCGATGCAAGCTGTGGTTTTGTTGCGGAGCCTTCGGGGGTTCGCTGACCGTGATGGTAGGGGCCGCGATCGGGGCGGCTTTTTTGGCGGACGCGAGTTTCTCGTAACTGGCGTGAAGCGCCAGGAGTTCGCCCTCCAGCGCGTTTCGCTTGATCGTCGCGTCCTCGGTCTGCTGCCTGAGCGCATCCTGCGCGACGAACAGTTTGCCCACCAGGTCGTCACGCT
>WQYP01000006.1 GCA_009781185.1 Phycisphaerales bacterium | reverse complement strand
TCCCCCCCCCCCCCCCCCTCCCCAATTTAACATTGATCATTTTCATGTACGCCGTGGCGTGGTGTGTGGCGTGGACGTCTCGTCCGCCATCTTCATACGCCGTTCGCGCTTTGCTGGCGAGATGCCTGCGTTATTTTCTTCCCATGTAAGTTCCATACAAAATCGTGTTCTTTTCCAGTATCTCCTCGCGATAGCGTCAGGAGCGTAGGAGCTGTTTTTGCCTATTTGAGCGGCCCGCTTGTGTTGAGCGGGCCAAAAAAGGGATCAATAAAAAGAGAGGAAAAAGGGTTTGCAGAGAGGGGCTATTTGGGTGGCCTTTGCCAACACCTATATTGAAAGGTATTTTTATGTTCAAGTTTGAAGCAATCCTCACTCTTGCCGCCATCGTCGCCGCGATGGCATGGCAGTCCGCCCCGGCTTCGGCAGCCGATGTAGAATCGCTGCAACTGCGAGCGTGGGGACGCAATGAGAGCAGCCAGTTGGGGACTGGGACATCCGACAGCACATACAACTTGCCGCAACAGGTGTCGTCGTTAGGCCTCGGCGTGACGGTTGTTGCGGCGGGGGGCGAGAATGCTTATGCGATTCAGAATGGCACGTTGTATGCGTGGGGGTATAACTATTATGGCTTGTTGGGACTTGGGAACACCACGAATTATGACACGCCGCAAGCGGTGACAGCGCTAGGCAACGACGTGAGGGCCGTCACGGCGTCAAGCCTCAACGCCATGGCCATTGTGGGAGACAGCCGAACGCTCTATGTGTGGGGGGCCAACAATTATGGCCAGTTGGGAAATGGTTCCTACGACTCCAGCTACGGCGTCGCCCACTCTACGCCAGCGACCGTGCAACTGAACGGGGCGCCGATGACAGGCGTGACGGCGATTGCCTCAAGTAGCAGCGGGGCCAATCTGGCGGTTGTGGGCGGCACGCTATATGGGTGGGGATACGCTGGGATGCGGCAGTTGGGAGACCCGGATACCATTGGCGCCTCGACCATCACAGGTGGCACCAGGCTCATGTACCACCCTGCCATCGTCCCCGGCATGGAAAGCGGCGTGACGGCGATCGCGATGGGATCCAACTTCAGCATGGCCATTCAAAACGGCAAGGTCTACACGTGGGGGGATAACGAACAGGGACAGTTGGGCAACGGCTCGAAAAACACCGCCAGCGATCCGTACATCGTCACGCCGACACAGGTACTGCCTGTGGGCGACGGCGTGAGGGCCATCGCGGCGGGGCCTAATACGGCTTTGGCGGTCGATGCGGAAGGCACTGTATGGGGGTGGGGATTGGGACTTACGCCCACGCCCACGGAGCTATTCCCCGACACATTGACCAACATTGTGGAAGTGGCGGTCATGATGTCCAACAGTCCGTACACCACATTCTTTGCATTGGACGCGGAGGGTGATCTCTATGCATGGGGTAGTAATTGCTTCGGTGAATTGGGACTGGGGTTAGATGCAGGCTACTATTATGATGCGACTTATAAACTGTTTCCCAATGTGAACACGACGGAACCGCAGTTGATTGGCACTGGCTATACCTCGATTAGCGTGGGCTCTAACTTTGTACTGGCGACCTGGGTGCCTGAGCCGGCGTCGCTGGGGCTGCTGGCCCTGGGCGGCGTGGCGATGATGTTCCGCCGACGCAAACACTAAAACTTGGGGATAGGAGAGAGTCCCGGTGCGCCGGGCTAACCCCCGGCGCACCTTTTTAACGTCAGTTCGATCTAACGCTTGTCAGAAAGAAAAATAAGGAATGGAAGTCGCTATGGCATTACAAATGGCAGAAAAATCCAGGTCGCGAAAAGCGGATTCGATGTTTGTGATGGTCTTCTCGGTGGTGGTGGTGGCGGTGATGGCGAGCATGACGCTGCAAGTGGCGGTCTCCAAAGCTCGGGGCAATGAGGTGGCTGCTGTGGGACATCAGATGAAGACGCCATGAGCTGAAAGTCAGAAGTTTTTGAGCAAACGGTCTCTCTCTCCATCCGGGCTTTGGCGGCGGGATTCGCCTCCTTTGCCGCTTTCACACAAAAGCTTGAGGAGCAAGAGAGCCTTGGTGCGCCGGGCTAACCCCCGGCGCCCCCTTTTTCACGGCAGTTCGATGTAACGTTTGGCAGAAGGAGAGATGTCGAACTGACGTTCATTACCCGCGCACGATCCGCGCATTGCGTTGCCACATGGTCAACTTCGCTCGTCGGAACGCCCGACCGCGAGTGCAGTGATCCCATTCCGCTTCGCTCCATGCGAGAATTTCCTGGAGAGGTAGTTCTGGTACAGAATCGCATGTGGCGATCCGAGTCGCGATCGTAAGGGAGCGGCTGTGCGGTAGCTCGGAAACGGTGCGGGTCGCTCCCTTACGGTTGCGGCTCGGATCGTCATATGTCTTGAGCGGTAGGGGGGCTCGATTGAACGGACAGACCTCTTGGCAAATATCGCAACCGGCAATGTAGCCGGCAACACGCATGGCGGGCACGAATTCCTCAGCGATCGGCCCGCGATGTTCCAGTGTCAGGTAACTGATGCATCTGCTGGCGTCGAGCGAATACGGCTCGATCGCGCGTGTCGGGCAAGCTTCGATGCAGCGCCGGCATGTGCCGCAGTGGTCCGGCTCAAGGGGGGGGGGCGAATCGGGGAGAGGGGGGGCGAGCTCGAGATCGAGAATCATTTCGCCCAGGACGAAGTACGACCCGTGCCAGGGGTGGATCAGCAGTGTGTTTTTGCCGATCCAGCCGAGGCCTGCGCGACTGGCGAGTTCCCGTTCGAGAATCGGTCCTGTGTCGCAATATGTTCGTGCCTGAAAATCACCAACCGCCCTGCGCAAGCGAGCTTCGAGCTGTTTCAACTTGCCGTTCATTATTTTGTGATAATCTCGTCCCCACGCATACTTCGCAATCTTACCAACTTCTGGCTTCTGGCTTCTAGCTTCTGGCTTCTCTTGAAAATACGCCAACGCCACGCATACCACGCTCTTCGCCCATGCAAATTTCTTTCGCAGATCCGTTCGCTCCTCCATGCCCTTCTCGAGGTAATACATCTCGCCTTGTTTTCCCGCGGCAATCCAGTCGCAGTACTGCTTATCGTATCGAGATGGCTCCATGCGCGTAATGCCCACCAAATCAAACCCAACCTGTCGTGCCAGGGATTTGATCAGTGCCGAAGTTTCCGCGGGAGTCATGGCATGCATCGACAGCAGTATACCGTATAATGCCATTGTCCCTTCAATAAAGGCGATCTGCGTGCGATATCGACGTTTTCATTCCACCTCGACATCCCGGCGAATCGTGCTCTCCCGCCGAATCATGCTGATCGTGGCGGCAGGTTTGTTCACGCTGATCGTTTACGTCGCGATTCGCCATCGGCCGGAGCAGGTGGCGGTGGTGGGGGGTGGTGGGGGGGAGGCGTTTGTGGAGCCGCCGATCGTTGTGCCGGATTTTTCGGTGCCGGTCGGTCGGATGCGCCTGCCGCTGCCGTATCGCATCGTCTCCTTTCATCGCGGCCGGGCTGACAAAAACCTCATCAAACTCGCCGCACAGCTCGGATTCAACGGCGTGCAGTTCCAGATCGAAGGCTCCACCGAGGGCGGCGTCCAGGAATTCGTACAGCGAGATGCACGCGAACACCTGATCGATTACTGCCACAAGCTGGGGATGAAGGTGACCGTTTGGGTGCACGAGATGTCGGACCTGCCGCCGAGCGAATCGCGTAACTATCTTGGCCCCGTGGCGGCGGACAACGAAAAGCTCTTCGCGTTTCTCGACGAACGCTACGAACGGATGCTCACCAAGACGATTCCGACCATCGACGGTCTGGTGCTGACGGTTGTCGAAACACAGGTACGAGCGACCGACGCACAGATACTCGAACGCCTCGCAAAAATGCTGGCCGCCAAATGTGCCAAGCACAACAAATCGCTGATCGTGCGAACGTTCGTCTGGTATCCCGGCGAGTTTCGGGACGTGATGGCCGCGATCGGACGCCTCGCGCCAAACCAGGTCATCATGAGCAAAGTGGTCCCGCAGGATTGGCAGATGCGGGGAACCAATGCTCCCGAAATCGGCGCCGTCGGCGGACGACCGCAGATCATCGAATACGACGTCTGCGGCGAATACTTCCACAAATCCAACGTCGCCAACTGCATGGTTGACCTGCTCAAACGTCAGTTCGACTACGGCCTCTCCAAAGGCGCCCAAGGCATTTGCGTACGAGTCGACCGCGGCGACGCCAGCGTCCTCTTCGAACCCAACGAAGTGAATCTCTGGGCGCTGGGCCTCATGGCCGCCGGCGTCACCGACAAGGCGGACGACATATGGGCGATGTGGGCGAATTGGCGGTATGGGTCAGCAGCCGCTCCGTTGGTCATCAACGCCCTCAAGTCGACCTCGCTGGTGGTCACAGAAATCACCAGCCTCGGCCCCTTCACCTTCGGCGACACACGAATCCCCCCGCCCTTGCCCGACGATCCAGATATTCTCCTGATGAACTGGCAGAACTGGCGCTGGGACGCGGACTACCTGCCGGCGTATTACGCAGCGGATCGAGGTGACTTGGCTTTCATCACACAGGTCGCCAAACAAAAGCAGGTGGCGGCCAAGGCCGCGGAGGATTGCCTGGCATACCTGGAATTGGCTAGAACCCATCTGCCACCGGCAGAGTACGAAATCCTCTACACAAGATTGCTAACCAATCAAACGCAACTCGCCACGAAGTCCGCAATGCAGATGGCAACGCTGTATTACCGTGCGATGATCCATGCAACGACGCAGGCACAACGCAAGGCGTGGCGCGAAGCGATGCGCCCGGAGATCGATCGTGTGCGTCTGGTGGCCGGAGAGGGGGGGGCTCTCGGCAGAGAACCGATGGTAGTCGAGCACATGGGAAGAAAGTGGCAGCTCGGCGTCCCAACAGGTCTAACGCGGCAGGCTCTTGAGCACTGGGCCGCCGAGGCCGACACGGTAGTCACCGGCGAGCACATACCGCACAGCACCGCGAAGTAATGACGAAATTCGAATGACGAATGATGAATCAAATAAATGTCCGAATGACGAATGAACGAAACATCGCGGCAATGCCGCGTTTCGGTCATTTGAACATTTGAGCATTCGGATCTGATTCGTCATTCGTCATTCGAATTTCGTCATTGTCTTTTTCCTCGGTTCCGCCGTATCATCAGCTCACCCTTTTTCAGGAGACTTTCATGGCAGACAAAATCAAACTCGCGCTGGTCGGTTGCGGCGGCATGTGCCGCGCTCACGTGCAACGGCTCAAAGACGTTCCCGAAGCACAAGTCGTCGCACTCTGTGACATCAAACCCGAAGCACACGAAAAAATGTGGCGTGAATGTTACAACGCGGACAAATCCATTCGTCGCTACGACTCGTTCGAAACGTTGATGAAGGATCCGCCAAAAGGTCTGCGCGGTGTCGTGCTGGTCACGCCGCACACACTGCACTTCCCGCACGCAATGCTGGCTTTGGAGAAGGGCTACGACGTGCTGGTGGAAAAGCCGATGGTGACGAGTTCCGTGCATGCCCGGAAGCTCGCGACACAGGTCAAGAAAACCGGCCGTCATTTCCAAATCGCATTCCAGTCTCCGTTTACCGCCGAGTTCGCCTACATCCGCGAAGCGCTTCAGAACGAAGCCATCGGCGAACTGCAGACCGTCTCCGCCTACTCCTGCCAGAACTGGAAACAGTTCACCAATGGTTCATGGCGTCAGCAGCCCAAGCTCTCCGGCGGCGGCCAAATGTACGACACAGGCGCACACCTGTTCAACTCCCTCGCCTGGCTGATCGACCGCCCGGCGGTGGAGGTCTATTGCAAATTCGACAAGAAATCAACACCCGTCGATATCAACGCCGCCATCACCATTGAGTTCGAAGGCGGCGTCCTGGCCGCGGTGTCCATTTCCGGCAACACGCCGGGCTGGCAGGAAGGCATCTGGCTCTCCGGCGAAAAAGGCCGCTTCGTCACCGGCATCCACGGCGGAAGACTCGAACACTACGACGCCAAAGGCCATCTCATCAAATATCCCCGCGTCACGCAGGCCCATTTTGATCCCACCAAAAATTTCGTCCACTGCCTGCTGGGCGTAGCCGAGCCGCGATGTACGGTGCGCTACGGAATTCTGCACAGTTGGCTGATGGACGCGTTGTACGAATCCGCCAGCAAAAACCGTCCCGTAAAGCTGACCAAACCACCGCTGGAGCCGTTACCGGTTCCACGAAACATCTCGCGGCCAGGCAGTGCTTCGCGAGGAACAACCTCCCCAACCGCCCGCACCGAAAATCCATGCTGACGACGGGAATTTAGCCACAGACAACCACAGACAGATTTTTGAATTTCAAATTTCAACATCTGTCTGCGTTTGTCTATGTCTGTCCGTGGCTAATTTACGTGACCACTCGTTCCCAGTTTCCCCAGCAGAAGCGATCAAGCTCCTGCTTACTCCAGCCGTCGGCGGCAAGGGCTTCGGCGAGGCGTTCGAGCTTCTCAGGACTATCGAGATCAGTGGGCAATTCGTTGCGCGAGAAGCCGCCGTCCATGTCGGAGCCCAGCGCAAGGAAATCCCGTCTGCCAGCAACTTCCTCCATATGTCGAATATGACATACAACATCCGCAATCGTTGCCCGCCGTTCTTCCGACGCATCCACGAGAAATGGCGAGAACAAATTAACGCCGATCACGCCGCCGCCGGCGACGATGGCTCGAATCTGCTCGTCGGACAAGTGACGCTCCGGATACCGGGCACCCGGCAATAGCGAACGGCAATTCGAATGCGACGCAATCTTCATCCCCTTGCCCAACTCCATCACGCTCCAGAACGCCCGCTCGCTCAGGTGCGAGACGTCATGCACAATCCCTAGCTCATTCATCCGAAAGATCAATTCGCGTCCCATCCACGTGACATCACCGCCGAAGTGATCGCCGCCGCTCCAGACGCTGCCCTCCGCCCACGTCAGCGACACCACTCGCACGCCCGCCTCGTAAAACGCATCGAACTCTTCCACCCGCTCCATTCCCACGGCCCCTTCCATCAGCAGCACCACCTTGAGCGGTTCGTGGGGTATCGGAGCCGCGACCGTCAGGGAGCGTTTTCGCTCCGGATTATGCTCAACGCTTCCTGACGGTCGCGGCTCTGGTGGTACCACCGGCGAAGCCAGGCTTTGCCGGGGACTGACAATCTCGATGAATCCCTCCTGCTGCCATCGTGCGTAGGTGGCCAGTTGCCGTCGCGCCACATCACCGGCCTCCTTGAGCGCGTCGAAACACCAGGGAAACGTATCCAAACAGCACCAAGGCTCTTCCTCCCCGCGTCGCCGTGCCTCGGCAACCGGCACCCGACGCTGAATAAAAATAGTCGCCAGCGCAGCTTTAACATGCCCCGCACGCAGACTGGAAAAAGTCACCGCCGCCGGTTGCAACCCGCCGCCGCAGTCCTCCACTTCCTTCGCCATGTTTCGCCCCAGCGCCGCCAGAAACGCCAGGTCAAGATGCCCATCAAACCATCGCCGCATGTTTATATTCTTCCGCTTTTACTGCTCCGTTCGTGCCATTGCTGCCATTTGATCGACCAGTTGCCATGTTTACTTTCCTCGTAAACGCTTCTGACGCAATTTGCGTTTTTGTTCGGGCGTGAGGCGGGAGCGTTCGGGTTGAGGGGCGGAGATTCGGGGCATGCCGCCGGGGGCAAGTTTGGTCATGTCGAATTGGCTCATGGCTTGCGCCATTTTAAGGCGGGAGCCCATGGAGAGGCCGCTCATTTTCTTGGCCATATCGCGCGCGGCGCTGAAGCCTTTAACGAGGCGAGAAACGTCTTCGGGTGCGGTGCCGGAGCCGCGGGCGATGCGGCGGCGGCGACTGCCGTCGATCACGTCGGGGATCTCACGTTCCTTGCGCGACATCGATTGGATGATCGCTTCGGTTTTGTTGAGTTCTTCCTCGGGAATTTGGATGTCCTTGAGTGCGGAGCCGATGCCGGGGAGCATGCCCATGAGTTGCTTGAGCGGGCCCATCTTGCGGACGCTTCGCATCTGTTCGAGGAAGTCGTCGAGCGTGAAGGCGGCCTTGGCCATTTTTTCCTGAAGCTTGGCTGCCTTTTCCTCGTCGAACTCGGCTTGCGCTTTTTCGACCAGCGTGAGGATGTCGCCCATGCCGAGCATGCGTTGGGCGATGCGTTCGGGGTGGAATTCTTCGAGTGCCTGGAGTTTTTCGCCGACGCCGAGGAATTTGATCGGTTTACCGGTGATTTGTTTCACAGACAAGGCGGCGCCGCCGCGGGTGTCGGAGTCGAACTTGGTCAGGATCACGCCGTCGAGTTCGAGCTGGCTGTTGAATGCTTTCGCGGAGTTGACGGCGTCCTGGCCGACCATCGCGTCAACGACAAGGAAAATCTGATGCGGATGGACTTGCAGATTAATGGCCCGCAGCTCCGCCATCAGCGGCTCATCAATATGCAACCGCCCCGCAGTATCAAGGATGATCACATCCCGCCCGTTCTTCTTGGCAAACGCCACGGCATTGCGACAGACCTGCACAGGATTCTTATTGTCACGTTCGGAGTAGACCGGCACTTCCGTCTGTTCACCAAGCGTATGCAACTGATCGATTGCCGCGGGACGCTGCAAGTCCGCAGCAACCAGCAGCGGATTTTTCCCCTTCGATTTCAGATACATCGCCAGTTTACCGCAGGTCGTCGTTTTACCCGAACCCTGCAGACCGCACATCATCAGAATCGTCGGCGGCGGATCGACAAACATGATGCGAGGCGCAGTAGCGGCGGCTTCGTCCACATCGCCCATAAGGCGGATCAACTCATCATAGACGATTTTGATCATCTGCTGCCCGGGCTCGACGGACGCGAGCACTTCGGTCCCGAGCGCCTTTTGCGTAACATCCGCAACGAATTGGTTCACGACGTCGTAATGGACATCAGCTTCGAGCAACGCCGTGCGAACTTCCCGCATGGCATCCCTGACGTTCGCTTCTGAGATTTTGCCTTTGCCGGTGAGGTTACGGAAGAGGCTGCCGAACTTTTCCTGGAGAGATTCAAACATAGTCACGCTCTGAAAGATTGAGTGAAAAACCAAAGCATAATTGTATCGTAAAATTCACGGAGAGGACATGGAGCACCCCGCGGTAGCGCGGTGGTGGGTGCGTGACGTGAAATGCAAGGCAAAATAGCCTTGCGTGGTAACGCAAGGCTGAGGGTGCCGTACTGGAATTCGAACATCGAACGCATAGCTGACGTTAAGCCTTGCGTTACCACGCAAGGCTATTTTCGCATCATGGCATCCTTCGCCGAAACGCCATCACGGCCAGTGTTGTCAGCTCAATCAAGTTCCCCGCGATCACCGACAAGGAGAGCACGTAGCCCAGACATAGGCTGAACCAGGGGCTTGTGCTGGGGCTTGTGCTATTGATTCCAAATAATATCGCACAGAAGAGCAGACCAGACACGCATGAGATGCACAGGCATGCACATACGCGTACGCCATGCGAAGCTCGTTTGCCCAGGAACTAGACGACAGTAGCACCGAAGGCGGTCACAACGGCTGGCACAACAAGTGTTCCGATCGCCAGCATGCCTTCCAGCGTCCAACCGCCAGTGTAATCCAAGAGGTTGATGGCGAAATAGCTCATGACCGCTGCGACAGGAGCCATTCCCAAAGCTGCCACGATGTATCCGCCCCAGATTTCCATTTTGGAAAGCTCGCCGAAGATCAGCAATCGCAAGTGGCAGAGCACCAGCGGAATCCCCACGAAGAAAAACAGTCCCATCATGAATAGCCATATTTGACTATTCCACCCATCTATCACCTCCCTGAAAAACCATACTGCGGCAGCCAGCGGCGATGCCGCTGACACGTATAGCACAAACGGCAGAGGCAGCGCGGACAACAGGAACAGAATCACGATCAGGCGAACGTTCGTCGGAAATGTCGTTGTGATCGGCGGCGGTGCGTATTCCAGAACCAGATTCTCTTTCGGCATGATGGCTCCCGTGCGGAATCGGACAAGCTGTCAGGTAGGGGGGGGACGAAGCGGCATATTTCCGAGCCAGCCTGACGCGATGAGTTCTGTCAGCACTTGTGCGACGCGAGCCATGGCAGAGGCGGTGGCGGATTGCAAGCGAATCATCTCGACGATCTTCCATGGACGCATCGTGAGCATCGCTATCGCCCGACCGATACGTGGATTTCCGGCAGAGTCCACCAGCGAAAGCAACTTCGGATCGAGCGATTCATTTGCGGTGTCACTGATTCCTCGTAAGGCAAGGAAGGCGGCGTTGTGCTTTTGGGCGAACTGACGAGCGATATCGCTCTCCATATCCACGGCCAGGCAGCCGGTCTCGGCAAATAGCCGGGCCTTCTCGGCAGGGGATGTGATCAGATGCGAAGATGTGTGGATCGGTCCGATTCGTACAGTGGCACTAAATGGAGCCCCCGGAGCACCCCGCGGTAGCGGGGTGGGGCATTGTTCCCCGTGCATAGCGCGAGTGCAGGTATCCCCAAGCCCAGGGACTGCAGTCCCTGGGCTTACGCGCGAATCTAAATCGAGCACGACGTCGCCGCGTCGCAACTCCGGGGAGAGTGCTCCAGCTACACCAGCCATCACTATTAGTTGTGGTTTGGTGGATTCGTTGTCTAACGGTAGGCGGTGGAGGTTGAAGCCTGCGATACCGATGCAGGCAAGGCAGAGATGCTCATTTCGCCAGAAGGGCAGGTCGGTGGGGGGAGGGTGGGGTAGCAAATGCAGAGCCCGAGCGAGCGCTCGGGCTTCAGGACAGACGGCGGTCAGGATAAGGACGCTTCGCATGGCCGCCGATTGTACTGATGGCCCGCTCTGGATACCACGCCCCCCATGGGCGTTCAGACCGCTTGGTACATATCTACGGAAGCGGTCCATTCATCGAGGATGCGTTGTGCCGTGGAGATGTCCTGTCGAGGGAAGGTCACCGTAAAGTGTGTGGCGCGGTAGTGATACGCAACCGCCACACGCTGATAGGAAAGATATTCGACCAGGTCCCACATGGATGTGAGTGGCACCTCAGCCTGCGGAACACCTGATGGGTCGGTCGTAACAATAAGTTTTTGGCGCATGTTGCCGCTCCTCTCTGCCGCCAGAAAAACCCTTAACTCCAGAAAGTGAAGCAAAGGGTGTTCCAGCCCGGTTAAGCTGGGGTGAGGACTGGTACCGCGACCGTAAGGGAGTGCCGGATCACGTGTTCGACTTGTGGGGATGTGAATGACGGTTGTAGATTGGCTCTGCGACCCTGAGAGCATCATGAAATAGCCCCTCTCGCTCCCTAACGGTCGCGGTACCAATACTCATTGGAATCGTGGCACATCGTCGCTATCATTGCACTCTTTTCAAAGCTCAGCTGTAGATGAGCTGTCAATGGAAGGAATGTGAATGCCGGTTCCGATCTCGCAAATGTGGACGGTGGCGAGCTATGTCCTCAAGCAGAAACTCTCTGGGCGGAAGCGTTATCCGCTGGTGTTGATGCTGGAGCCGTTGTTTCGCTGCAATTTAACGTGCGCGGGATGCGGGAAGATCCAGTATCCGACGGACATTTTGAGGAAGAATCTCTCGCCGGAACAGTGCTTCCACGCGGCGGAGGAATGTGGCGCCCCGATGGTCAGCATCCCCGGTGGCGAACCGCTGCTGCATCCGCAAATCAAGGAAATCGTGGATGGCCTGGTGGCTCGGAAAAAATATGTGTACCTGTGCACCAATGCGCTGCTGTTGAAAGAGAAGCTCGACCTGTTCAAGCCGAGCAAGTATCTGACCTTCAGCGTGCATCTGGACGGATTGCGCGAGCAACACGATTCCGCGGTTGGCCGGGAGGGGGCGTATGAAAAGGCGGCGGCCGGCATTCGCGAGGCAGTCAACCGCGGCTTCCGCGTCACCACCAACACAACGCTCTTCGACGGCGCCGACGCTAAAAGCGTGCGCGCGTTTTTCGACGAGATGATGGGCATGGGCGTGGAGGGCATGACCCTCTCGGCCGGTTACTCGTACGACAAAGCACCCGACCAGACAAAATTCCTCGGCCGCGATAAGACGTGCGAACTCTTCGACAAAATCCTCAGCAACCGCAAAAAGACCTGGCGCTTCAACCAAAGCGCCCTGTTCCTGGAATTCCTCATGGGCAAACGGCAGTACAAATGCACGCCTTGGGGCATGCCGACCTACAACATCTTCGGCTGGCAAAAACCCTGCTACCTGCTCCAGGATGGATACGTCGACACATTTGCAGAACTGATCCAATCCTCAGAATGGCACAAATGCGGCACCGAAAGCGGCAACCCAAAATGCGCCAACTGCATGGTCCACAGCGGCTACGAAGCCTCCGCCGTCAACGACACCTTCGGCTCCATCACCGGCCTCGCCGCAACACTCCGCTCCATGCTCTTCTGGAAACATCCCAACAAGGCGGCACTGAAGGCACTCGACGAGCCCGTGGAGCGGCCGCACGGAGAGCTGGTGACATTAACCGTCTCTGAGCAAACCCCCAGAGAAGAAGTTACATGACCGATCCCGCGGCATCCCCTCCCTCCCTCACGATCACGACGGATATTCCCTGCTGCAAGTGTCATTACAACCTGCGTGGACTTGATCAATCTGGCCGCTGCCCGGAATGCGGAACGTATATCGCTGGATCCGTATCGGATTTCAAACTCGGCGGCGTTTCGCTCCGCTGGTTCCAATCACTGCGGCTGGGATTGCTCCTCGTGATCGGCGTGTGGATCCTGCTCGTATCAGGGGGGCTTTTGAATTATTTTTTATACTTCTTTTTTTTCAGAAATGGTATCGTGCCAGCTTGGATGACCGGCGATCTGTTTCGTCTTTTTTGGTACGTTGGCATTTGCGTGATGCTCTGCGGATGGTGGGGAATGCAGCTTTTCGCGGAAGAGTCGCATCCCGCCGATGGGCAAAATCACGACAACAAATCGGAGAGGCGTCTGCGGCTGGCCGTAAATGCCGAGGTCGCCTACCACCTGTTCGCCATGCTCTGCCTCAGCATGTTGCCAGTGGCGGTCAGACAATATGCTGCCGTCAGAATTTTGATGTCAATAGTGAATGCACTTCTGGATGTTTGGGTGCATTGGACACTCTTCAGCCTGTTCGGCAAGATCGCGGGACTTGTTCGTTGTCTTTCCTCAGCCCGCCAGGCATCCTTCTTGAAAATACTGTTCGCCATTTTATGCATGGCTTTTGTGGTGCAGTTCTGTGTGCTTACGGCATTCTCCAGCGAGTTTTCGACGCGGGTTTTCTTGTGGATATATCTGGGGCTGGCACTGAATATTGCATTTTGGATTGTCCGTCTCTGGGCCATTGTGATTTTTATCATCGTCTATCGTGAGCTTGGAGCTTTTCGTTCGACGGCGAGCACGACGTCGGAAGACGCAAGGCCGTTCTGGGTACCCCAGGTCGTCGCATTGCTCTTCCAACGGCTGCGAAAACTGGCCAGCTATGCTTCCTATCACGGCCCCTCGCAACCTACATAAAGGCATCAGCCGCCATTGGTCCCTCGCTTTCCATACGGCTCATGCGTCCAGACGTTTCCATTGGTGGCGAAAGGTACATCGGCGTAGCTGTCGCGGTTCCATTCGACACTCATGTCGCCCATGAGGTAATTGGCCCCATTAAAATGTCGCTGTTTGACGTCCGGGTATTGCGAGCCCCAGCCGGCGCCGGTGCGGAACATGCCTGCTCCGCCGTCACATAGGACGATGTGTGACGGGACCCAGTACTGTGGCCTCATGATGTTGAAGTGAGAGCGAGGCAAGTTGTTCGGTCCATCGCCGACATTGGCGCCGACCCCCCAAGAGCCGCCGCTACCCCAGAGGACCGAGCCCGCGAAGACGCCGAAGCCATAGGTGGCGGCGGTAGCGGCATAGACCCCGCTGCCTCCGCCAGCGAGGGATGACTCAGGCAGCTGGTATCCCGGGCAATAAAAAACGCCGCGGCCGCACACAAAATTCTGGCCGGACGTTCCCTTGAGCATCGGGTACGAAATCGTATTGCCGTTCGCGTCGGTGATCGTGGGATAGCTGTTCCCCTTGATCTGGTTGCTTCGGACCGTCACGACGCCGTCGACCCAGAGCGACTCGGGCCAGAAACATTGCTGAATGGTCGCGGGGAAGTAATAGCATCCATTGACCACAATACCCTTGTTGTTGTGGGCGTAGGCGTTCAGGGCGATGCCGATCTCGTGCAGGTTCGCCGCGCAGCGGACCTGCTTGGTCCGATCCTTGGCTTTACTGAGGGTAGGCAGGAGTAGGGATATCAGCAGAACGACGATCGCCACAACAACCAGCAGTTCGACCAGCGTGAAGGCTCGTGAGCGATTCATTGGATTCATTGAATTCTCCCTGGCATACACGATCTTTTTCTACACGGTCATTCTCATGGATGGTTTTTCCGGGGAGGGAAAAACTTCGGCGTTCCGTGATCTGAATTGGCGATACTGTCTCGAATTTGAGTGCCTTCGCTGCTGTCCGCAGGTACCCAGTGACTTCCCGGTTCGGGCAATCGGACCAGTTTTCCGAAAAACGTGTCGCGCTGTATATCATCGACGGCCAACTTGGAGAGTCGTTCTTGAGCCTCTGGCGTAAATTTTTCCAGGTAAACCGTCTGTGAGGTTTGGCCGTCGTCGTAGGTCACCTTGATCGCTCGGACCACGGTAAGCTTTCCGCTCTTGCCCGGAAGCGGCGGCAACTCGGAAATGGGACGAACAGATTCCTCGTTCGTTTCTTCATCGACATACCACGCCAGCGTGTATTCCGGCAAGAACTGAGACTTGGATTGCCTTCCGGATCGCAAATACGACACCACCGCAATCGCCAACGCCACGACGATAATGTAAACAGCGTACTTATTGATCCATTCACGCATAAGAGCTCTCTGAAGTATAACAGGTCATCAAGCAATTTTTTTCATGATATCGCGGAGCACCGCGAGCCCTTCACGCAAGGCCGCCTCATCGATCACCAGCGGTGGATTGAGCTTCACCGCCGCCCCGCCAAAACCGACCGGGGCGAACAGCATCACGCCCTGCTGGATGGCGCTGTGAACGAGTTCCCATGCAAGGTCCGGATCGGGCGTCGTGGTGCCGGGCTTGGTGAATTGCAGTGCCGCGACAAGGCCGCTGACCGTGAAATGGCCACAACGCCCCTTCGAGGCCGCCTGAATCTCCTTGCACCCTTCCGTGAGGATCGGCGAAAGCTTCGCGGCATTTTCAACCAGCTTCTCGCGGCGAATCACTTGCAGGTTCGCCAACGCCGCCGCCGAGCAGATCGGATTCGCCGAGTGCGTCGAGGTCATCTCGCCCGGCCCGTAGAGGTCCATGACTTCCTGGACCCCGAAGACCGCCGAGAGCGGCATCCCGCCGGAAATGCCTTTCCCGCAAGCAACCAAATCCGGCACAATGCCCAGATGCTGAAATCCAAACGCCTTACCGGTACGTCCGAAGCCCGCCTGAACCTCATCAAAAATCATCAACGCCTTGTGCTTGTCACACCACTTGCGGAGCGCCTGGCCGTAGGCGGGCGTGAACATCGTGGCATTGCCGCCCTGATACGTTTCGGTCATCACGCCGCAAACTCGCTCCGGATCGACGCCTTTTTCCTTGAGTGAGCGTTCGAAGAGGTCGAAGGAGACGTCTTTCTGGCGGAAGCCGTCGGGATACGGTACCTGTACGAAACGAGGGTCAAGGTCGCCGATCCACGACTTGAGGGCTGGCGACCCGCCGGCAAGCTGCGACCCGAGCGTTCGCCCGTGGAACGCGCTCTCGTACGTAATAAAAATATTCTTGTCCTTCCCGCCGACCTTCATGCCCTGCGTACGAGCCAGCTTGATGCAGCACTCCGCCGCTTCCGAGCCGGTCGAAAGCAAAAACACCCGTGACAACGGCGCCGGCAGCCAACTGGCCAGTTCCGCTACCAATTGCTGACGAATTTCCGTCGGAAAGCAGTACGCATGATACAGTCCCTGGTTCGCCATATCGGTGATCGCCTTGACGATCTCCGGCCGTCCGTGTCCGCTGGCCGTCACCAACACGCCCGCCGAAAAATCCAGCCATTGATTCCCATACGCATCCGACACCGTCGCCCCTTTTCCATGATGCCACAGGATCGGCGGCTGTCCGCCCATGCTCCGCGGCTCCGTGTTGCGAAGCTTCGTCAACGTAGCGATCGACTCCGGATGCGGAATCGGCGTCTTAATCCGCCGATGCTTGGTCTCGACTTGCGGAACGGTGACGGGAACAAGGGGAAATTCGCGAGTGGCCATAAAATCTCCATTTTCTTAAAACGACGTAGCCACAGAGGGCATAGAAGACACAGAGACGGCGAAAATCAGCCGCGGATAGACGCGGATGTTTTTATAATTTAGTCCATTTCTTCTTGATTGTCATCCGTGGGGCAATCGTCTGATTGGCCATAAAAAATGGCCACACCCATCTGCACCGCGTGTGAGCAGTGGCTTGGCATTGGCTGCTAGTAATCGCGGTTCGCGACGCCGCAAGCGTTTTCGATGCCCTTTTGCGAGATCAACGCAAAGCCCCGCATTGCCATGCGGGGCTCCACCTTGCGCAATGATTGACCGCGATCTGTCTATTTCCGTCGGCGAGTGAAGAGCGTTGCGGCGCCAAGGGCGAGGATCGACAGGGAGGCCGGTTCTGGGATGATCGTTGTGAGTATCACGTCGTTGCCGCCGAGGGCTCCGCCGGTGGAAGCTAGGCCGGCATACGAGAAATAGTAAGTCGTGCCATTGAGCAGAAACGAGCCGCCGCCGTTCATCCCGGCCATGGGTGTGAGAGTCAGCAAATTGCCGTCGAGGAAGATATTGGCAAAATCGCCGCTGACCGGATCGCTGCCGAGGTTGTCAATCAGGACGTAGAAGTCGGCATTCCGCGTTCCGTTGGTGTGCAGGAAGAGGTCACCGTCGAGGCTCACATCGCCATTGACGACGAGCATATCGGAACCAAGACTGCCGATGTCCATCAGCAGCGAAGCGCCGCTTTCCTGGGTGTAGCCGCCGCCGATGTGCGCGGTCCAGGCGCCGAAGGCGGGACCGACATTATTCGGTCCGCCGGGGGCGTAGATGGCTCCGTCGCGAACGGTAAGAGACCCCGCGAAGGAGGTTTCGCCCATGAGTTTGCCTGCCGCGACGTCGGTGAGTCCGGTATAAGTTTCAGCGCCGTTGAAGGTGAGTGTGCCAGTGCCGGTCTTGGTGATGCCACCGGTGCCGGTGAAGACCTCGGCCAAAGAGGCTGAGGCGATATCGACTTGCATAGTCAGGGCGGGTCTGGTGGGGGTATCGGTGAGGATCAGGGAATCAAAGGCACCGCCGATGCAACTGGGCTGAGCGGTGGAGGTGGGTTTGAAGATGCCACCGTTGAAAAAGAGGGCGGTGGTCACGGCGCCTCCCGAGGAAGCGAGAATGGCGTTGGCGGTGACAAGTCCGCCGTTACTGATGGTCATAACGCCGCGTGTGACGTCGATATAGCCGTTGGTGGCGGTCCATGAGGAACCGTCGCCGTCGATGGTGACGATGCCGTAGGTGGTGTTGATGGACCCACCGAGTTGGCTGGTGCCGCCGGTGATCAGGGTTCCGCCGGTGGTGATGCTGAGGGTTCCGTGCCCGTAGAGGTCGCCGTCATTGAGGGCATTGGTTCCCATGTTGACGACGCCGCCGTTGCTGATGTTCAACTCGCCGGTGCCGCCGGTGGTATATCCGATGTAAATGGTGCCGCCGGCGTTCCATGTGGCGTTGTTGACGTTGACGATGCCGCTGCTGCCGACGCTTTCCTGGGCAAGCTCGGTGGGACCTGTACTGGTGAAGGTGGAGCCGGAGAGGATGTTGAGGATGCCGGTGGAGGCGGCGGCTCCGCCGAGTTCGACGTCGAAACCGCTGGCCGTGCTGCCGTTGGTGAGGGTGACGGTGCCGGTGGTGGAAAAACTGGCCGAGCCGGCGGATCTTCCGATGTAAAAGTAAGTGGCGCTGACCGCTCCGCCATTGTCGATGTTCAGGGTGGCGGTGCTGCCAAAGCGATAGCCGACAAGGAGGCTGGTGGTGTGCCAGGTCGCTCCGTTGCCGGTGACGGTGAGGTTGCCGTCGGCGGTATTGGCGCCGCCGAGGTAGGTGCTCGCCAAGTCAACGCTGGTGATGGCGTTGTCCGTCGTGCCATTATCCAGCGTGACCGAGGCGCTCTGACCGGCAGTGGTGCCAATCGTCAGATCAACGCCGGAGTTCCATGTGCTGGGATCGGGGTCCGGGGCGATATACGCGGGATTGACAACGGTAACGTCGGCCCTTGCCGAAATCGCCGCCATCACCGCCATCGCCATGGCGTGAATCGAGACAAACCGCGAGAGTGTGCGAGTAGTCATAGGTTCCCTCTTACCTAAAAGACGCCACTTTTTCACCGGACAACAAACACTGTTACCCGCTCGCCTGTGGCAAAGGCGCATACTCGCTCACTCTCTCTCTTTTCAAATTTCAAATGTAGAATTGTTCCTTTCTTGTTTCTGAGCACTCTGACTCGTCCAACACGCCAGTTTGTCCGTCGCATCGCCGAGACCGCGGCTGTGGCCATGTCACACATGTCCACGTCGAACTTGCCGAACTTGCATAACAAAACCTGTGCCTCAGAAAAAGGGCGGGTGACGTCCATCCATTGGGCTGCGTATGCTGGTCGCGTTGACGCCATGAAATGGTTCATCGAACAAGGCGCAGTGGAAACTCGCGGCTTAATCGGTGGGTTTGCCGGCGCCTTATTGAGACCTTCTAAAAACTAGCCACAGAGGACACAGAGAGGTAAAAGATATAGTTATTTTTCTCTGTGCCCTCTGTGGCTATTGTTGGTTTTTCGAAGGTCTCATTTGAGTTCTTCCGAGAATTTATGGTATTCCGCCGGGTTCTGATGGAGCTTTGCCGTGGCGAGGTAAGTGTGGCCGTTGGCGTATTCGGGGTCCATTTCGGTCAGGAGCTTGGCGGTGTCGGCGAGCTTGGTCCAGTAGGTGGGAGCGCGAAAGAACATGGCGATTTTGTAATATTCTTCGGCGAGTTTCTCCTGAGCCGGGAGATAGCGAGGATTCTGCTGTTGAGCGAGATTCCAGTAGACGAGGGCCTTTGCGTACATCTCTCCCGCTTCGTCCGTTGCGGCTGGGGTAGCGGATAGGGTCATGGCCATATCGCCCATTTTGGTGAAGAGAGCGTCGGCGCCGGGTTCGTGATTGTGGGCCATTCGAATACATATTTTTTCATAATAAGTCATAGCGGTTTTCAGGTCGCCTTTTGCCTCCGCTTCCTGGGCGAGTTTCTGCGGATTGGATGTCGTTTGCGTCGTGGAGGGTGTTTCCACGCCTGTGGGTTCGGGCTGGTCCTGCTTCGGCGGAATCTCGGCGCCGGCGGTCCTGGTTGCCGTCAGAGTCACCGCTGCTATCGCGATTGCCAACAGAGCCGCGACCGTAAGGGAGCGACCGTGCGGCAATGTGGGAATAACACAGGTCGCTCCCTGACGGTCGCGGCTCTGTTGGTTCAATAGAATTGACATAGTTAGCTCCATTCCAGCGTCGGTTCATCGCATCCCCCTTTTCCTTTGCGGACTTTGCCGAGGAAGTAGGGTTTTTCGCCGAGGGTTCGGAGGTGGGTCATGATCGGTTTGGTGAAGGCGGGGCGGACGATCAGGACGAAGCCGATGCCCATGTTGAAGACGTTGTACATTTCTTCGAGGTCGACGGGGCCGCTGTTTTGCAGCCACTGGAAGATCGGTGGTACGGTCCAACTGTCGCGTTTGAGACGGGCGGTAAAACCTTTCGGTAGCATGCGTGGGACATTGCCGGCGAGTCCGCCGCCGGTGATGTGGGCCATGCCTTTGACGATGCGTTTGACTTTGTATTTGGCGAGCAGTTTTTGGATGGGGCGGGCGTAGAGGCGGGTGGGGCGGAGGAGTTCTTCGCCGAGCGGGCATGTGAGTTCCGGGATGAAGTCGGCGAGGTTGTTGCCGGTTTTTTCGACGATGCGGCGGACGAGGGCGTAGCCGTTGGAGTGGATGCCGTTGGAGGCCAGGCCGATGATCGAGTCGCCGATGTCGATGTCGGAGCCGTCGAGGATTTTGTGGTGTTCGACGACGCCGACGGCGAAGCCCGCCATGTCGAATTCGCCGGGAGCATAGAGGTCGGGCATTTCGGCGGTTTCGCCGCCGAGGAGCGAACAGCCGGCCTCCATGCAGCCATCGGAGATGCCTTTGAGCATCTGGACGGTGATTTCCGGATCGATCTTGTGGAGTGCGAGGTAATCGAGGAAGAAGAGCGGTTCGCCGCCCTGGACGATCAGGTCGTTGACGTTCATCGCGACGCAGTCGATGCCGACGGTGTCGTACTTTTTCATGGCGGAAGCGATTTTGATTTTGGTGCCTACGCCGTCGGTGCAGGCGATGAGCACCGGCTCCTTGTAGTTGCGAGCGAAGAGTTTTTCCGGAAAGTCGAGTCGGAACAACCCGGCAAAGGCGCCGTACTTGCCCAGTACACGCGTGGAGTGCGTCCGCTGGCAGAGGAACCTGATACGATCCACCGCGGCATTGCCGGCGGCGATATCCACACCAGCACTCTTGTAAGTCAACGGCTCGTTCTTCTCAGCCATGCCGAACAGTATATCCCAAACCCACAGTTCACGTCGCCAAAGTAGCCTTGTGATTCCTCGCAAGGCTATTCCGTGATCTCGGGCAAACGTGCACGTCCTCAGATAGGGTTTTTCGCCAGGGTAGGCGTTTCTTCGGGGGAGAACGCATCGGGGGAATTGACGGCGGCGTTTGGGCCGAGCGGAATGGGATCGCCGGTCAGGAGTGGATCGCCGGTGGCTTGCTGCCATTGGGTTAGCCGCTGGCGCATCTCTCGCAGGATTTCAGCGCAAGCGGGGTCGGTCAGGCGGTTGTCCATTTCGTGGGGGTCGAAAAGGAGGTCATATAGTGCCTCGGCTGGCGGATCGCGACGGTTGGGATTCGCGGCGAAGCGGGCTAGCTTGCCAGGACTGTCGTCCGTGTTGGCCCAGACTGGACGGCCTCGCTTGTCGTAGCGTTTTAAGTAGTTCCATCTGTGTGTGCGGACAGAACGGACGGGCTCGTAAGCGGCGTGATAGGTGATTTCTCCGAAGATCGCATCGTTTACTTTCGCTTGTGTATCTTTGGCAAGTGGTGTGAGCGATCGTCCGCGTAGCCACGGTGGGGGTGGCAGGCCGAGCGATTCGCAGATTGTGGGGAATATATCGATGTGTGAGACGAGTGCGTCAGTTGTGCGCCCGCCGGTCCAGCCGCCGGGGCCGCGGAGGATGAGCATGACTCCCATTCCGCCGGCGGTGAGGTTGCATTTCATGCGTGGGAATGGCGGGCCATGGTCGGTGGTGGCGAGGATCAGGGTGTTTCCCGTCAGGTTCGCTTCGTCGAGTGCTGCGAGGACTTGTCCGATGCCGGCGTCGAGCAGGCCGGCGGAATGGCGGAAATCGGCGAAATCGAGCCGGTTGGCGGCTGTATCGGGCAGGCCGGGCGGAGCGGGTAGGTAGCGGTGGTCGAGTGATGCTATTTTGTTTTGGCCGTCTTTGGTGTTGCTGGCTGGCCAGAATTCCGGGCCGTGGCGATGGGTTGCGAAAAAGCCGACGTCGAGGAAGAACGGCTGCGTCGGTTGTGATCGGAGGTAGTTTGTAGCGGCTTGTGTGGTGGCGGTGACGCCCCAGCCGTTTTTTGGCAAGATGTGTTGGTAGCCTACTCCGGACAGTGGACCGGCGGTGATGTGCTGGAGGTCTGCGAGGACGGTTTGGTAGCCATGAGTGGCGAGATAGGCAGGGAGCGTGCGTTTGCGAGCTTCGGGGTGGAGTTCGAAGCCTCGGTGGGCGAGGCCGAAGATTCCGGCTTCGTGCGGTGGGAGGCCCGTCAGGAGCGCGGCGCGGCTCGGGGAGCAGGTCGGCGCGGCACAGAATGCTTGGCGGAATAGGACGCCGCCTTCGGCCAGGGCTTGCAGGTTGGGCGTCGGAACGCAGTGGCCGTAGGGCTGGATCAGACGGCCAGTGTCATGGGAATGAATGTATAACACGTTGAGGGGCGGAGGAGGAGGCATGAACATTCCTCTCGTTGGACTCCGAGCTTACGGCAATACGATGTCTTTCAAGTCGAAGGGAATCTTGGTGATCTTGCGATCAACGCTGATCTTTGCAACGAGCTTCATGGTTTCGTCGAGAGGTTTGTCGATAAGGTTGATTGTGCGATAGACGAGACCGTCGCCTGTGGACCAGTAGCCGATGTTGACTTTCTTGCCGGCGGCGTCGAAGAGCTCGAGGGAGTCGATGGCGTCTGCGTTGCCGGTGATTTCGACTTTGAGCTCTCTGAGATTGTTGCCTTTTTTGATGTCGGTGGTGATGGTGACGCCGGCGTTTGTGGGGAGGTCCATTTTCTTTTTATCGCCGGGCTTGAGACCGGTGAGTTCGGCGGTCTTGAGAGTGCCCTTGTCGGAAAGGCTGATGGTGCCGCGGAGACGGGCGATCTTGGTCGCGGTTCGCTTGGCGGAAGCAAGGTTGATTTCGATCTGCGGGTCGGCAACCGGGCGACTCTTGTCCATGTGATTCTCGCGGAAAAACGCGTTCGAAAACTCCTGGAACTTCGTGGCATTGTTGATGAAAGAATCCTTGGCTGGAATGAGATTCGCCCCCGTGTTGTCGACGGCCTCCTCCAGCTTGAGCTCCCCGTAATGTGTCGCGGCAGACGCTTCAGGACCGCTGAGCGACAAGGTGATCTGGATCGCATCCGCGGGGTGGCTTATGTCCTTGACGAACTGGATACTCCGTTTCTCTTCGATTCGAAAGAGCCGTATGTCGACGGCGGCGCTGGCAAAACCGGCGACGACGGCAACAAACAATACAGCGACCAAAACTATCTTACGCATGGAAAGTTCTCTTTCAGGGATTATCAATTACGACGCAGTATAACTCGCCACGGTAGAATTGGAACGGATCAAGGCAACGCCGGATGTGGATCCGGGATATCATACGGGGCTGAGCCTTATTGATTGTCTCCGTGTTCATCGTAAAATTCGTAAAATGGGTCCAATTTGTAAAATTCGTGGAGAGGGGCACGCGGAAGCGTGAACTCCGTCTCCCCGTCTCCTTGTCACCCCTTCACCTTGTCATTTCTGCGGCACCGTTGCACGGGTGGCGATCGTCGTGATGCCGCCGTCGACCAACAGCGTTTGGCCGGTCATGTAACGGCTGGATTCGGAGGCGAGAAAAACGACAGCACCATCGAGGTCGTTGGGATGGCCGGGACGCTTGAGCGGGATGCGGTCGCAGAGGTAGTCGACCCATTCTTTGTTTTCGTAGAGGACGCGAGTCTGGGCGGTTTGGAACCAGCCTGGGGCGAGACAGTTGACGGTAATGCCGTGGATGCCCCAGTCGTCGGCGAGGGACATGGTGAGCTGTTTGATGCCGCCGCGGCTGGCGCAGTAGGGGGCGAGGTTGGCGTAACCGGCGACGCAGGTGACCGAGCCGATGTTGATGATGCGGCCGTACTTGGCGGGGATCATTTTCTTCGCCGCCGCCTGGGCGACGAAAAAAGTCCCGCGAAGATTCGTATCGACCACCGTGTTCCAATCGTCCCACGTCACATCGACGGCAGGCTTGCGGATGTTGCAACCGGCGTTGTTGACGAGGATGTCGAGGCGACCGAAGTGGGCGTGGGCGGCGTCGATGGCGCGGGTAATGGAGTGGGGGTCGCGGATATCGAGTGCGACGGGCAGGCATCGGCGTTTCCCTCCATCAATCGCTTCGATTTCTTTTTGGATTGGGGCGAGGGAGGCAAGCGCGCGACTGGTGATGACGAGGTCGGCGCCGGCGTGTGCGAGAGCGCGGGCCATGTATTGGCCGAGGCCGCGGGAGGAGCCGGTGACGATCGCGACGCGGTTGGTCAGGTCGAAAAGATTCTCGGGCATGGCGTGATTCCTTTAGATATGGACTTAAATTAGCCACAGACAGACACGGACAGACGCAGACATGGTTTTAAATTCGAAACTCGAAGTTCGAAATTCGAATCAAATTCAAAGCTCAAAATTCGAATGACGAAACGAGGAGTTCCTTTATGCAAGTTTTTTATAGCATGCCGCACAAACAATGTGTTCTTTCCATACGTTCGGCGTTTCGAGTTTGCCGATCGTTTGGCCGCAATTTTCACACACTTTTAGTACAGTCGTCACGACCGCCTCAGGCGCCAGCACGGCTCCCTCGGCTTCCTCCACCCACATCGTCTCAAGTTCGGATGCGTTGTCGGATTCGAGACTCGAGAGCAGCGCGGCGGCTAATTGGCTGCGTTCTTGCGAGGGGAGTTGCATGGCGGCGGTTTGGATCGATTTCAGCGTCATCGGGCACCTCGTGAATAATCATTCTCCATCATAGCAACATTAGTATTAGTAGGACTGGGCGAAGATGACTTGCGTTGTCGTTTCTTCACCGGTGTAAATGTCTTTGCCGGGGGTGCTGGGTTGGTGGGGGAGGGCGAAGGGGATGCAGCGGACGGTGGCTTTGGTTTCTTGTTTGATTTTCGCTTCGATTTCTTTGTTGGGGGTGAAGTAGGCGCGGATGAAACCGCCGGAGGGGGAGGCGGTGAGATGTTTGAGTTCGTCGTAGGTGGTGGCGGTGTGGGTGTTGGCGTCGCGGTAGGTGCGAGCTTTTTCGAGAAGGGCGGATTGGATGGCGGCGAGGGCGCCTGTGAACCAGGTGGGAGTAACGGCGGCAAGTTGCACAGTTTCTTTGGAGCGGTCGAGGCGTTTTTTCAGGACGAAAGCGTTGGCGTCGACGTCGCGGGGGCCGACTTCGAGGCGGAAGGGGACGCCGCGTTGTTCCCAGTGGAATTGTTTGTCGCCGGGACGGTTGTCTCGCCAGTCGACGATGATCGCTTGATTGGTGATCTTGTCGAAGAAATAACGCGGCAGGGCGGGATCGGTCTGTCGTTTCTTGGCGGCAGCGACTTCCGCTTCGCCGACGAGTTGCACGAGAAGCTGATCGATGAACGCGGCGACTTTCTGCTGCTCTTCGGGGGTCTTGAAGATTGGGACGATGGCAGCAAGGTAGGGAGCGACCTTCGGCGGAAGAATGAGCCCTTCGTCATCGGAGTGGGCCATGATCATCGCGCCGATGAGGCGGGTGGAGACGCCCCAGGAGGTGGTCCATGCGTGCTGGAGTTTGTTACCGCGGCTGAGAAATTTGATGTCGAAAGCCTTGGCGAAATTCTGGCCGAGATTGTGCGAGGTGCCGGCCTGGAGCGATTTGCCGTCCTGCATCAACGCTTCGATGCAGTACGTCGTGACGGCGCCGGGGAATTTCTCCGCGTCAGTTTTGGCGCCTTTGATCACGGGAATGGCGAGGATTTCTTCAGCGAAGGCGGCGTAAACGTCGAGCATGCGGAGCGTTTCGCTTTGAGCTTCCTCAGCAGTTTCGTGAGCGGTGTGCCCTTCCTGCCAGAGAAACTCAGCGGTGCGGAGGAACAGCCGCGTTCGCATTTCCCAGCGCATCACGTTACACCACTGATTGATGAGGATCGGCAGATCACGGTAGGACTGCAACCATTCATGGTACATATGGCCAATAATAGTTTCGGACGTCGGCCGCACGATCAGCGGTTCTTCAAGTTCACCGGCAGGGCGGAGTTTGCCAGACGCGTCCTTCTGCAGCTTCGAGTGCGTGACGATGGCGCATTCCATGGCGAAGCCCTCGATGTGCTCAGCTTCGCGGGTCAGGAAGGATTGCGGAATCAGCAGAGGGAAGTAAGCGTTAACGTGGCCGGTCTCCTTGAAGCGGCGGTCGAGGTCACGCTGGATCGCTTCCCAAATGGCGTAGCCTTCAGGACGGATGACCATGCAGCCTTTGACGGGCGAATAATCGGCGAGCTGAGCTGCCTTGATGACGTCGAGATACCACTGAGCGTAGTCCTGAGCGCGAGGTTTAATATTCTTAGCCATGTCAAATTCCTTAGTGGGGTGATGAAAGTCTCACATTTTATGAGAGATTGGATGTGGTGCAAATAGCCTTGCGTGGAAATGCAAGGCTTGGGTGTGGCCGTCTTTTGTGGCACAGGCGTTAAATGGAGCCCCGCATGGTAATGCGGGGCTTTGCGTTGATCTCGCAAAAGATCACCGAAAACGCTTGCGGCGCCGCGGACTTCGCCTTTGGCATCACAATTTGCCACAAAAAATGGCCACATCTCAAGGCTTCGGACGCCAGAGGCACCCATGACGTCAGAGACCCCCTTGGCTCGCATGGGTGAGGCGTGCAGGATGCGTTAAACCTTGCGATTCCTCGCAAGGCTATGTTTACGCAAGGCTATTGCTACAGCTGAGTGTTATCGCCGGGTTGGTTTTCCGGTCAGTGCTCGGGCGATGCTGCTGAGCGTGTAGGGTGCCGCCTGTCCTGGGTCGACCACTTCCACCGCGACTTCCACGGCCTTTTCCGCTGCCCCATTCATCGATGTTGTCCCATTCTCTGCCGGTTTCATCTCTTGTACTAACGCCGTCTCATCTTCTGCTGGCATCATCCTCTCCAACGGCGGCTTGCCGATGATCTTTGCGACATGGTTGACCTCCGTGAGTTTGGTCATGAGTTGTTCTTGCAATCCCGCCAATTGTCCTTCCAGTTCCCGGTATTCGGTCACAGCCGTATCGTATAGTTCTGTACCCTCTTTCAACCATTCCTGCAAAGACCTGTTGTTCACGATCTGCTCCTGCTTCAGGCTCAAGGCCGGTTTAGTTGTCCGATAACGGCCCTGCTAAGTTTATCGTCCGCTGACAACGATTTATTTTCTTCCATCGACCACTTATTTTGACGACATAATAAGCTGTCTCGAAGAAGAAGCCTGTAACTGAAAGATTTCAAGCTCGTAAATTATTCAAAATTTTTTGCTTTTTTATATTTTTTTGTGATTTGTAGTTCACGATAATTTGTTGAAATAGATTCCAATATTGCAGGAAAAAGATCCGTTACCAGACACACGTTACTAGACGTAAGTTACTAGACGTAAGTTACTGGACAATCAGGAGTTACGTCAGAAAAAACAGCAAAAAATGTTTGACAATTTTCGCCCTTGATGTACCTTTTTACTGTATTCATTACTTATGAGCTTTGTTGAACTGATCTGAAGCTAACCCTTACAAGGAGAAATATATGATCGCCACCCGTTTCCACACTCTGGCTTATATCGCGGCAGCAACAGCGATCATCGCATCGGGGATGTCCGCTCGTGCGGATAGCGTTACCATGACCTTTAATGCGAGCCAGCCGAACACGCAGGCCGTTACCGTCAACTGGTCTTGCAACGGTCAGAGCGGCGTGGATTATACTTCCGCCGGGATCTATAACTTCACGGTGAACTCTATCAGTGGCGGAAACCCGTTGTCGCTTTCGACTGGCGATACGATTACGGGCCTGTGCATTGACTTGACCCACCAGGTCAACTACGGCCAAACCGGCACTTATACCGTCGAACAAATCGCGAATGTGTCGGGCCTCAATAACGGCGTGGGCGGCATGAATGCCAATCAGATCACCGCGATTTCCTATCTGTGGGAAACCTATGGGTTGACGGCGACCACCCCCGCACTTGCCGCGGAACTCCAGATGGCCGTCTGGGATATTCTTTACAATGGTTATGGCACCAACCTGGCGAACGACGCCAGCGCGACAGTGATCTATTCCAGCACCACCGCCGACGTGACAACGGCAGCCAACTGGGCGCAGCAAGCGGCGAACTGGGCAATGACGAACTCGGCTTCCTCGCTGAACGTGGATGTGTACGCCTTGGTTAACAGTGATGGTATCCAAAGCTTTGCTATCGCCTTCCCCGGCAGCAATTCTCCTCCGCCATCGGTTCCGCTGCCCGCCGGCGCGAGCATGGGACTTATTATGCTGAGCTCTCTGGGCTGCTTCTTCGGACTTCGGAGACACATCCGCCGCCGTTTGGCGAATGCCTGATCCGTACGGAATAACAACCGATAACAAATTGAGGCAGGTACGCAGGTGAAAACCTCGTACCTGCCTCATTGCGTGAATAGTGAATGATGAATGGTGAATATTGAATATTCACTATTCACCATTCATTATTTTCCCAGTGATGTGTCCGAAAAGTACGCCGCGGTGTCTCTTGCTTGGTTGGCGAAAAAGAGCCACGTTACTGGACGCACGTGATAAGATGTAAGTTACCAGACGTAAGTTATTGGACATGTCATAATGACAACAAAAAAACCGCAAAAAAATTTTGACAATTCCCATCCTTGGTGTAGTTTTTTCTTGTGTTAATAGCTGATCAGCCTTGTTGAACTGATCTGCGTCCAATTTGTATAAGGAACAGACATGCTTACCACCCGTTTCAAGACCTTGGCTTATGCCACGGCAGCGACAGCGATCATCTCGTCAGGGGTCTCTGCTCGCGCGGATAGTGTGACGATGACCTTTAATGCCACCCAGCCGAATACGCAGAATATTACCGCCACTTGGAGTGCCGGTGGCCAGAACGGCTCGAACGCTACTAGCGCCGGAATCTATAACTTCACGGTGAACTCTATTAGCGGCGGCAACCCATTGTCGCTGACAACAGGCGGTACGTTTACGGGCGTGTGCATTGATTTGACCCACCAGATCACCTCCGGGTCCGTCAATACTTTCACAGTCGAACAGATGACAAGTGCGACGGTTGTTGATAATGGCGTGGGCGGCATGAACACCAATCAGATCAATGCAATTTCGTATTTGTATACGATGTACGGATCGACAGCGACGACTCCCGCTCTTGCCGCGGAATTCCAGATAGCCGTCTGGGACATTCTTTACAATGGTGCCGGCACCAACCTGGCGAGCGACGCCAACGCGACCATATCCTATTCGGCTACCACTGCCGACGTGACAACGGCGGCCGGCTGGGCGCAGGCAGCGGCGAGCTGGGCACTGGCAAACCCGTCCGCTTCGCTGAACGTGACCATATATGCCTTGGTTAGCTCTGACGGCGTCCAAAATATGGGTATCATCTCTACCGCTCCGCCATCATCGGTTCCGCTGCCCGCAGGCGCAAGCATGGGATTCATTATGCTCGGCTCTTTGGGTAGCTTCTTTGGACTTCGAACGCACCTCCGCCGCCGTTCAGCAATTGCCTGATCTGCATAGAACGGCAACTGGTTATCCAATAACAAATTGAGGCAGGTACGTAGATGAAAATCTCGTACCTGCCTTGTTTATGGAAATAGTCTTGCGAGGAATCGCAAGGTTTAACTATAGATCAGTGATGCGTCCGAGGAGGGCGCCATAGCGGCTTTTGCCTAGTTGGGCGACAAGCTTGGCGAACTCTGTCGCCGTGATCCAGTTTTGGCGGAATGCGATCTCTTCCGGGCTGCAGATGAGCAGGCCCTGGCGCTCCTGGACGGCTTCAACAAAATTCGCGGCCTTGAGCAGGTCGCCGTGCGTGCCAGTATCCAGCCACGCAATGCCGCGGCCGAGACGCTCGACGTGCAGGTTCTCTTCCTGAAGATAAGCACGGTTGAGATCGGTGATTTCCAGTTCTCCGCGTGCGGAGGGGCGAAGGGTTTTGGCTTTGGTGATGACGGAAGCATCGTAAACGTAAAGACCGGTGACGGCAAAATTGGATTTGGGCGATTTTGGTTTTTCTTCAAGTCCAATAGCTCGCTTGCCGGAAGTATCGAATTCGACGACTCCGTAATCCTGCGGATTGGTGACGGCATAGGCGAAGACGGTAGCGCCAGTTTCGCGACGTGTAGCGGCGGCGAGTTGCTCGGGAAGGCCGTGGCCGAAGAAAAGGTTGTCGCCAAGGATCATGGCGCAGCCCTCCCTCCCCTTTTCTCCCCCTTGTTTGTCGAGAAAGTTCTTACCGATCAGGAAAGCCTGTGCGAGGCCTTCAGGGCGAGGTTGTGTTGCATAGGAGAGTTGGATGCCCCATTGCCGACCGTTGCCAAGCAGCTTCTGAAATGCGACGGCGTCATCCGGCGTGGTGATGATGAGAATGTCGCGGATGCCGCCGAGCATCAGCGTCGCCAGCGGATAGTAAATCATGGGCTTGTCGTAGACGGGCATGAGTTGCTTGCTGACGGCCTTCGTGACGGGATGGAGACGCGAACCGCTGCCACCGGCTAAAATGATTCCTTTGGTGATCAACCCGGAACTCCTTTGCGAGAAGAAACCTGTAGCTGAAAGTCAGAAGCTGGAAGCCAGAAGATTCCAAATGCTACGTATGTTCGCGCTTCCACGCAAGGCTATTAGCGGGCCGCGGCGGTGTTTTTGGCTAATGTTGTTCGGAGAATTTGGAGCCGCTGACGCGAGTTAGTCGACAGGGTGCGACTGTCCGGATTGAGTGATTCAACCTGTATCATTTCTCGTTTGGCTCGGTCCTGGTATCCGCCGCGTAGAAGAATCCAGGAAAGTTGAAGGTGCCATTCGAGATTGTTGGCGTCGAGCCGCACGGCCTCGGAAATGCTGGCAATGGCGCCGTCGTAGTCCTGCAAAGCAAGCTGCACAGAAGCTCGTGTGTCGTAAAAGTTAGGAATCTGCGGCGAAAAGCGAATCGCCTGATCGATCAGGTTCAGCGCCTCCTGAAGATTCTTCCCGCGTTGCACCAGGACCATGGCCAAATTATTTTGCGCAAAAATATCATCAGGTTTCTTTTCCAGTGCCCGCCGATAATAGGTTTCCGCGGTGGCGGTGTCGCCTTCGCTTTCACGGAGTATCGCCTGGGCCAGCAGCGCTTCAGGCGTTGCATCGGCGCGATTGGCCAGATTTTCCAGGATCTTGTGGCCGACCTGGTTCCAGGATTCGTTCTTGAAATGAGCACCGAGTTTTCGCCAGGACTCCGCCAAAACAACCTGTTCGTTCACCGCGTTCTCTGGAATAATGTTCGCCACGTGATCCATCCAGGCCTGAGCACTGGGGGCATCGCGCATACTCTGGCTGGCCAGTCGCATCCAAAGAACACGCCAGTAGGGGCCCTTGGGAAGTAAAGGTCGCATGATCTGTTCGGCGGTCTTTGTCTGGCCGTCCTGGAGCAACGCTTGCATATAAAGTAAAAGTAGGCCTTGATAGTTTTCCGGTTCCGCTAATGCACGATTGAGGTAGGGTTTGAGTTGTTCGAGGACTGCACGAGACTTGCCAAGTTGAAGGGAAGCGTTAGCAATAGCCAAGTCGGCCGGGAGTTGGTCCTGAGGCGAACGCTGCTGCCATTGGCGCGCAATCCCCAGCACTTCGTCCCAACGTCCTGCTTCGGTCAAAGTTTCCGTTGCCATTTTGGCCATTTCAGGAGACGTGGGGAAAGTATCCATGGACCGCGTTGCCATTGCGATAGCTTCGTCAATTTGGCCACTGGAGGTGTAAAGTTGGATAACCATACTTTGGAGGCTCAGGATTTTTGGAAAGTGGTCCGCGACACGTCGTAATTTCGGCAGAGTCTGACGCGATGTCTCATTGTTATCCTGTGCGTCGGCGAGTATTTGGAGGGCTTCCAGGACGCCGCGATTATCGGCGGTGTTATTCAGCAGTTCCATGATAAGCGGGCGTTTCGCCGGATCGGTACCCATTTTTTCGACCAGCCGACGTTGCTGAAGCAAAGCTGCTCCCGGCGATTGATCGGCAAGCTGGCGTTCCGCTTCCTGGGCGCAGGCCAGAGCGCCGGCGATATCGCCGCTGGCGAGTGTGAAGAGTATCCGCTGCCGCCAGGCGAGTGGATCGCGAGGCGCCGCCGTGGTAGCCGCGAGAAATTCGGCCTGAGCCTGCTGCGGCGTTCCGTAACGAGCCAGATAGGCTGCTCGAATCATTTCTTTTGTGCCCGGTTGGAGCGATGCAAGAGAATCCAGTTTGGCGAGCGTTTCCTGTGCTTCTTTCAAACGCCCCTGACTTGCCAGAAGATCGCTGGCGAACTGGATGACGGTGGGCGTGGGCTTTTCGAGGAGTTTGCGACAGACCGCTTCCGCCTTGTCGGGCTGATTTTTCTGGCGATAAAGAGCGGCCAAAAGCAGGTCCGCCGTTTGATCGGTGTTCTCCGGCCCGTAGAGCTGTTTCAAAATAGTCAGGGCCTGATCATAAGAACCTGCCTGTGTCAGGATGGCCGCAGCTTTATATTTCTCCTCGTGCGTGGCGGCGGCGTTTTGGGCAACCTTCGTGGCGTACTGACGAGCCTGCTCGGCGTCGCCTTGCGCGATCAAAAGTCGAGCGAGATCCAGGGCGACTTGGGTGGAACCCGGGCGTAAGTTAATAGCTGCCTGAAGTTGTTCGATCGCTCCTTTGATGTTGCCCAGTTTTTCCAGAGCGGTGGCCTGCAGCAGGCGCGGCGGAAGCAAATCGGGAGCGGTCCGACTGATTTCACCAAGAAGTACGGAAGCTTCAGCTAATTCCTGTTCGCTGCTCTGTCCATCAAGTATCCAGCGGGCTCGCGCAAAGCGCCAGGCAAGGCTCTGATCACCGGTCTGAGCGTGGATACGATTGATGGTCTGGTTGAGAAAGTTGCGATCGCTCTGTACGGATTTCGCGTTGAGCACCATCCACTGCAACGATAGGTCTGTGGGATGGGCTTCCGCCAGTGCAACCCATTCCGTTTTGGCACGTGGATCATTCATCATGTCGAAGTATCGAGCCCGCACGGTTCGCCAGGTTTGATCATCGACGCCGACTGATGGTTTTGCTTTTTCGATCACCGCCAAACCGTCGGCGGCTTTTTGCTGCTCGAGCAACTGCGAGGCCTTGGCAAAGGCTAAGTCCGGCGTTAATCCGTAAAGCTTCTCGTAACGCTGATAGCAGGCATCCTCAAGCGATAGCTTTGCTTCCCCGCTGGCCATCGCCAATTGCAAAAGTATCTGCTGATCAAGCTGGTTCTGAGAGTCCAATGTTTGCAAGATCAATTTTTTAGCAGATTCCGGCTTTTCGAAACGTGCCTTTAACAGGACCTCTATTGGCAAGGTTCGCTGCTCGTGCGGAAAACGCTGCCTTATATCTGCCAGATAAGCGAGAAGTTGTGGCGCTTCTTTAGGCCGATCCAAATGGACTACTGTTGACCAGGCCTGAGCCAATTGCACCAAGGCTTCCGGATCGTCTGGCGCGCGAAGGCGTGCCGCCTGAGCTGCTTCGAACGCTTCGCCGAATCGGCGGCTGATCAGAAGCAGGCGAGAGGCCCCGATCCAAGGAGCGGCCCAGGGCGGCGAGAGTTGGACCGCACGCTGCAGTGCCTGGAGTGCTAAATCACGCTCACCGGCTTCCGATTGCGCCTGTCCCATAAAGTAGTAGAACAATGGGTTGCGAGCATTGTGCCGCAGGGCTTCGGCGTATGAGAGTATCCTTGCCCGGGCATCCGGCTGCTGGGCTCCAGCGGGTCCGGCTAATACGACAGCCCAGTCCGCGGCTTGCTGGTTGGTCTTCCCGCGTTGTGCCAGAACGTCCAAAAGTTTCTTTGCATCATCCTGCCTGTTCAGTTTACTCAGGGCGAGGAGACGCATAGCAATCAGATCGTCCGCCACGGCTGGCGCGGCGGTGGGGGCATCGTCGGTTTGTGTGAGAATCTCGGCATAACGGCCACGTTGCCAGAGACGGTTAACCCATGCGAGACGGTGTTCGGGCGTGGGTTCCCGCTCAAACTCATGAGCCTGCAGGCGGTCCGCATCGGCAAATTGTTCCAAAACGTCAAGTTGATGTATCAACAGGGAAGCGACGTCCGCATCCGAAATGGGCTGTGCGGCGGCTCCTTTGGCCCACGATATTGCCGCGGTTTTTTCGCCAGCCATGGAATGCGCGATGCTCACCAGCAGGGCGAATCGCGGATCAGAGGGATGTTTGCGCTGGAGTTCTTCCGCGTGTTGTATGACTGCCGCGGGCGTCTGGCCTTGTTTGGAGAGAAGGACCAGGATGGTTGCCTGGTTGTCCAGGTCGAGAGGAGCAATTTGGCCTGTTTCCTGAGCGACTTTTAAAGCTTCGCTGATTCGACGAAGTCGCGTCAGAGCTGCTGTTTTGTACTTAAGGACCGTAACGTCGTTGGATTGTCTGCTCAGGAGATCGTCCGCTGTGGCCAAAGCTTCGCTGTTGAAACCGGCATTGATATAAAGTTCCAGCAAACGATGCCGTGCCGCAAGATCGTTGGGTTTGATCTGCAGATATCGCTGAAGCATGTTGATGGCATCGAGGAGATGTTTGCCATTGGGCTCTTCTACCTGGGTACGAGCCTCGACATAAGAAAGCATGATTTCTGCGTCGCGGTCATAACGTTGGAGATAAGTGTAGAGTTTATAGAGGGCAACGCCGTAGTTTTTTTCTTGCAAGGCGGCGAGCCCTTCGTTGCGGCAGTCCATGATTTGCCGTTCGTGGCGCTGCTGCCGCCACCAGTATCCGCCTCCCAGCAACAGCGCGACGCCGACGGTCGCAGCCAGGAGAAATATCAATCGTCGCTTGGTTTTTTGTCGCATACTCATGACCGTAGAACCCCGCGTGCCAAAACAATGAAAGTTTGGAAGATGATCTTGAGATCAAGCAGCCAACTCTGAGTTTCGACGTATTGAATGTCATACTTGATCCATTCTTGGAAGTCAGTCCCGCGCTTGCGGGTTCGTCGGACCTGCCAGAGCCCGGTAATACCGGGTCGGACACTTAAACGGGCTTCTCGCCATTGCGGACAGAATTGATTCTCGGCCCTTGGACTCGGTCGCGGCCCAACGATCGCCATGTCACCGATCAGCACGTTCCAGAATTGCGGCAGTTCGTCCAGGTTTGTTTTGCGAAGGAAACTTCCGACCCGAGTAAGACGCGGATCGTTTTCCATAAAGAATTGCGGTCCGTCTGCCTGGTTGAGTTTTTGCAGTTGTGCCTTGATCTTTTCAGCGTCTTTTCGCATGGACCGGAATTTCCAGCATGCAAACTCCCGCTGGCCCTTGGTTTCGCGGTGATGGCCGAAGAAGAACGGGCGACCGTCCTCTAAAAAGATAGCTAACATAATTGGCAAATACAGCGGCGAGGTCAGAATCAGCACGAACAGGGCAAAGAGAATGTCGAAAAGTCGTTTCGCGGACCGGCTAATGACGGAAATCTTGCGAGGCTGCGGCTGACGCAGGTAAGCGTCCGACGGCTCGAGTTCCTGCCATTGGATGTCGTCCACTTGCGGCTGCTTCGCCGGATCGTCCCAGAGAATCGCGGGTCCGACGACCAGTCCCGGCCCGGTCAGCTCACGGCCAGCTCCAACCCATACGGGGCCGAAGCAACGTGTTGCCGCGTCGATTTTTGCTTCGGGGTCTCGCCAGATTCCGCCGGTTTGTCGCTGTGCTCGAGCGATGGTCGTCGAAGGCGATTTCCAGCGGACCATCAAATCGCGGACAAACTGAGCGACCTGCTCATCGCTTGCCCGATCGTAAATCAAACCGGTGACTCGCGTCACATGGCGGGCGCTTCGGGCGATCGGCCGCTGGAGGTCCCGCCAAGGCGCGCGCGATTGGGCCATGGCCTGCCAGGATCGCGCCAGATCACGGTCTTCGGTGAGAGCCGCTCGCGTCAGAGAAGTTTCCGTGCCGTAGAGCCTGTGAAAGCGAACGAAGTGCCCGTCGTGATCGACAGCGACGCGTTCGAGAAATTGCCGTTCACGTACGCTCCGCAGTCGAATCACCAGCAGATCGGGTTTGAGCCAACTGAGCTGATCGACGAGGTCGCGGAGCCGGAAGAGGACCAGCGTTCTGGGCATGGTCAGGAGATAAAGTTCTGCGCCTTCGAGGATGCTGGACGGTTCGCCTTGCCGGACGACTTGTACGCCTCTTGCCGCCCAGAAGCGATCGTGAAGGCCGATGGGGTCCAGTCCCCAGATTGTTGGATAAGGCGGCGATCCGGGAACGGTTTCAGACGTGTCGAATGGATGAAACGATGCGGCTGTCGCGATCATCGAGTCTCCTCATAAGTTATTAATCGTGGAAGATGTCACCGCTCGTCCCAGTGGACCAAGCCGTGTCGAACCATTCGAACCATTGGTGGGACCATTCGCCGAGCCGTTCGCCGAACCATTGGAAGAGTGTGTATTTTTAGCTCCATTAGTGTGAACCGGCGGCGCCGAGCGAATGCCTATGGAGGAACTGGAATGCGACGATGTGATGTCGTCTGGCAAAACGCGGTTGAAGATGGCGCCGGCCAGACGCGAGCCGATCGTTTTCAGTTGCGAGATCGCTTGATCCGCCAATGTCCGCGACTGGTTCCGGGGTACGGCGAGGATGACTTCGTCCACTTGCGCAGCGATCATCGCCGCGTCCAGGCTGCCCAGAATGGGGCCTGTGTCAATGATGATGGTTTCAAAATGCTCACGCGCTTCGTCGACTAGCCGGCGGACCGTACGCGGCGATATATGGTCGGCGTACTGTGTGTCAGACTGCCCCAAGGGCAAAATGAATAGATTGGGGATGCCCGTACTTGTCACACATTCCGTCAGCGATTCGCCGCCGAGCATGTCCTGCAATCCCATGGACGCGGCACGCTGGACCCTCAGCGCATGGTCGAGATCGGCACTGGTGAGGACGCCGGCGTTGACGAGTTCCTCCCCGATCTTGCGCCCCGAAGTTTTGGCGCGATTCAGTGCCGCGGCAATGTGTTCTTCGCTGAGCAATCCTTCCTGCAAGAGAATCTGGCCAATTTTGCGGTGTCGGACGACGGGATTCATCCGCGCGGTCAGGCCGCCACCGATCAGATCGCAATCGATCAGCAAGGTTTTTAAGCCGGAGGCCGCAAAGGACATCCCCAGCGCCATGCTGAGGCTGGTTTTGCCGTCGCCGGCGGTGGCGCTGGTGACGCTCCAGACCGGCCGGGCGGGGAGGTGCGGATTGAGTTGCAGGAGCATGCGGACGTGGTGCACGCAATGTGCCGCCAGTGATACTTGCATCGGATCGGAAGTATCCTCCGGCAAAACTGGCAAAAATCCAAGGAACTTCGTCGAGTACTTGAAAGTATACTCAGCGTCGGCGAGGTCCTTGATCCGTTTATCTGTGTAACCCCGCAGCATGGCCAATCCAAAGCCCAGAGCCAGTCCACCGAATCCACCCAGGCCGGCGAGTGTCTTGCGCTTATCGCTGACGGGCGCTGCTGGCTGATCGCCGGTGCTGATGATGCTGATGCGGCCGCTGATGGACGATGATTCGACGTTGAGTTGCTCCATGCGGCCCTTGACTTCCTGCAAGTTGTGCTGGACCGTGTCGATTTGGTCTTTGAGCGTCTTTAGCTGCAATTGCTTGCGGCCCAGGTCCAGGGTTTCCGTTTTCAACTGTTCGTAGATAGCTTTTGCGTTTTTTCCACGTTGTTGGAGTTGTGCCAGCAGCAGCGTGGGGTCGTCGCTTGTTCCCGTCTGGGTAGGCACAGCGCTTGTGCGGTCTCGCATATATTTTTCTTTTTGCTGTGCGATTGAGGCGCGGGTCGATTCCAGTGCCATGCGCGCTGCACGGACTTTGGGGTGATTGTCGCCGCAATAGTTGAGGAGACCGGTGAGATCGGTTTCCTGCACTGTCTGAAGCCGCAGGTATTCACTCATTATTGGATCGCGTTGCGCGATCAACTCAAGCGTTGGCTCCGCGGGCTGCGTTGACGCATCGGTCTTTGGGCCGGTGTCAAACATGCTTATTTCCACCTGGAGTTGCCGCATCTGGCTTTCCTGCCGGGCAAGTTCGCTCTCCTTGAACTTATAGAGGGACTCCAAATTGTCCGTACCATATTCCGTGGCAATGGCTGAAACCTGGCTGTTGAGCCCTTTGAGCTGGTTGGATAATGCGGTTCGGAGATCTTCCAGCACCTGCGATCGCTCGGCGTCGCTTTTGGCGTCGTATTCCTTAAAGATATTTTGATAAGCACCAATGAACGATTTGGCGCCCGCCACCGCGACTTTGGGATCTGGGTCTGTAAAACCAACATAGATCAACTCGGTGTTCGGACGATGGTCGACCATCAGTGCCTTGGCCAATGCCGCGGTTGTGGCGTTCGGACGCACCGCCTGCCAGTCCGGCGATTGCCTGGCCATTTCCAGTACCCGCTGACTTTGAATAATCGCGACCTGGGATTGGATAAAGGATTCGAACATCGGCATGACGTTGTTCTGATCGGTTGGATACAGAATTTTCGGCACAACCGCGCGAATCTGGATGGTGCCGACGCTCTGGTACGGCGGAACTTTCGCCAGATAACCGCCGATGCCTCCCACTGCGCCCAGGATGACGCCGAGGATGATCGCCCAGTGGTATCGTCCTCGCAGGAGCCGCAGCGCGATGGCCACGGGATGTTCCTGCGCCGGTTGAGCGGTCGCTTTGGACAGTTGCGACTCGGAACTCTCATCCCCCGCATCCGTTCGTATCAAGGCATTCGCTTGTATCATGGCCCAGACGCTCCTGCCCCGATGGCATCGATCAAGTCCCGATGAGCCCACACAAGCATTTCCAGCACTGCGTCGTGCTCCGCGATGGATAAGCGTTCTGACGTGACAACCTGAATTTGCGCGGCGCCCAGGAGCCTTCGCCGATGGTTTTTGGCGGCCGCATCGACGCCTTGCATGTCACGGTAACTATCCGCGCCCGGAACCAGCATGAAATTGCTGATGACCAGCGGTACGGTTTGATCGGACGTGCCCGGCGAAAAGTCGTAACGTGTGCCATGAAACATGCGACCGCCGATTTGCCAATCCTGAGCTTCCGTTTTCGTCAATTGCCAGCCATGGGCCACATAGCACACCGGCGGGTAATGGCCGAGCAGATCCCGTGCATCGCGGCATTGCACGAGCAGAAACTGCACCTGCGAACCTGTGCGAAAGTTCACGAATTTTCTCGAAAGAATGACATTGGGCTTCAGGAGAGCCACCGCCGCGGGCGGTACCGGCATATCACTGCCAACCCATTCGCCTATCAGCATGGGTGCTCGTGATGCAATATCGCGTATTTTGGCGTGATAGGCTTCAGCGTCCGGAGCTGAGCGGTCAGCCCATAACTGGCCAAACACAACCCCGCCAATCATGGTCAACGCAACAAGGCGAGGCGTCGTCGGGTGAAAGAGAATGCCTGATGAACGTTTAGTCATAAGCCAACGTAAATTGAGTCACGGGGATGAGAGCCCATCGAAGCAGTCGCAGGATTCCCATGGGAAGCAGGAAAGCCACGAGGAGCATGAGCCAACCGCTGATATCGTGGAATTTTTCAGCCGTGGCGCCGGAGTAATAGCCATACACCCAAACCGTCGGCACCAGTCGGAGCACGTTACAAAAAATGGTAGAGAGTGGACATGCGGCAAGCACCAGAATGCGGACGAATCCGCGTAACGGTGTGCCGAAGGCGAAGGCGAAGGAAACCAGTGTGAGTGTAAAGATCATCCGCAATCCATTGCATGCTTCGGCAATCGTTACATCAATGCCTCGTATGGTGAGAATGTTTCCGGCACGCCTGACTTCCATGCCAAAAAACTCGCAGCACATTTGCGTGACCGCAGCCGTCACTTGCTCCAGTGGTATGGCGATTTGTTGCCGGAAGCGGCCCGGGACCGGGATGAGGAACACCAGCACCAGTGCCACCGGGAGGAAACGTACCAGGACATGCCAGCCCAGGACTGTCAGGAGGCATCCCAGTACGAACATGACGGCGCCGCCGTGCCAGAAGGACTGGATAATGAAATGATCGCCGCACTTGTAGAGAAGAAGTCCAAGCGTCATGACCACGGGGCCGATCCACGTGCCTTCGGGTTTGCAGCCTCGCAGGCGACCGCGCCGGACCCAGATGAGCCACAACGCAACGATCGGCACCAGCAGAATGTGACTGGCTTCTTCATCTTCACATGCGATCAAGCATAGATCATGCCATGCGTCCCTGGTTGTTATGACGCCCAACACCACGAAAACAAGGGATGCGACCGCATGCCAGCGGGTCCATCCGGTCTGTGAAGATCGTAGCTGACTCATCCTTGCGCTCCGGCGGCTGGTCCGGCTCGGACCGAATCAATAACTCGTTCTCCAGCGGAAATCATCGCACCACGCCCGATGATGGAGCGAATCACCATCGCTCCCTTTGCCACGCGAGCGCCCCTTAAAATCACGCTATCGTGCAAATCGCAACCTTCTTCCACCATCGAGCCTTCTTCAACAATGCAAAAAGTGGATCGATAATCTTCGGCGAAAGCACTGATGGAATCGGCAGATTGTTTCCCAGCTAAATGTTGATATCGCAGTGCGCTTATATATTCGCTTCGTGTGCGGACCGGGACGACGATCGGATGCGGACAGGTCACAACCCCCACGTGATGGCGTTTGGCGATCAGCGGCAAGGCCTGCTCCTTGAAGTCCACGTAACCGATGTCCGAAATCAGCTTCAGGCACGCGCATCGCACGAGCATGAACCCGATCGGTTCGTTCCTGTGATTCGTCCAGAGGATCACATCGTCACCGACGTGTTGACACGTTTCCAATAGTTCCTGCAGCGGCATCAGCGGAATCTGTGCTGCATTCGCCATCCAGACCCAATCGTGATCGTCGTATGCACGGCAGACGTCGGCAAGCACGCCGCCGGTGCCGCGGAATTCAGCGGGGTCACGCTCCACAAGCACCTGCGGCATTGAAACGGGTACCGGAACGTCAGCACTGACAACGACTCGCAGAAAATCCGTTGCGGCTCCCACCCCATCAGAAAACGCCGCGGCCTGTGCGTGCCAGAGCGTCAGAAGCGATTGTTTTTTATCGATCGGGAGGTCCAGGAGGGAACGCTGAAGTGTTCCCATCGGGTTGGATTGATGAAGGTTGCCGGAGAGGACAATCAGCGAACGCGGGATATGGCTGGGCTCGCGCCGCGATTCAAGGAAACGTGTCGATGCTGTGATTCTCATCTTGGCGAGTCCAAAGGCCTTCCTCTCAGCGGAGAGACAGCTCCGCTGGCTTCTTAGTTCAATCGGTAAAGTTGGTACCCCACATTAGATCGCCGATAATCCGCGAAATCGCCGATAACCAGGGCACGCCCGTTTGTCCGAGATGCCCACGCATGCCGCGATTAAACGAACCACAGACAAATACAGACAAACACAGACAGATTTTATTTTTCAATTCCTGTCTGTGTTTGTCTGTGTCTGCCTGCGGCTAATTTCCGTGCATGCCCGGAAAAACGGGCATACCCGATAATCAACGGTCCCCCATTCCTATTATCGCTGGCCGTATTGCTGGTTGTAGTATTGCAGGTATTCGCCGCTCTTGATCGCTCGCCACCAGTTTTCGTTTTGATGATACCACTGGATCGTTGTTTTCATCGCTTCCCCAAAACGATAGCGCGGCGACCAGCCCAGCTCCCGTTTGATCTTTGTAGCATCGATGGCGTAGCGGCGGTCGTGCCCGGGACGATCCTTCACATATTGGACCGATTCCGCCCATTTTTTCCCCATTTCGTCCAAAATCGTCTCGGTTATTTTGCGATTGGGAATTTCGTTGTTACCGCCGATGTTGTAAACCTCGCCGACTCGCCCTTTGTTCAGCACCGCCCAAATGGCTTCGCAATGGTCTTCCACGTAAAGCCAGTCGCGGACGTTCATCCCATCGCCATAGAGCGGGACTTGCCGACCCTCGATCAAGTTGGTCACGAACAGCGGGATAAGCTTTTCAGGAAATTGATACGGCCCGTAATTATTCGAGCAACGCGTAATCAATACCGGTAGCTTAAATGTATGGAAATAGGACCGCACCAAACAATCGGCCGCCGCCTTGGAAGCGGAATAAGGACTGTTAGGAGCCAACGGCGTCTCTTCGGTGAACTTGATCTCTGGCCGGTCCTCTGGCAACGTTCCGTAAACCTCGTCCGTACTCACCTGAAGATAACGATCCACGCCCTTCGCACGGGCAGTGTCCAGAAGCACCTGCGTTCCGACCACATTGGCTTGAATAAAGGGTCCTGATCCAAGAATCGATCGGTCTACATGGCTTTCAGCGGCAAAATGTACCACCTCGCGGATCGCATACTGATCCCATAGGCGCCCCATCAACTCGGCGTCGCAGATGTCGCCTTTGACAAAAATAACGCGATGGTTGTCGATCACGTCTTGGATATTTGCAAGATTGCCGGCGTAAGTGAGTTTGTCGACTGCAATCAGCCGCACAGGTTCCTGACGTCGCACGAGCATGCGTACGAAGTTGGCGCCGATGAAACCTGCCGCTCCAGTGACTAATAGTGTTCGCATCATCCGTCCTTTCGTTCCCGATTATAAGTGAGTCGATTCCAATAGGCACCGGTGAAGAGCCGCAGTGCGAAGGGCAGATCGTCGATCAGATATCGTTTGGCGAGTCGGCCGGGTTCCTGCCAGAGGCGATGCGTCCATTCGAGTCCGCAGCGTTGCATCCAGCGTGGTGCCCGCCGGACTTCGCCGCAGAGGAAGCTGAAGCTGATGCCGACGCCCAGCCACCATGCGCGCGGCAGAAGGTTTTTGAGCTGTTCGATGAGACGCTCCTGCTTGGGCGATCCCAGTCCGACGTAGACGATGTCGGGGCGGCTGACGAGCAGGTGGGACTTGATTTTCTCCATGGTTGCCGGATCGCGCTCGAAGCCCATCGGTGGGCAACAGGTGCCGGCGATGGTCAGGCCAGGGAAGCGGCCCTGCAAAATGGCGGCCGCTCGATCGGCAGTGCTCGGGGCGCCGCCAAGCAAAAAGATAGTTCTGTTTCGCTGGGCGGCAGCTTTGCTGAGATGGATGAAAAGCGTCGAGCCGGCGACTCGCTGCGGTAGGGGGGTCCCTTGCAGACGGCTGGCCCACACCAGCGGCATACCGTCCGCGATGATCAGGTCCGCATGCTGGTACAACGCGGCGAAACTCGCATCACGCTCCAAACGATGCAGGTGGTCCAGGTTCGGCGTGATCACAACACCACCGCGAGCAGCGTCCAACTCGTCCAGAATATGGCCGATGCACTGAGCCTCGGTGACCGCGTGCAGTTTAGCACCGCGAAGTTGAATGGTAGGAAGCAAATTCATCATATCGTCAAATCGTTAAACCGTTAAGAGCCTATCCGAATAACCGGTAGCGACCCCGCTTTGCGGGGTGGAGCCCCGCATGGCAATGCGGGGCTTTTTGGGCAGAGGCAGTTTAGCCGTTGATCGAAGATCAACGCTTGCCGGGCTATTCGGATAGGCTCTAAATCGTTAAGCATCATCATTATCTCGCAGTGCGAATCCATGTTTTTTGGCGACGGAAAAGAAACGCGGTATATAAGGGAAGTTTCCATAGAATATAAAATGGCACAGCCAACAGCGTTGACAGTGGAAGTATGTGGCGAGCGAACTTGGCCCATGCTGCCAATACCGAGATACCAAGTAGACCTCCGCCGCAGGCCAAGAGGATTGCCGACCACCAGGATATGCCCAACATCCATGCTGCGAATATTGCCAAGCTGATTGCTGTTACCCAAAGTACCATCAGTAAAGCGAGCGGCGGGATGCATACATCCAAGGCCTGTCCGACTAGATTGAATTGTCCGCGACGCAGGCCGGCCCACAATAGTCTGGGAACATTGTGGAGGAGAGTTTGGAGGTGGCCGTGCTCCCAGCGGCGTCGCTGGCTGGCGGCGGCGGCGTTATGGGCGGGCAACTGGCCAGTGACTTCGGCGCCCTCGCAAAAGATCGGAGCGTGCCCGGCGATGGCCAGGTCGAGGCCTAATTGCATATCTTCGACGATGTTGCCGCTGGCCAGAGGTGCGGTGCGGATCAGTGTCCACGGGAGCGCCATGCCAGTGCCGGTCAACAGGCACGGTATTCCCATACGGCGGCAAGCCAGGGGTCGCACATGGTTTTTCACGAGAAATGCGAAAGCAGAGATCAGGTCTCGCGGGCTCGGGTCGGCGGGTGGCTTCATCAGATAGCGGGCCTGCACGGGTCGACCGGTCCGTTCGGCCTGCCTGCACAGAAGATCGAGTGAGCCTTCACCCAAGAGGCAATCGGCGTCCATCAGCAGCACGACGGAGGGTGGTGAGAGGGGGGGGGCTTCGAGGAAACGGATACCGCAATCGAGGGCGAAACCCTTGCCGCGCCGTTCCGAGTCGGATCGTTCGATGACAGTGGCGCCTGCCTGCCACGCCACTTCGGCCGTTCGGTCGGTACAGTTGTCTGCCACTACTACAAGACGATCCCCTTCAGCCAATTGTAATGCGATACGAGCAAGCACTGTTCGAATTTGGCCTTCTTCATCGTGAGCTGGAATAAGCACAGTTACGTTCGATCGCTCCTTTGCTATTGGCGGACGTACTCGACCTGGCAAGCAAGCGACCAGACACTCCAATACAAAGATTAAAATGAGAGCAAGCACTCCCACTGCCAGCACCAGCAAAAGGATGGAAACGAATTCAATAATCATTAACTTATTACAACCATGCCAATAGAAGGATCAGCAGCGCTATTGCGCCGGCCGCTAAACTTATCTTGTCCTTGACCGCAAAGAGCACAGGGTCGTCCGGCATCTGCTGGCGATGAGCCAAAAACCAGATGCGGCTGATCCAATACAGCAGGATAGGACACTCCAGCCACAGCAGGTCATGATGGTGATAGAGTTTCAATACATCCTGACTGCTGATATACAGGCAGAGCACAAGTACGCATAGGTAGCCGCTGGCCGGTCCGATGGAGCGAACCATTTCAATGTCCCCAGCCCAATAACCGCGTCCGGGAATCACTGTGGCCGATTCGCGCCCCGCCGCCAATTCCGTGTAGCGTTTCACAAACGCCAAGCTCAGAAAAAGGAACATCGAAAACGCAAGCAGCCAGGGCGACACGATGACGCCAGCCGCTGCGCCGCCGGCCAGAATGCGCAAACTATATAAACCCGCAAGACATATCACGTCGACCATCAGCTTGCGTTTGAAATAGAGCGAATAAGTCAATGTTACTGCTATATAACATATCAGCAGAGCGACGAATAGCAGTGGCAGCCAACAGGTGATCGTTGCACAGATCCCCAACAGCAGTAACATCAGCACTGAGGCAGAGGGTATCGAGACTTTTCCCGCGGCAAGCGGTCGACGCCGCTTGACCGGGTGCCGCCGATCGGACTGCATATCGAAGAGATCATTGAACACATAGGCGGCAGACGCAGCCATGTTGAACGCCAGCATCGCCAGCAGAACCGCCAACACCTTGCTTAAATCCATCACCTGATGCGACATGAGCAGCGGCACAGCAATCAGAGCATTTTTAGCCCATTGGTGCGGACGCATCAAACGCACGTATGCACGTAACCGGTTAATAGGTTCGCCAAGAACTATGCACGATGGAAATGCCCGTTTTGCCTCTTCCAATAATCTGGCTTCCGGATGTACAAGCACGGCTCGGCGAGCAGCCCGCCACAGAGGCAGATCCGCCTTCGCGTCGCCTACGTAATCGAAAGCAACCTCGCCGCAGCGAGATTGAATCGCTTCCAGTTTGCGATGTCCCTTCAGATTCGCCTGCTCGTTGCTGGCAATGACGTCGTCGAATAGACCAAGATGCTCTGCCACCCCATGGGCCAATCGCTCGTTCGATGCAGTGGCTAAAAGCAGCGACTGCCCGTCTTGCCTGCACTGGCGAAGAAACTCCAACACGTTTTCTCGATAAGGTAGCGTTGTCGGGTCCGGCCGCACGCGCGCTGCCAGTTCTCTTTTCAAACGAGCTTTCCCCTGCATCAACCATAACGGAAGTCGCACAAGGTCTGCTGGCCGCTTTCGCGCTAACAAGAGTACCGATTCCCAGAGCAGATCGGTGGCGATCAGTGTGCCGTCCAAGTCCACGCATACCATTACCATCGGTTGTTCTTGAAGCTCTGTCATTCGACAACCTCGCCTGCGAGCGTTTGAGCCGCGCCTGGCAGCCACGCGGCTACCGCGACTCCTGCCAACATTGCTATGCCTGGAATTGAAGGAAAATGATAGCGGTCTTGAATCACCGTGATGGCGTGGACCGCTGTGAAATAGGCCCACAGCAGGACCGCCGGATTGCTTGCTGCGGCCCATAAGCCACGCCACCTGGCAAACAGGATCATGCCAATGAACGCCAGGCAGAGCCCGCCCCACCAATACAGACTGCTGCCTACTTTGATCGCCTGTACCATGCTTGCGGGAAATCGCTGGCTCAAACCCTCCGCGTTCCAGGAGACGCCGATAGACTCCCGGTCATGCAGGCGAATCGCCTTTACGATGCTACGGCCGATGAACCGGATCGGATGTGCCCGAATGTAAGCCTTCGCCTCCGCACCCAGGTATTGGTCCCGCTCCGCTTCGTTCATAGAGATGGTCTCAGCAGGAAAATCATTCATATACTCGCCAGAGCTCTGCGGATTGTTCCCCATCCAGAAGTTCGTCCCGCTATTGGCCGCGATGGGAACCAGTTTCCCGTTAAAAAGATGGTAGTTTCGTATGGTCCACGGAGCGATACATATTACCATCACCAGCAGCATAATCGCTGTACGAGCTATCACTTTTGCATATTTCTGATCTATCATGATGAGCGCGACGGCAAGAACGACTGGCAGCGCCATCGCGGTAGGGCGTACATAGGATGCCGCAGCTAATATCACGCCGGCAATAGCCGCAGAACTCATCCAATTCAAACGTTTGCTCCACAATACGGTACAAGCAAGCAACACAAAGAACGTGAAAGGCAGCTCACTTGCCAATACCGTGGTAAATTCAACCTGGCTGGGCCAAAAAGCCATGAAAAGCCCCGCAACGAGTGCTACACGTGATCCGAACCAGATGCGGCCGAGATGCATGGTCAAGGCGGTAATCCCGACGCCCAGCAGTATGTTCAAAACGATAATGGGTGGGTAATGCTGGCCAAACACACGATAGCATATTGAATAAATGAACGATGTGCCAACGGGCCAATAGGCAGTAAGAGCTCCCGGTTCCCAGCAATAACCGGCGCCGTTCGCCAGGTTGTGGGCAAACGTGTCGTATGCATAGCTGTCCGACACAGGTATCACGGGCACCGCAGCCATCCATGCGATACGAATCAGGACGCTTAGTACAAGAATCCCAATCCAAATGAGATGCCCATGACGCGGTTCGCCATTGAACGCGATATCAAATGATCGCGGTGCGCGGGCCACTCCCGCTTCTTCTTTAATCAATGTCTTCTCCACCATGCAGACCTGCCTTGTTCGCTGCCCCGCTCGTCAGTGCCATTATATGGACTGAGGGAGCGGCATGGGTTGTTTGTTATCATTTTCTTGTTTACCTGCAGCTGTAATCGACTGCTTGAATAACTCCGCGAGCCTGGCGGCTTCCCTGGCAGCGTTGTGCCGCTCGTGTACGCGAATTCGCCCCGCCTGCCCCATTCGCTCAAGTTGCTCCCGCGGCGTCTTGAGTGCCTGACGCATCGCATCGGCCAGCGGTTCGACCGCTCCCGCTGGCACCAGCCATCCGTTCACGCCGTTCTCCACCAGCTCCGGAATCCCCGCGATGTAGGTGCTGATCACCGGCCGGCCCAGCGCCAAGGCTTCCATCAGCACGACCGGCAAGCCTTCAGTAAAGCTCGGAAGCACCATTGTCTGCGAAGCGATAATTTCATCTCGCACGTCGGCCCCACTTTTCCAGCCCGCGATTTTGACGCACTTTTCCAGGCCGCAATGTTGAATGAAAGTTTCGATTTGCGGTCGCATGGGGCCGTCGCCTACCAGCACCAGCTCAAAAGTCAGTCCCTCCTCGGCCAGTCGTCTCGCCGCGTCCATCAGCACCAGGTGACCCTTCTCCGGGCTGAGCCTTGCCACCACCACCAACCGCCGAGATGCCGGCAGGGGCGTACGCGGGTAGTCCAGGAAGTGATGATCCACGCCGCATCGGACAACTTGTACTTTCGGCCAGGCCTCTGGTGGCGACCAGCGACAAATCTGACTGCGTCCATGTTCGCTGATCGCCACGGTGAAAGCAGATCGCTTGACTTTTTCGCCCAGACTGATGAATTCGGGTGCGTCGAAAGCTTCCATTCCGTGTGCGGTGAAACTATATCCTGGTCCGCCTAACATATGACACAACAGTGCGACGGCTGTTGAATTGGTTGCAAAGTGGGCATGTATATGATCGGCTCCAATCTGCCGCAGTCGTTTCTTCAAAAGGCAGGCTTCTATCAGGTAGGCGACGTGTCGCGGCATGCCTCTGTCGGACCGCCAGCCCATGCGCAAAGCTGTTCGCAACGCATTGAAAAAATGACACGGATTACAGAGTAGCTCTCCAAATAGAGCTTTCGCCAAGCCTAATACACCTTCAGCCAACAATGCATGAGTTTTTGCTAATTCGACTTGGTCCGCTTCATCGACAATTTTATCTTTGGTTTTCTGGATGGAGAACCGCTGCACTTCCATACCGCGGGCTTCTATTTCAGCGATTTCTCGCCGCACGAAACTGTGGCTGACTTTCGGATATTGATTGATTAAATATGCAATTTTCATAGACTTATCTCGGCTTCTCTCTTAATAACTTGCTTATATTCGATCAGGGAGAGATGACGCCCTGATCGCCTGTCTCGCCAGTAGCGGAACTGCCCTTGGAGGTGTGCCCACTTGCTGAGCATTGTGAAGCAGCCGTACTCCAGGGCTGTTTTGATATCGCCGGCCCGCCGGCGCGCCTTGAGGGCAACTCTTGCCATCTGCGCTGGCAGAATTGCCAGTGCCAATGCGGCCGCTACGCCCGCCGCCCGCCATCCACCTAACGCCAATGTCGCTCCCGTCAGCAGGACAACCACGGCCGGCCATCCAATCGCCCAGTATCTGGCACTTCGCATCTGGCAAGAAAAATCACCAACCCCTCGCTCAAACCCAACGGCAATATCAGTTCCCCCATATCCACCTCGCACGGCCCGTTTCCACCACTGCCAGAATCGCGCCATGGCCGCATCGTGCAGCGTCATCTCCGCATCCGCTCGAATAACCTTCCAGCCGGCCTTCTGCAGCCGCATACATAATTCCGGCTCCTCGCCCGCCACGACGGCCGAGTTATATCCACCCATGTTCGCAAAGGCATCTGTTCGCATCATCGCGTCCCCTCCGCAAGCGTTCGCTTCTCCGACCGGCGTATTCCACTCCACGTCGCAGAGCCGGTTATATACAGACGCCTTGGGATATCGCTCACGCCGGCGTCCGCATACCACCGCCACGTCCCGGCGCTGATCTAATATGGTTGCGGCAGTTTGCAGCCATCCTGCCGCCACTTCGCAGTCTCCGTCGACAAATTGCACTAACTCCACATTGGGGTGCAATTCCCGTAGCCGCCGGAATCCTTCATTGCGAGCTCGCGCCGCTGTGAATGGTATGTTGCGATCCAACTCGACTACCTCTACCTCCAGAGCTTTCGCCATTTCTACGCTGCCGTCGGATGAGCCCGAATCCACATAGACTGTTGGATGTCCTGCAACCGAATTCAGACAACGTCGCAGCCGTTCGCCCTCGTTTCGGCCGATTGCTACGATGCCGATCCGGGGAACGCTTATTTTTTCAAAAAATGATAATATATAACTATTGATAGTTATATTGCCTTTTCAGGGTATGACGTCAGATTCCAGATCCATCGGAGAAACCCACGGTGGAGACGGGGGCTGGTGGGCGTTTGATGATTCTTGCCGGTATGCCAATCGCGGTCGCTCCAGCCGGTACATCGCTCAAGACTACGGCATTAGCACCGATTTTAGCGTGATCGCCGATCGTTACCCCACCCAGGATTTTCGCGCCGGCGCCGATGTCCACATGCCCGCCGATCCGCGGCGAATTCCCGCTTTTTCCGTCAGTGCCGAGGGTCACCTGCTGAAGGATCAGGCAATTAGGACCAATCTTCACATCTGGATGGATGACGATCCCGTTGGGATGCAGCAGCAACAAGCCTCCGGCAATTTTCGTGTTCAGTGGAATATCCGCCCCGGCAACTGCGCTCCAGAATCGATGCCGCAGTACGTAAATACCGCAGATCACGTGTCCCCAAAGACCGGCTTGGCTTCGCCATCGCTGGTAGCCGCGTATGCACGCCAGAAGTCGGCGGCCGGGATCCCAACCGCTTCCACGCTCGCGGCTCCAGTCCGGCTCCGTCGCGGAAACGGACACGGGTCTCTGGTTATTCTCCAATCTCATGCATCTGCCGCCACTAAATCGCTTTCCTTCTCACCAACGGCCTGAGAGGCGATGCGGAGAAAGAACTCGTGATACTGCCTGGCAATAGCCGCCCACGTAAATCGCCTCTCCACGATCGCGCGACGTGATTCTACTTCCTTGCTATGCAATGTGTCCAACGCTTCGCACAGGCCCCGAGCGGTCGCTGACGAATCGGAGGTGTCGACAAAGATCGCTTGATCTTCCAGTGTCCAGCGAGTTACCGCCCAGTCATGTGTGACAATTGGCAGGCCCGTCGCTAAAGCTTCGATGTATGCATTGGCTGATGATTCGTTCTGGCTCATATGTAAAAATACGTCCGCACAGCGGTATAGCGAAGGCATCTTCGAACGCGGAAGGACTATCCTTCGAAATCGGTCGGACAAGAGATTCTTGCCGGCAAATTCCACTTCGGCGCGAAGTTCGCCATCACCAGCTACCACCAGGAACGCCCCCGGTACCTTCGCGACCGCTTCTATTCCCTCAACCACCTTCTTCGTCGGGCTCAGAGCACTGACCATGAGCACGACCCGTGCACTCTCTGGCAGATCGAATTCCGAGCGACCTCCCCCTCTTTTTCCCGGGAAAAATACGTCCGGATTGACGCCATTGGGAATCAGCACCGTCGGCCATCGCTCCCGGTTACGCTCGTAGTAAACTGGATTCGTACATACAAGCCCGTCGCATCCGAAATAGCGATACTCCCGCCGATTCTCGTGGACGGGCCAGTCGCCGTTCTGCGTCACGTAGATATGCCAGGGACGGTGTCCGCCCGATTTGCGGCTTCGCAATGCCCAGTTCGTATAAGGATAACTGCACGTAATCGTTATGTCGTAGTCTTCTGGTCGATACTTTCGCAACAGGCCGGGCAGGAAACTCAACTCCTCATATTCAAAATGGCTCCGCAGGCACGGCAATGTAGGCCACCGCTCGAAAAGCTCTCTGCGTAAGCATCCGGCATGCACAAAACGATACGGTTCCCCATCCCTCTCCTGCCCGGAACCCAGCAGCGTCACTTCGCACTCAGACATCGCTGAGAGTGCACGCCCGAGTTCCTCAAAGGCGACCTCGGCCCCGCGAGTGACGCGATGAAGTCCAGGCAGCGCGAAAAGAATGCGAAGTCGCTGCGGCATGCCAGTCAGATGATCAACCATTTTTCCAGTTCCTCAGGACCATTTGCAACGATGTCGCGAGGATTGCACGTTTTTCGCGTGCTTTCTCTCCTCCCCACACGCACATGCAGTTCACAACGCCTGACCGCAGTCCATAGGTCACTACGTCCACCAGCCACACGAATCGTGCCGCCAGGCGCCCGTAGCATTGCCGCTGTACCTGGTAGCGCGATGCCCACATATAGGAGCTTCGCTTCCCTTGCGTGATGCGAACAGGATCCGATGAACCGCCGCCGTAATGAGTGATAGTTCCGCCTGGATGGTAATGCACACGATATCCTGCTCGCCAAATTCGATGCGAAAACTCGATATCTTCGCCATAGAAGAAGAAACTATCATCTAGGAGTCCGATTTTTTTGACCAGGTCGCCTCGGATGAAGAGGAACGCGCCGCCCAACCAGCCCACGTCTCGTGCCTCCGATTGACGATCCCAGCCCGTATCCTCCGTATCTGCCCATCCAAATGCCCCTCGCCACCGCCAGGGTAATCCCAGCGAACAGATCAGGTGGATCAATGGATTAGGCAGTAGCCTGGCCACGTTTTGAAGCGATCCATCTTTGTTCAGAACTTTGCAACTCATCACGCCAATCGTTGTATCGGCCTCCATCACGTCATAACATCGCTGCAAACAATTTCGATGAACAACAGTGTCGCTGTTGAGGAGCAGGACGTACTTTGGATTCGGCCACCGTTCCGTGCCGCTCTTGAGCCCCGCATTATTGCCGGCAGCAAATCCGAGATTCGTGTCGGATCTTGCGAGCATCGCCCATTCGCCCCAATCAGCATTCTTGATCGCGGTGTCTATCGCATCGGCAGACCCGTCGCTCGATCCGTTGTCGATCACAACCACCTTCATGTTCGAAACCTCGTCCCTCACTTGAGAGAGCGAAGCTAAACACGCCGTGGTCAGCTCCGGCGTACGATAGTTCACAATGACGATCAGTAGACTCATTTGGCTTCTGACTTTTGTCCGTAGAAATGCTCGATTCGCATCTTGCGAAGCATCGGCTCCATCGCGGGATCGAAGTCGCCCTCTCGTTGTGCAATCAGATGTGCCCACGGGAGCGATGCCGTTTTCGTCTGCAGTCGCCGTACTAATTCTTCAACGTGTCCGATCGGTTTGGCAGGCACGCCGCCGACGATGTCCCCCTCCGCCACATCACGTGTCACCACCGCGCCCGCCGCCACGATGGCGTTGGGCCCGATCGTCACCCCCGGCAGAATGATCGCTCCGAAACCGATAAACACATGATCGCGGATATCAATCTTTCCTACACTATCGAGCCTGACGCCATAAGCACGATTTAACATGGCAATCGAGCCATCATGCCCAATAAAAGTGCATGCCGACATACAAACGTTATTGCCTAGGCGAACGTAGGCAGGATCGCTGAACACGACGCTGCTTACGATGTAGCAGTGGTCACCCACTGCATGCAATCCGCCATGCCTTTTGAGGAACTCGGCATACTCCGATCCACCGGGCTTGCATAGTCGCTTATATAGTCCAGTGCAGCAACCATACTTAAACGCAAACCCTTTGATAATACGATGAATCAGTGTCCATCCCATGACCATACCTCAACCATTATCACTGCCAACCATGGCAGAGATACGCTCTGTTAAGCAGCGTTGACGGCGAACTTTATTTCGAGAACTTTGCATAAACGGTCGCTCAAAGAGGCGGTAGAATCCGTAAGATGCGGCCACAATCAAAGGCACAACGACTAAGTAGAGTGTCAGCAGCCGTCCCCAGGGCCCCATGCCTAGGCACCGCATGGCGTGATGTGCCACCGATAGGAGTGGCACATGAATCAGATAAAGACTGTACGAGAACCCTCCCAGCGCCACCGCGGCACGTGAGCCAAATATCCACACGGGCAATGTATACAACGTTGGGCGAGCCTGCGAGGACGACATGGAGCTTGCGACACGCGAACAGTAAACAATCATCGACGCGGCCGCAACGCCCAGCAGGGTATCGGCGACAAGCCACTGCGGCACCGGCGCCTTCCCGGCCATTCCGCAGTGAGCCAGCACCCCGCCCAGGGCCAGTCCAACAGTCAGCCATCCCCACGGCATCTTTCGCCGCAGCCACTCTTCCACGGATCCGCCACCTGTTCTCGTTGTGATCATCGCCCCGGCCATCCCGAAGCCGAAAAGCCCCAGATACCAGGGACAGAGCAAGTCGTAGCGGCCGGGCCGAAGTACCGCCGGAGCGATGCCTGCTAAAACCGCGGCACTACAACACCCCACTAAACCCCAGCGACGCCAAACAGGCAGCAATAGCAATGGCAGGGCAAAGTAAATCTGCCATTCGGTGGCAACGCTCCATGTGGGCGGATTGATCTTATATATCCATTCCCATCGCAAGTTGTGAACGAGCAGCAAATGCGAAATAAGCGTCTTGCTAAGTATCTTAGGAGTGTAATTGGGAATCGCCAGGTCCCATCCCGTCCCCGTTCCGTTCCGCATCGCGGGAATCAGCGCCATCAGAGCCAGAGCCATCAGGAGCGATGCGTAATACGCTGGCAGGATTCTTTTGGCCCGCCGTCCTAAATAGGCCCAGGCGCCGCCCCGTAACTGACCGTCCGGCGCTCGAGCGACCGGCAGCATCAGGCAGTAGCCCGACAGTACGATGAACACCGCGACCGCGTAATGCCCGTGCTTCGTCCACGCCGTCAGGAGATTCATGGCCGGAGTCAGGCAGCGAGCCTGGCCGTAATCCAACTCGACATAGACATGGCCAAGGACAACGTAGAAGGCCGCCAACCCTCTAATTCCGTCCAGCCATGCGACGTGGCCCGTACGCTTGCTCTCGCTCCCCGCCTCTCCGCCGGTACGTACCGTGTCGCGTACCTTTGCCATCCGCGATGGTTGAGGAACATCTAAGACACTATCGATTGTACTGATATTCGCCTCCATCAGGCGATTTCCACCAGAGGTATTGCCACGGACCGCTCACACTCGCCGATCAACTCCAGCAACATGGCTCCACGTCTATTGCCTACACGTTCCCATGTATAGTTCTGAGCACGTTGGCGAGCAGCCTCTCCGATCTGCCGGCGAAGTTCCGCATCGCCCGCCAATTGTCGCAGGGCGTCGACCCACGCCTCGCCATCATAAGAATCCCGCACCAGCGATTCCTGTCCATCGCGAGCCACCTCTCCGGCAGCCATGGGCGAAAGAACACTCGGCAGTCCACAGCCACACGCTTCGTACATGACCAGCGGACTGCCCTCCTCCAGAGAGGGAAAAACAAAAATATCTGCCGAGCGAAAAACTGCCGGGGCATCGCTCACGTGTCCGAGGCATACCACATCGGACCGATTGAGATGATCCGCACAATGCTCGGTGATGTCCGTTTCAATGGTCCCCGCCAGAACCAACCTGCCGCGTATGCCGGCTTTCGACCAGGCATCCAGCAGCAGGTGCGCCCCTTTTCTGACACAGACGCGTCCCACAAAAGCGACCGTCACGCCATCGATGGGCTGCAGCGCCTTGTGGTCTCCCGCAAACCTGGAGGGGTCCCATCCATAGCTGGAGGAGAGAATTTTCTCGGTTGGCACGCCATTGTCTCGCATCGACTTGGTCACGAGCGGACTGGGGCTGAAGACCCAATCCGTGAGAGCCAACTTATCGCGTTCGTCCTGGATGGCGGCATCCGTGATCCCGTGCGATGGCCGCCACCCCATCCGTGCGTACGCTTCATCCAGAATCCGCCGCGTCGTCGCCCGGTGACAATTAATTCGCTCCGTCACCAAACGCCCATCCCCTCCTCGTCGCTTGATTGCCCGGTACAAATGAATCGAAACGCCCGGCCACAGATGGACAATATCCCCTTCCTCCATAAGCCGCTCGAATCGCCATTCCGTAAACCGATTGACACATGGCCACCACTGGTCGACGCGGTAACCAATCGCCTGCCAGAGCGGCGAAATGGCCTGCATGAGAAATGGCCGACGCCCCGCTTTCGAGGCGGAAGGTACGACCATGCATACATCCATATCTGGCCTCTGCGTGTGCTCGCAGAGCGAAAGGCAGATATGGCTCACCCACGCGTCGTTGCAGTGAACGGGAAAAAGCGTCAATACTCGTGTCTTTCTCATATGTAAACTCTTATCAAACGCCATGTCCGATATATCCCATTTGTGGCAAATTTTCGCATCCCCGCCCCAGCGCCGCGTCCGCCCGGCAAGCCTGGGCCGACATCACGCCGCCCATGCCGCCCGCCGTCATCACAAAAATCGGATTGATCATCGCATTGAGAATGTTGTCAATCATGTACAAAGCAAGCATGACGGCCAGCACCGCCGCCGGCGCCACCGCAGGTTGCGACCAGCTCTTCGCAGGCCAACGCCGCAGGAACAGAACCACCGGCAGCAGGATCATTGTGGTCAACGCAGTCAGCCCCACCAGACCTGTCGTTCCCAGGGTGATGATCCAAAGCCCATCCGCAACCGTCTCATCCTTTCCTTCATCGTTTTCCACCTGATTCCTTCCCCATCCGCCCCAGCCAAAAACGGGGCGTTGCATCGCTTTGGCCGCCAACAGATTTTCGTTGTGCATCCGGAATTCCAGCGATTCGGCTCGCTCGGCGTTGGTCCATCGCTCCGTCAACGTGATCAAATTTTCCCCGGACCACAACCCGCTCGTTCTCAATCCTATATAGAGCGGAGCGCATGCCACCAGGCACCACAGCACCGCCGATGAGTGCATCCGCCGTGCGAAATAGAGCGTTCCAAGTCCTCCCGCCAGCAACGCCAACGCCCCGGTGGATTTGCATAGCACGGTCGTCACCAGCAAGTAGAGCATCAGCCATCCCACCGGCATGATCCAGAGCTTCTTGAGCGCCTCAATGGGCCGCTTGCACAACGTCGTTGTCACCGCCACTGCAAACATTAGCCACTCCACCGGCATCCCCCAGAGCTTCCTCAACGCCTTCGTATACCACAGCCATATTCCTACCATCGAGGCCATTGACATCCACATCCCCACCATGAGTCCGTGCTGCATAAAAACAGTCGGTCGCCATCCTCCAAAGCGAATGACCTGCAAAAAACTATGTTGGTAATACCCGTAAACCATCGTATGCAATTGCGGGCTCATCTTGACTTCGAAAAGGCACAGCGGTACATACACTAAACCACTGGTAACAATGCCAATCGCTAATTCCTTCAGACTCTCCAGATCGGTGAAGTACAAACGCCCGATCAAGTACGGCAAGCCCCAGGTGATCGTCTGATACGCAACAGCAGAACAGCCATCATACACGTCGAGATCATTGCTGATCGAGGAGGCAAACGGGCATAGACACCAGACCGCCATCGGCAGATCCAGCAATTTCGGCAAAAACGTGAGCAGTCGCTGACCATCAAATAAGCATGCCGCCAGCATGACACCCGCGCATGTTGCGGTCATCTTGGTGTAAGCCGTGATCCCCGGCACTTTGTATTCGGCCATCGGTAAAAACAGCCACGCGAACAGGAATGCGACGATCACCGCTCGCCTGGGTGGTAGGAGCCAAAAAAGACCCAATACCACAGGAATCCACCCGAACATCGCTATGGGAACCAGCATATTCATAGCATCGCCGCCACCCAGTTCTTACAGACTGAGCCGACACCGGACAAGTGCGTTCGAATCGGTCCCATCAGCCTCGGGAACATGTTTCGTTCGCGATAAGCGATCCATGCACAGAGCATGATCGTCGCCAACACGCTGGCGCACCGCATGGATAGTTCGATCGGGCTCCAATGCAGTAAAATAAGCACTGTCCATCCCATCGCGATGTATATGGCACATTCGAATGAAAACGGCATATCGGACCATCCAAGAGTTAACTTCCAGCGTCTCAGAGCAATGCACTCGACAACATATGTTGCCAATCCCGCCCCTGCCGTTCCAAGGACGAATCCGTATAGTCCACCGAGCCAGTATCCCAGCCCGATTCCAACGAGTGCGCCGAGGACCCTCATCATCGATACGTTCGCTGCGGCCTTCGCATCGCCAAAGGCGATCAAGATCCCATTCATCGAAGCGCCCAAAACACTGGCCCAGATATTCAGCCCCAGAAGAGCCGCGAGTATGCCCGCCTCGTGCCATCTTGGATCGTAGAGCAAACCGTAAAATGCCGGCGCACTGACGCACATCACCGCCACCAGGATCGCACCCGCCTTAAGCAGCAGGAAGCGAGCCTGTTGAAGTTTCTCCTGCATCGTCGAGTCGTTGCTGTGGCGGAGTTGTACGACGATGGGCGAAAGCAAGCCGCTCCCCTGCTGGACCAGCGACAACGGCAACGTTGCAAAGTTCATGGCAAGCCCATAGAGCCCCAAAAATTCAAGCGGCATGATCTTGCCTAGAATCAACCGATCCGCCTGGCCGCCGATAAAAGTCATGACTGACCCGATATAGACCCATTTCGAGAAGTGTTGCAGTTCCTGTGCAATGGCCGGGTCCCAGCGCCAGCGATTACGTTCCCCAGGAAAGCACCATTGACTTGCCGCCACACGAATCAGATCGCCCGCCAATCCCCCAATCACCAGCGCCCAGACCGATCGGAACCACCAGGCCAATGCGATCAGGATAACGATTCCGATCGTCTGGTTAGCTATTCCGAAAACAGCAAGTTCCTTTTGCTTGAGATCCCGGCTGGCCAAAGTAAGCTTCGTTGCTTGCAGCGTATTGATCAATAAACCAATGGAATTGATGGCCAATATTGGAAACAGGTTCGGATGGTTATAAAGTTTCGCCATAGGCCATGCCAGAGCCAACGCCACCATCCACACGATCAAACCGCGGAGAAAACAAAGGGTCCAAATCCCATCAGCAAACTTCCGATCGTGCGCTTTCTGGCTCTGGAACAAATACGCGTTAAGCCCGACATCGGAAAACATGGTGATACCGACCTGATATGTCGTCACCAGCGTGAAAAGGCCGAAATCCTCTCGCAGCAGCAGGCGGGTCATGATCATGTTCGACCCGAGTCGAATGATCTGCGACCCCGCATAGCTCGTCAGCGACCACACACCGGCCGATAACATACGCGATCGCAGACTATCGCCGCCCGCAAGTTGGGAGGGAATGGCAGATTCCGTACCCCGCTCAGTTACAATATCGGACATGAATCACAAACCGACAAATTCCGCGATGAATTCTTACAAATCGACTGTCCCTGATCCGCACGCATACCAGCCTGTTCGACGCCAGCATTCGTCTCTCCCTGCCCGCGCTGCATTTGCTACCAGTCGTCCAAACCGAAAGTGATCGTACCACTTTCTTTCCGAGATGCTGCTGGGCGAACCCTTCTGCACCGACATCACCGGATTGGCGACGAGCGAAAGCACGTCCGGATTCATTTGGCGGAAGAGTGTATAGGCCGCATCTATATACAGACGCCCTCCTCGCGGATGTCCTGGCGGATTCTCCATCGTCTCTTCCATATAGCTCACCAACCGTGCCAAAGTACGCGAATGCACCGCATAACAATGAGCCCAGCAGAACGGCCCGGAGAACGGCACCCAACCCCTCTCAGCCCCTTTCAATTCCCGCCTCAACGTGTGGCCAAAATAGCAGAGTCCCCACGGCATGCTGCTTAAAACATCCACCGTCCGCTCCTGTTCGGACACCATATACCGGCTGAAAATCGCGTCGTCTTCGAGAACCCAGACACTTTCTACCCCGTCCTTCAAAGCGTCGCGCAGTATTTCGTAGTGGCTGAGGAAGTTGCCATGGACGCCTTTCGATTGATACCCGTTTGCGTCGGCCGGCATCGGCGCGGGCGGAACCTGCACCTTGGGGCCGCAAATATCGATCCCCAGCACCCGTAACTCATGTTCCAACGCCCGATATCGGTCCTCCCGATTTGGCAGATGAACAATGCACAACTTGTCGAAATAGTCAATGAGTTTCATAAAAATATCGCCAATCTTGGAAATTCAGTCGAGACTCCGTCCCCGTCGACTGCGCCTGAGCAATCGACTTGAGCGACCAGACCGGCCCCACTGCGGCCCCTGCCGCTCGTTCCCGCCTCTGGAATAAAGTTTCGGAGTGAAGGATTCCCTACTTTAACGCTTTGTCCAGAATTACCGTCAACCCCCGGTTTTGCCGGGGGTTTTCCCCCGGATTGTTGCATGGAGTTGTGCCATGGGCATCCATCATTCACTCTTCACAAAAAAAGGCAGGTACGAAATTCTCATCTTCGTACCTGCCTGTTTTTTATGGGATAGCCGAGATGCTATTCCGTGGCAATTAGGCCTTCGCCGAACGCCGACGGATATTCCGCAGTCCAGCGAAACCGCCCAAGGAGCCGAGCATTACAAGACCCATGCTCGCGCTTGCGGGCAACGGAACCGCAACACCTCCTTTATCGGCGGGGATGACGACGCCAAAGCTTTGGGTGATACCATTGGCGTCAATGATAGCGTACAGATCCATGCCGATGTTGGCGCCCGGGTTCGCCAATGCAAAGTTAGCCGCATCAGTCGCCCAGTTGGACGCCGTAGTCGTATTGACAGTGGTGCCATCATAAGAATAGCTCGTGTTGGTCCCCAAACTGGTGCCATCACCATTGTAAAGAATATCCCAGACAGCCACCTGGAACTCTGCGCCCTCCCCGGCGGCGATCGCGGTATTCAGGTACTTCGAAAACAGATAAGTCAGCGCCTCGATCTGATTGGCATTCATGCTGTTGGTGCCATTAATGCCATTATTAATGACTGTCGAGGTCGTCACTTGTTCGACGTTATAATTGGTTGAACTTGGACTGATCCCGTGAGTGATATCAATGCACGCGGCCGTGACGGTGTCACCCTGACTGAGAGCCAACGGATTCCCGCCGGAGACCGAGTTCACCGTGAATTGATAAAGAGCGGCGGTGGTATTGTTCGAACTCGACACGCCATTGATAGTCCAGTGATTGCTGATGGCCTTGCCGCCCGAGGTGCCAACGCCGCCCGTGGGGCCAATATAAGTCATGTTCACACTGTCCGCGTACGTCGCCCCGGCACTTGCCGCCATGGCGAGCACGCATGCGATCATTGTCATGTTACGTCTTGTTCTCATCGCTATGTTTCCTTTATATAAGATGAAAATACATGGCCACTTATTACAGGACGAACCCACCGCAAGTCCGTCAGTGGAGTCAATCATTCAACCTGGACGACGACTCCGCGACGCGCGAAGCCGCTCGGCAAACAAACCGATACTTTCTGGGAGCGATCCACTAAAACAACAAGCGGCCGCAAGCCTGCCCCCCCGTGTCTCACGAAGAAGGTATGGAAACATATCACAACCCCGCAATGAGGCAAACCATTTTTGCAAGAAAATTTTCCGCTGTTTGAACGCCATCAGAGTGATAAAAGACGAAGGTCACTCCCCATCGCATCCCTATTATGGGCTTATGTCCAGCTTTAACAGAAACAAGCAATGTAGATTTTAATCAACGACCTTGCTGAGTCTGTACCGCAATCTCCCCGGCCTTCCCAAATTGCCATCCCGACGTCCGCTTTGCCTCCCCTCCGCTTGCCGTCCCAACGTCATTGGGTGTATAAAATAACAACGCGTTTGAAAGACGCGAATTGGAAAAACACAAATATAATGGAAGGTTCATGTCTCATTTATTGACATCCTATAATGCGGCCACTTCATTTTCCTCCCTCTCTGAGCTTCCCGGGAAATGGTTTCTGCTGCACACCAAGAGCCGCCAGGAAAAGGCCGTCGCTGAAACGCTCTCCTCCAAATCCATCGTCCATTTCCTGGCGCTGGTCCAAGTCGCTCGCAACTACGGCGGCCGAAAAACCACCGTCAAACTCCCCCTCTTCCCCGGCTACCTTTTTCTCAAGGGAACCAACGACGACCTTTACGAGGTGGATCGTACCAAGCGGATCGCTCACATCATTCCCGTTTCCGATCAAGACAAGATTATATGGGAACTTCGCAATCTGTCGATCGCGTTGACCCATACGGTGCCGTTGGACCCTTATCCCTATCTTCGCACCGGCGTGAAGGTCGAGGTCCATTCAGGGCCGCTTATGGGACTGCAAGGCATCATTGAAAGCCGCCTCAAACGCGATCGGCTCATTCTGCAAGTGGACGTGCTCGGCCAGGCGACCAGCTTGGAAATCGACGGTGCTCTGCTTCACGTGATCGAGTAAAGAATAAAAATTAAAAGGTAAAAGTTAAAAAGGGTGACAGGTGGATCGGAAGTTATGGGATGTTCTGCAGACGGAGGTTCCGCTGACGGAGCGACCGTTCCTTGAGATCGGGAAAACGATCGGGACGAGCGAGGCCGAGGTGCTCCGCCGTGTGAAGGCGATGAAAGGCGAAGAGGGGGGAGGGGGGGGCGGAATCATTCGGCAAATCAGCGCGATTTTTGATTCCAGATCGCTGGGATATCAAACCTCCCTCGTCGCAGCGAAGGTAACGGAGGAGAAAATCGAAGAGGCGGCGATGATCATCAATCTGCATCCGGGAGTGTCACACAATTATAAGCGTAACCATGCGTTTAATTTATGGTATACGCTGGCGGTGCCGCCAGAATCGAAGCTGGGGTTGGAAGAGACGGTGGAGATACTGCATCGGCTGAGCGGAGCGGAAGCGACTCGGATGATGCCGACGATCAAGGTCTTCAAGATCGGCGTGAAGTTCGACTGGCCTCCTGAACCCATGGCCCCGATAGGGACCGTAGCTTTTAGCCCACGGCAAACGGCGGTGGGGGGGGGGGACGCGACGCAGTGGGACACCATCACCCCCAAAAACGCCGTCGCCTCGGTAGGGGCGAAAGCGGACTCAATCGCACACAATGCTCCGCAATTGGAAGATGAAGCAAAGAAGTTCATTCGGATTCTGCAGCAGGATTTGCCAGTAGTGGCCGAGCCCTTCGCCGTGTGGGCAAAACAAAGCGGAGTTACTGTGGAATCGCTGCTCGAAGCTGGCCGCGATTTTCTCAGACGCAAATGGATCCGGCGATTCTCAGCAGTTTTCAAACATCGGGCGGCAGGGATTTCAGCCAACGCCATGGGCGCGTGGACGGTCAAACCGGAAGACCACGAAACCTTCGGCAAAACGGCAGCGGCGTTCAAGGCGGTGAGTCACTGCTATTTGAGACAAAGTTACCCGGATTGGCCGTTCAATATGTTCACAATGGTCCATGCACCGACGACAGAGCGATGTGAAGAAGTGCTGGCCGCCATCTCTCGCGAAACCGGGGTAACGGAGTATGCGGCATTGTATTCAACGAAGGAATATAAGAAGCAACGCGTCAGGTATTTCACGGGCGATGTGGAGCGGTGGGAACAAAAAGCTGGAAGGAATAACGAAATTTGAATGACGAATGGGACCTCTGATGAACCCATATAGCCCCGGCTTTAGAACATTTTTCACTCGCCCGTAGCGTTTTGGAGCCCCGCATGGCAATGCGGGGCTTTGGCTCTCGCTTCCTGCGCATGTCATTACACCACGACCACATGAAAAATGCTCTAGTGCTCTATTCCTCCTGGATTGATGGATATAATTTTTGCAGTTTGATCCGCGCGTCAGCGGTGGTGAATTGCCAATCGACCTTGGTGGCGATTGCGTTGCGAGTCGTTTCCCAT
>WQYP01000005.1 GCA_009781185.1 Phycisphaerales bacterium | reverse complement strand
TCAGAGCCGCGACCGTCAGGGAGCGATCCGTGCGACAATGCGGAAATAACGCCTGTCGCTCCCTGACGGTCGCGGCTCTGATTTTCCGGGGCAATCGTCTGATTGGCCATAAAAAATGGCCACGCCCAACCCCCCCCTCCTCCCTCTCCTAAGCGTGGGCGTTTTTCGAGGTACGCCTCAATTCTTCATTTTGTTGGATGCGAATAACGAGCGAGCTGCGCTTCAACTTCGGCAAAGAACTTGTCCAGTGGCACATCTAACGCTCGGGCAACACGCACGATATTGACCAAGGCAATATTTCGATTGCCACGTTCGACATCGCTCAGATAGGTGAAATGAACACCAACCTTGTCGGCCAACTTCATCTGGCTGAGTCCAGTGGGCAACCTGAACTTACGCAGGGTATCGCCGTAAGCGAGTTTGAGAGTATCTGGGGAATGACTCTGCACGGAGCGCAAATTAGTCCCCTTGACGTCGATGAGAATAGAGACTATAAGTCAAACATATAGACTATAAGTGGTAAAATGACCTGCCTTCTCTACGAGCCCCACTTATCGCCGCCCGGCATGAGTGGGGCTTGCCACATTAGAACATTTTTCACTCGCCCGTAGCGTTTTGGAGCCCCGCATGGCAATGCGGGGCTTTGGCTCTCGCTTCCTGCGCATGTCATTACGCCACGACCACATGAAAAATGCTCTAATAGTGAAACAACAACCACACCCCTGCGAACCGCAATCTTATGATTGCGGCTCGGATGGTTCTGCGTCTCCGTGTGAGCACATCATGAAAAAAGCCCAAGGACTACAGTCTCTGGGCTCGATGGAGGTTTGATTTGGAGGAGAAGCTTACTTCTTCTTCTCCGCAATCACAGCCTGGGCCGCCGCGAGGCGAGCGATCGGAACGCGATACGGCGAGCAGCTCACGTAGTTCATGCCGGCCTTATGGCAGAACTTCACGGAGTTGGCTTCGCCGCCGTGTTCGCCGCAGATGCCGATCTTGAGGTCTTTGCGGGTTTGGCGGCCTTTTTCGATGCCGATCTTGACCAAGGCGCCTACACCATCCTGGTCGAGGGATTGGAAGGGGTCGGCTTTGAAGATGGCTTTGCCGCCGTCTTTTTCGCTGGCGACGTAGGCGGGGAGGAAGCGGCCGGCGTCGTCGCGGGAGAGGCCCATGGTCATCTGGGTGAGGTCGTTGGTGCCGAAGAGGTTGCCCTCAAGGGGTTGCCCCCAAGGAGAAGAACTCGGCGACTTCGGCGATCTGGTTGATTCCCGCCATCCGTGCGAATAGGATGCCCCCATGTCCGAGCAATCATCAACACGGCGGCAATTTCTGATGATTGACGCCATCAACCCAGGCGACGGCAAACCGCTGAAGGTGCAGATATCCTATGACAGGCTGCAAGTTGTTATCAGACGCAGCGCGGGGCATGCCAGAGATGCCGCGGTCCTCGTGGCTTACATCCTTCAAAAACCGCGAGCCATTTTCGAAGGCATCACTCGGGAAGAAGACGAGGATCGTCGTGGCATCGGATGGAGATGCTACTGCGGCATTCCACCGCACAGTCACCGGCCCGATGGAACCGAAGCCCCGCCCTATCGCGGACAGGTGTATCTGGTGTTTGTGAACGCGGATGGCATTGCCTACAATTGGAGGTGGGACAAGGCCGAACCCGACTCGCCGGATTTGCCGATAAATCACGGGGTACGATTCAAGAGGAGACTGTTATGACGGCCATGAGCAATAAACAATTCGAAGAGTATGTGATGAAACTGGCGGAATCCGCTCCGCCATTTGAGCCGCACGCCTACTACGATCCCGACGGCGATTGCATCGAATTCATTGCGAAACCCGATATGTTCTACGGTGAGCGTATTGACGATCTGATCACCGTCTACTACAGCCAGGAAACCAACGAAGTCACCGGGGCGCTCATTAAAGGCATCAAAAGTCTCTGCCGGAAATTGTCGGAGAAAATGCCTGCGTTCCAGATCGAGATTCAGGATGGGCCGATGAAACTAGGGTACTTGTTCTTTCTTGCGAAGCTGTTGGCGTCGCCCGGCTCTGAACAAGCGCCATCGCTGACCTACCGCAAACAGGTTTACGACCGGTTGATCGAAGCGGCGGAACAAAGTGACGCCAAAGCTGAGCTGGCTTGCGTGTGATGCTCACAACGCATCTGGCGAATACCTCTGCCTGCTTGCCTGCAAGCTCGGCGGCACCCTCGCCATCACCGTCCACCTCCCCGGCGGTGACTACTGACTCGGACAATTCGAACCGGCACCCTCACGCTAAAACCCAAGCACAGGTCCAAATCTGTGACACCCAAAAATCAGACCCCGGCCACCCGTCCGTTCATTTTGCTAAAAATTTAGAAACTTAGGATAATCCCCGTTGTCTTTGCTATCGAATCGTTCTTTCTGTTCTGCACTCAAAACTTTGTTTCTTAAATATTCTATCAAATCATGAAAAGAACACTGCGTCTCCATTTTTCTCGAAAAGTGGTATAAATTCCAAAGATACGCCTGTCCTTGCTTGTTCTGGCAAACTCTTCTTATCTCATAATCCAATATACAAAACTCGCGATTGCTTATATTTTTATGCTTCCGCATATAGCAAATGTATGTAAGATAAGAGAATAACTTATCTATCTTTTCTTCGATTTTGCTACCGCCGTGAAAGTTTGCATCATACCATTGCTGATCATAATCGAGCAGGTACATTATTTTGGGTATCTCGGGATCAAATCGTAATTTTTCAATTATCTGACTGATGAACTCAGCTCGTTTCGTCTTGTTGCCAATACGCCACTGCCACCAAACAAATACTCCGCCTATTACACCGGCGATTAAAGTAGCCAGAGCTATCCAGTCAGATGCTGTCATAAAGTCATTCCCTATGTATTGCCCTTTCAGGGCGTGGCGTCTGTGGGGGTATGCTAACCGGGGACGCTGCTCCCGGCTACGTATGTTGACGCCTTTCAGGCGTGCCTCCCCCATTTTCCCCCCCACTGCAATCTTACGATTGCAGCTCTGTTTTGGTGTTCTGTTTTGCCATGAAAAAAGCCTAGGGACTGCAGTCCCTAGGCTTGAGGGGTTGGTTAGTTAATGGAGAGAGTTATTTCTTCTTGTCGGCGATCACGGCCTGTGCGGCGGCCAGGCGAGCGATCGGAACGCGATACGGCGAGCAGCTCACGTAGTTCATGCCGGCTTTATGGCAGAACTTCACGGAGTTGGCTTCGCCGCCGTGTTCGCCGCAGATGCCGATCTTGAGGTCTTTGCGGGTCTTGCGGCCTTTTTCGATGCCGATCTTGACCAACGCGCCTACGCCGTCCTGGTCGAGCGATTGGAACGGATCCGCTTTGAAGATCGCCTTGCCACCGTCCTTTTCGGAAGCGACGTAGGTGGGCAGGAAGCGGCCGGCGTCGTCGCGGGAAAGGCCCATCGTCATCTGCGTCAGGTCGTTGGTGCCAAAAGAGAAGAACTCGGCAACTTCGGCGACCTGGTCGGCCAGAAGTGCCGCTCGCGGAACTTCGATCATCGTGCCCAGCATGTATTTCACCCTGCTGCCAGCCTTCTTGATCAGACCGTCAGCCAGTGCACGCGCCTGGTCCACTTGAATCTTCAGTTCCTTCTTGTCCATCGTCAGCGGAATCATGATTTCTGGCAGGACCTTAACACCCTTTTGGGCACAGGCGATCGCCGCTTCGATGATCGCCGTGACCTGCATATCGAGAATTTCCGGGTAGGTGATGCAGAGTCGGCAGCCGCGATGCCCGAGCATCGGATTGGCTTCATGGAGCTGATGGCAGCGGTGACGGATGTCCTCCGGCGAAATACCGGTGAGCTGCGAAAGTTTGCTCACGCCAGCGTCATCCTTCGGCGTGAACTCATGGAGCGGCGGATCGATGAGACGGATGGTCACAGGCTTGCCATCCATCGCGGTAAAGATGCCGATGAAATCTTCGCGTTGGAAAGGCAGGAGCTTGGCCAGCGCCGCACGCCGGGCATTCACCGAATCCGCGACGATCATTTCCTGAATAGCCAACCGGCGTTCTTCGGTGTCGAAGAACATGTGCTCGGTACGTGTCAGGCCGATGCCTTCGGCCCCCATCTTGATGGCGTTCTCAGCGTCATACGGCGTGTCAGCATTAGTACGGACCTTGAGCGTACGAATCGCATCGCACCACTTCATGATAATATTGTAAGCGAGCGGCTGTTCAGGAGCCTTGAGGGAAAGTTCGCCAAGGAACACGTCGCCGGTGGAACCATCAAGCGTAATGAAATCGCCTGCCTTGACGGTTTTACCGTCGATGACCATTTCGCCAGTCTCGTAGTTAATGCGAAGCGCTTCGCATCCGACGATGCAGCACTTACCCCAACCGCGAGCGACGACGGCCGCGTGCGAAGTCTTTCCGCCGGTAGCAGTAAGAATGCCTTGTGCGGCATGCATACCGCCGACATCTTCAGGCGAAGTTTCCTTGCGAACGAGAATGACCTTTTCGCCCTTGGCAGCGCGAGCTTCCGCGTCGGCGGCACTAAAGGAAACGCGACCAGCCGCAGCACCAGGCACCGCATCAATACCATTGGCCAGCTTCGGCAAACTCTTGCGGTCCAGCTTCGGATCGATCACCGGGTAGAACAAGCGTTCAATATCTTCCGGCGTGATCCGCATGATCGCTTCTTCTTTGGTCAAAAGCCTCTCATTGACCAAATCGACGGCAATCTTAAAAGTCGCCGACGGAGAACGCTTGCCGCTGCGGCACTGAAGCATGAACAGCTTCTCTTCCTCAACGGTAAACTCCAAGTCCTGCATATCCTTGTAGTGCTTTTCGAGCTGCTTGCGAACCTGGCAGAGTTCCTTGTAAGCGCGGGGAAGCTGCTTTTCCATGGTGGAGAGCTTCAGCGGCGTACGGATGCCGGCGACGACATCTTCGCCCTGGGCGTTAATGAGGTAATCGCCGTAGAAGATATTTTCGCCGGTGTTGGGATCGCGGGTGAAGCAGACGCCCGTACCGGAGTTATCGCCCTTGTTGCCGTAGACCATGGTCTGAACGTTCACGCCGGTGCCTTTGAGCTCCGTGATTTTTTCAACCCGGCGATACGTCACGGCCTTGTCCGCTTCCCAACTGCCAAAGACCGCCATAATAGCGCCCCAAAGCTGCTCAACCGGGTCCTGCGGGAAATCGGAGCCCTTGTTGTCCTTGTAGAATTTCTTGAAATGTTCGCAGAGGTCCTTGAGATTGGCCGCCGGGATTTCAGGGTCCGTCTTCACCCCCAGCTTGTGCTTCATCTCATGAAGCAACTCTTCCATCGGCTCTTTGGAAAGCCCCATCGCCGTGGTGGAGTACATCTGAATAAAACGGCGATAAGAATCGTAAGCAAACCGCTCATTGCCGGTCTTCCTGGCAAGGCCTTCAACGGACTGATCGTTCAGCCCGAGGTTCAGGATGGTCTCCATCATGCCCGGCATCGAGCGAGCAGCACCGGACCGCACAGACACAAGCAGCGGATCGTTAGGATCGCCCAGCTTCTTGCCCATCGCCGCTTCGACCTTCGTCAGATTCTCCAGCACTTCCTTCTTGGTCTTGTCCGAAAGCTTCCGCCCGAGCTGGTAATACTCTTCGCAGCACGGGATGGAGATCGTGAATCCCGGCGGCACCGGCAGCCCCGCGGAAGTCATATCCGCAAGACCAGCACCCTTGCCGCCGAGCATCATTCTCCGCTGCGATTCCGTGCTGGCGGACTTCATCCCTTCCGCCTTGCCGTTGCCAAAGAAAAAGACGCGCTTGGCAACTGCGTCCTTCGCTTTACCGGCGGGAGCTTTCTTGACCGATTTAGCCGACGACTTGGAAACTTTTTTCTTAGCCACGATACAATTCCTCCGAAATAGGCCGCGTCAGGATATTTTGATTAAGAACCTGCGGGCGGGGTATCAAAGAGCCGAATTTCACGGCGAAAATGTCGAGGGAACCAGTATAGGTAATGACAGAAGAGTGTCAAACCACGGGCAATTACATTTGGCGTTCTGGGTGTGGCCATCTTTTGTGGCACATGTAGCACAGGCGTCAGGAGGAGCCCCGCATGGTAATGCGGGGCTTTGCGTTGATTTCGCCAAAGGCCACCGAAACCGCTTGTCACCCCCGGCGTTCCTGTTCACGTTATCTCGCGAAATCCACCGCTCGCACTTCACGGAGCACTGTCACTCGGATTTCGCCGGGGTAGGTCATTTCCGCCTGGATACGCTTGGCGATATCACGGGCAATCAGCTTGCTCGTCGCATCATCGCAGCGATCCGGATCGACAATCACCCGCACCTCGCGCCCGGCCTGAATCGCAAAGGCCATCTTCACGCCGGGAATGCTCGTCGCGATCGTCTCCAGTTCACGCAGCCGCTTGATGTAACGCTCCAGCGTTTCCCGTCTCGCCCCCGGCCGTGCCCCCGAGATCGCATCCGCCGCCATCACGATCGGCGTATACGGCGTCGTCGCAGGAATGTCCGCATGATGCCCGCCGATCGCATTGAGCACCGCTTCGCCCTCATTGAACTTGCGAACGAACTCCATCCCAATGGCGGGGTGACCGCCTTCTTGATCGTGGTCCATCGACTTGCCGATATCGTGCAGCAATCCCGCCCGCCGGGCCAAAGCACCATCCAACCCCAGTTCATCGGCAATCATCTGCGACAGAAACGCCACTTCAATCGAGTGCCGCAATACGTTCTGCCCGTAACTGGTGCGATAATGCAGCCGCCCGAGCATCTCGACAACCTTCGGATGCATCCCCTGAATATTGCATTCCAGCACCGCTTTCTTACCCATCTGCCGGATGTTGTTCTCGATTTCCTTCTGTGTCGCGTCGACGATTTCCTCGATGCGTGCCGGGTGAATGCGTCCGTCGGCGATGAGCTTTTCCATCGTGATCTTCGCCACCTCACGCCGCACCGGATCGAAACAATTCACCGTAATCAACCCCGGCGTATCGTCGATGATCACATCCACACCCGTCACCTGCTCGAACGCCCGAATATTCCGCCCCTCACGCCCGATGATCCGCCCCTTCATATCGTCCGACGGAATCTCGATCGACTTGGTCGTTCCTTCGCTGGTCACCTCCGCCGCGTAACGCTGCATCGCCTGCAACATGATGTTCGTGGACTTCTGCTTCGCTTCGTCCCTGGCTTGCTCCTCGATCTTCTGCACCATCATCGCAGTATCGTGGCGAATCTCGTTTTCGATGCGTGCCAGCAGCAACTGCCGAGCCTCCTCGAAACTCATCGACGTGATCCGCATGAGCGTATCTCGCTGCTGGGCCAGCGTCTCGTCCAATTGCTTTTCCTTGGTTTCCAGATTCTTCTTGCGGTCCCCGATGCTCTTTTCCATGTTCTCCAGGTTTTTTTCCTTGATGCCCAGCGTATCGAGCTTTCGGTCCAGCGTATCTTCCCGTTTTTGCAACCGCTGTTCCTGTTCTCGCAATTCCTTCCGCTGATATTCCACTTCTTTGTCAGCCGATTCCTTGATCCGCAGGTATTCCGCCTTGCCATCGACTTCCGCCTTTTTGCGAAGTTCTGCGGCATCGTCCCGGGCCTTGTTCATCATATTGTCGACATCGACTTTGGCCTTCTTGCCCGCAGCGCTTGAGAGCACCTTGAACAGCACCATTGTCCCAACAAATCCGACCACAAGCCCCGCAAAGCCCCCACCCATCCCAATCCAGAGCCACACATCTTCAGCAAGAATGGAAAACATCTATAAACCCCTTTCAACGGCCCGGCGTTCACGCCGCGCCCGACTTGAGTAGTACACGTTGCGGCAACAATTGCATCGCAACGGTTGATAGGGGGAGGAAACCTGGTCAGAACAACCAGACAAGAGCCATCGAAAGATCGTTCAGGAAATCACCAACGACACGGAGACAAGGGATACGGAGGTCCGCCGGGCCTTACTCAACAGCCCGCGATAGTGCGACAGGCGTTCGGATTTGCCGGAAAACCATCAAGGAATCGCATCCTTTTGCAAAATTTGGCCCTTCTTGCACTCAAAAGCCGACCCACGTCAGCCGGGCCATGTCGTGTGACCAGTTCTGTTCGATCTATCTCGCTCCGCTGAGCGGAACGTCCTGAGTCCGCGATCTTCCCTGAGGCGGCCTCAGACTTTAACCGGCGTGCCAATCTCCTCAGCACCCCGTATCAACTTCGGGCACATATCACCAGGCCCGCGACGCTTATGCGACAAAATAACCAGTCGTTCCCAGCGCCATGCCCTCACTTTAACCCATGGATGGGGGGAGGGTCAATAGGCTCCGTCTGCGGAATGTGATATAATGAATTCATCATCACGATCATAAGGAAAATCCCATGAAGCTCTCCGTCATGACCCTCGGCTGCCCCGGCTGGTCCCTCGAGACCCTCCTGACCAACGCCAAAGCCTACGGCTACCACGGCATCGACTTCCGCGGACTGGGAATGGACCTCGACATCACCAAACTCCCCGCCTTCACCACCAACCTCACCAAAACCGCACAACAAATCCAAAACGCCGGCCTCGAAGTCTCCGGCATCTCCTCCTCCATCAAAGTCTGCGACCCCGCCAAGCACAACGACAACCTCGACGAAGCGAAGCGCACGATCCCCGTCGCTTTGGCTCTGAACGCCAAAAACATCCGCATCTTCGGCGGCGGCCCGGCTGACAAAATGCCAAAACCCGAACTCGCCAAAATCGGCGCCGCCATGGTCAACGAAATTCTCGCCCTTCCCGGCGCCGAGGGGGGGAGGCTTTCCTGGAATTTCGAAACGCACGACCACTGGATCAAGGCCGTCGATTGCAAACTCCTGCTCGACGTCGTCGCCAATCCCGCTTTTGGTGCCCTGTGGGACCTCGGCCACACCTACCGCGTCGGCGGCGAATCCCCCGAGCAAACCTACGCCGCCATCGGCCCACGCGTCCGCTACACACACGTCAAAGACGCCTCTCTCCAACCCAATCACCCCAACGCCATGGAAGGCGGCTGGCGCTACACCCTCCCAGGCGAAGGCCAACTCCCACTCGCCCAATCCGTCAAACTCCTGAGCCAAAAAGGCTTCAGCGGTTGGCTGCTTTTCGAACACGAAAAACGCTGGCACCCGACGCTTCCGGAGCCGGAAATCGCCTTCCCCGCCTTCGTCAAATGGGCCAAAACACTGCTTGCCGAGGGAGTCGCTTTCTAGCCCCGAAGCCTGATATAATCCAGGTAAAGGAGCAAAGTCATGGTCGCCAATACTAAAACCACAATCGAAGTGGACACCGCCGTCGCCGAAATCTTACGCCGCGCCGACGCACACGCACGCGCCACAGGAGAAACCCTGGAGGCCTACCTCGGGCGCGCTCTCCCACGCGATGTCGCCAAGGACACATCACAAGATGATAACGCAAAATTTGAACGACAATGGGAGGCATGGGATCGGTTTGTTCATGAGATGAGCGCACTGGTTGCAGCTTCAGTACCTTCAGGCCATGTCGTGGATGACAGCCGCGACTCTATGTACAATTGATCCATTCTAATGCCGATACTTCTTGATGCCAATCTCCTGCTTCGCTGTGCCCGGCCTTTGGGCCACGATAGCGAAATCGCATCCAAATGCGATGGCAGCGGTCCGGGCTCGCGGACGTAAGTTTTGTATCAGCTCGCAAACCATTTGAATTGGTGCATGATGAAACTCTCCCTCACCACCCTCGGCTGTCCCGCGTGGAACCTCGACACGCTGCTGACCAACACCAAAAAATTCGGCTTCGACGGCATCGACTTCCGCGGCCTCCTCGGCCAGCTCGACATCGCCGCCATCCCCGCCTTCAATGCGGACCTCCCCCAAACCGTCCGCAAAATCAAAGACGCCGGCGTCGAAATCTTCGGCATCTCCTCCTCCATCTGCATCTGCAACCCCGATCGCCACGACCGTAACCTCGACGAAGCCAAACGCACCATCGCCGTCTGCCAGGCCATCGGCGCCAAAAACATCCGCGTCATGGGCTACGGCAACCTCGATACCACCCCACGCTCCGAACTCGTCAAAATCGGCGCTAACATGATGCAGGAAATCTTCGCTCTTCCCGGCGCCAAGGGGGGGGGGCTCTCCTGGAATTTCGAAACTCACGACCACTGGATTCAGGGCGCCGACACCAAGCTGATGCTCGACGCCGTCCCTGACGACAACTTCGCTGCCGTCTGGGACACCGCCGCCGCCATGACCAGGAAAGAAACGCCGCTGCAAACTTACACCGCCCTCGCCCCACGTATCCGCTACGTCCACCTCAAGGATGCCGTCTACGTCCCCGCCGACCCCAAGGCCAGCAAAGGCGAATTCGGCGTCGGCACCGGCTGGCGCTATGTCGACTGCGGCACAGGCCAGCTCCCGCTCGCCGAATGCGTCGCGATCCTCAAACGTAACGGCTACAGCGCGGGGGGGGGCTGGCTGCTCTTCGAATACGAAAAACATTGGCACCCCGAACTGCCCGACCCCGAAATCGCTTTCCCCAAATTCATCCAGTGGATCAAGCCGCGGATCGCGTAAATGACTGTTATTTGCAAACTTCTAGCGATTGTTCTTTTCGCAGCGATGTTTACCGCTGCGACTACGGAGCCGGTCATGAAACCGCTCGCCACCAAATCCTACGACGCCGCCACACTCGCCAAAGACTTCCCCCTCACTTTCCAAGATTCCAACAAGCAACTCACCTACGCCCTCGCCTGCCCGAAAAACTCTGCCCACGCCGGCACTCTCACCTATTCCCGCTGGCCCGCCCAGCCTCTCCCGCAAACGCTCCCCGCCAAAATTCCTGCCGCCGAAGCCCGTCCCGATTTCTTCACCTATGACACACCGAAAAATAAAAATAAAAATAAAAACATCATCGAGTGGCACCTCAACTTTGCCCACAGCGATCTCTTTTTGTTTTATGCCTCCCCTCTGCTCGCCCAGGATGAACTGCAGGTCGCCGAGCATCCCATCCTCGCCCACCTCCGCGAAGCCCTCCTGCACGATCGCCTTTCCACCCTTACCGTCGAGTCCGGCGAGCCCACACCGATCCTCATTCAAAACGTCCAGCGTCGCATCAAGCTCCGCGGCCTTTACGGCAATGCCTTTGCCCAAGCCTCCGCCGACGTCGTCCGCTGCGCGATCACCACCATCGACCCACCCACCTTCTCCAACATCATCGCCATCGAGGCCCCCGCTAACGGCAAAGGCTTCTACACCGCCAACCAAATTCGCTACATCCTCACTACTGCCACCACCGCCTTCACCGCCGCAAAAATACAATCATCAGAGCCGCAATCGTCAGGGAGCGACCGTGAAGCGGTAACTCAGGGGTCGCTCCCTGACGGTCGCGGCTCTGATGCTCTCCCAAAAATCACCATCCACACCGGCTTTTGGGGCTGCGGCGTCTACGGCGGCGACCGCCAACTCATGACCATCCTCCAACTCCTCGCCGCCCGCCTCGCCCAAACCGACACGCTTATCTACCACACCGGCGACGACACCGGTCTCGCCGACTACCAAGCCGCCGAAAAAATCCTCGCCGACCTCCTCGCTACCTCTCCCACCACCGATCAACTCATCACCCAGCTCGAAGCCCGCCATTTCCGCTGGGGCCACTCCGATGGCAACTAAAATCCGGTCACCATAGACGTGCAAACCATCAGAGCCGCAATCGTGAGATTGCGGTTATCGCTCCGCAATCTTACGATTGCGGCTCTGATGTTTTCTCGTCTCCAACTTGCGTCCGAAGTGTGCAATGCCTGACTTCGCCATCAAACCCAATCCTGCTGTTCTCGTTCCCGTCCTGCATGAAGACAACGATCTGCTCATCATCAACAAGCCGGCCGGTACCGTCACTCAGCCCGGCAAAGGCCACGCCTTCGACTCGCTTCTCAACGGTGTCTTCGCCCTTCACGACGGCCTTATCGCCAAGCTGCTTCACAACCTCGGCCAACGTCGCGACTTCGGTCTGCTCCATCGGCTCGATAAAGAAACCTCCGGCCTTCTCGTGATCGCCAAAACCCCTAACGCCTACGACCAACTCCGCCGCGACTTCGAAGCCCGCCGCGTCGACAAGGAATATTTCGCCCTCACCGCCGGCATCCCGCACCCGAAACAAGGCGTCATCCAAGCCCGCCTCAAAGAAATCGAAGTCCCCAACCCCGACGCCAAACGAGAAGGTGCCAGCATCAAAAAAGTCGTCATCTCCCGCCAAGGCCAGGAAGCCATCTCCGCCTACAAAGTCCTCTCGCAAACGCCTGAAAACAAACCTCCCGCCGCCCTCGTGAACGTCGCGATCAAAACCGGTCGCCTCCACCAGATCCGCGCCCACATGACCTTCATCCACTGCCAAGTCCTCGGCGACGACATTTACTCCGTGCCACATTCAGAAATCGAAAATCGAAAATCGAAAATCGAAAATCAGAATTACCCTCCTCCTCCGCGTCTGTGTCTGCACGCTGCGCACCTGGGCTTCAAGCATCCTGCCACCCATCAATGGGTTCATTTCCGCACCCCGCTTCCGCCTGATCTCGCCACCTACGCTGCCAAACTCGGCCTCTGTCATGAGCATTTGGTACCGCGACCGTAAGGGAGCGTTTAGAAATTCGAAACTCGAAATTCGAAATTCGAAACAAATTCCAAATTCGAATGTTCAAAGTTCGAAACACCGCCTACACCATCCATTCGCCCCCAGGCTGTTTCGAGCTTCGAACTTTGAATTTGGAATTTGATTTGAATTTCGAGTTTCGAACTTTCCCCCACGCTCCCTACGGTCGCGGTACCAAATTTCAATGCGGATGCATATGCCGCAGAATGTGCGGCCGTTCCAGTCCGTGCCGCATCATCAACGCCTCATCATTCAGCACGTCCACCGTCGCTCCGGCCGCCACGATTGTTCCCTTATCCAGCACCAGCACCCGCTCGCACAGCTCCACCACCAACTCCAGATCATGCGTCGCGATCAACTGCGGCAGCGCAATCCCACGCAACAGCTCCTTCAATTCCCGCCGCCCTTTCGGATCCAAACTGCTCGTCGGCTCATCCAAAACCAGAATCGACGGCTCGCACGCCAGCACCCCCGCCAAACAGACCCGACGCTTCTCCCCGCTGCTCAAATGGTGCGGCAGCCGCCCTTCATAACCGGCCATCCCCACCTTCTCGAGCGCCTCTTTCACCCGCTCTCGCATTGCCTGTTCGCTGAGTCCCAGTTGCATCGGCCCAAACGCCACATCCTCAAACACCGTCGGACAAAAAAGCTGATCGTTGGCATCTTGAAACAGCAGTCCCACCCGCCGCCGTACCTCCGGCAAATGCTTCCCCACCGCCGCCATCCCATCCACAAACACCGCTGCCTCCCCCTTCCCCGATTCCTCCGGCAACAGCCCATTCAAATGCAACAACAGCGTACTCTTCCCCGCCCCGTTCGGCCCGATCAACCCCACCCGTTCGCTGCCCTCCAGCGAAAACGTCACCCCACGCAGCGCTTCGGTCCCATCCGGATACCGATATTTGAGATCCCGAACTTCCAACGCCACGGTCATTATCTTCCCTCGTTCCCAGAGCTATTGTCTTTGACGATCTGAGCCGCGACCGTAAGGGAGCGACCGTGCGATAACAGAGCGCTAGAACGGGTCGCTCCCTTACGGTCGCGGCTCAGACCGTCTCCCCATCCCCGCGCACACATTGCCGCGAATATCCGCTCCGATCGTTCGCTCACTCGGATGAACAACTGGCTCACCACCGTCGCCGCCGTCCGCCAACGGCGTGATTTCCCCCCCCCCCTCTCCGAAAACGTCCGACTCATCCGCGCCCGCTTTATCCGCCCCGCCTCATCCATCATCACAAACAAATACCGATACATCAACGCCAATGTCGTCACCAGCATCGTCGGCACCTTCACCCGACGCATCACCCGCAAAAGCTCCGAATACGGCGCCGTGTTCGACAAAAGCAGCATCGTCAGCAGACACAAACTGCTCCGCGCCATCAGCCACAAAAACACCTGCCACCCACCCACCTGCAACAAGCTCAATAACGCCACGCCAATCGCTAGCGGCTCCAGCCACAGCATCCGCCGCAGCAAAAACCCCCACGGAATCCCGCTCATCGCCGCCACCACTACCAGAAACCCCGCCACCGCCGCCAATCCCGCCCACCCACCCCAAAAATTCCGCGGCATCGACACCACCACCACCACCACCGCCACCGCCGCCAACAATTTCACACCCGTCCAAAGCCGATGCACCGGACTGCTCAATCGGCTGTATCGATCCAGATATTCCGCCCGCATCTCACTCACTCCCCCCCACATCTACCGCCGGTTTCATCTTCCTCACCAGCGACCGCGCCAGCACCCACGCCAGTCCAAAGACCACCACCGTCCCCACCGCTCCCGCCACCCCCGTCGCCACTCTGCCGTCTCCCAGCCCCGGCATCTTGTAGTCCGGCATCGGCACCTTGATCAGATGCTCCGCCGCCTCAGACACATGCACGCCCTTCTGTTGAACCGTCACCTCCAATCCATCATCCCACCCGCACGCAAACGGCCCCACGAACAACGCCAACCCCACACAAATCAGCAACCCCAACACAATCACCGCCCCCCACCGCTCCGTTCCTGTTGGATTCACCGTTTGCCCGCCCCCCATCTCTTGGCTTCTGGCTTCTGGCTTCTGGCTTCTCTTCGCCGCCGCCGCATCGCCCCACATCTCCGGCCGCGTCTTGGCGATAAACGTCAGCACCATCGCCGTGATCACCCCCTCACCCACGCCGATGAGCATGTGCACCCCCGTCATCATCGGTAGCAACACTGACCAACTCGCCGTCCCCGACGTCGCCAGCGCCCCCGCACACGCCACCGCCGCCACCACCACCGCCACCCACGACGCGAACGTCGCCGCCAGCACACGCCCGAACAACCCCTTCACCGCCCGACTCACCAAATAATACACCACCCATCCGCCCGCACTCCCCACCAGCGCCATGTTAAAAATATTCGCCCCCAGCGCCAGAACCCCTCCATCAGCAAGCAAAAAACACTGCACAATCAGCACCGCCGATATCACCACCACCGCCGCACTGGGCCCCAGCAGCGCCGCCGTCAGCATCCCTCCGATCAAATGCCCGCTCACCCCCGGCAACACCGGAAAATTCAGCATCTGTGCCGCAAACACAAACGCCGCCGACAGTCCCAGCAGCGGCACCCGTTTCGCCGGCAGATGCAATCGCACATGCCGCAACGCCACCCCCAGCCCTGTCGCCGAGAGCACCCCCATCGCCACCGCCGTCTTCACATCCAAAAGTCCATCCGGAATATGCATCCCCGCAGCCTACAGCATACCCCCACAAAATGCTATAATAAACGGGTGTGGCCATTTTTTATGGCCAATCAGACGATTGCCCCGGATAATCAGAGCCGCGACCGTCAGGGAGCGACCCGTGTGACCATGCGAAAATACCGCCTGTCGCTCCCTTACGGTCGCGGCTCTGAAGCGCAACCCGCGTTGTCCCCCTAAAACCTCACCTCCCCCAACTTCTTCCGCAGCCGCATCGGATCGTACTGCCACGACCCGATCTCCAGCGGAAACATCACATTCACTCCGCCCTCCAGCCACAACCCCGCCAGATCCTCCATCATCCCGGCGACTCGGTTCCAATTCCATGCCCTGTGCGGTAGCATACCATCGCTCGCTCTTCTCATTCTCTTGAAGGATCAAGCATGGTCCCAATTTCCCCCCCCGCAGCCTCCCACGCCGACGGTTCCTCCGACATGGCCGCCGTCGAAAAAATGAAAGCCGCTCGCGAATCGCTGCTCCACGAAATCCGCAAAGTCATCGTCGGCCAAACCGAAGTCATCGACTACCTCCTCATCGCCATGTTCTCACGCGGACACTGCCTCCTCGTCGGCGTCCCAGGCCTCGCCAAAACTCTCATCATCAGCACACTCGCCAAAGTCCTCTCCCTCAAATTCAATCGCATCCAGTTCACACCCGACCTCATGCCCAGCGACATCACCGGCACCGACATCATCCAGGAAGACACCCAAACCGGCCGACGCGTCTTCAACTTCGTCAAAGGCCCCATCTTCTCCAATATGCTCCTCGCCGACGAAATCAACCGAACCCCCCCAAAAACCCAGGCCGCCCTGCTCCAGGCCATGCAGGAATCCCAGGTCACCGCCAGCGGCCAAACCTATCCCCTCGAACCCCCCTTCTTCGTACTGGCAACCCAAAACCCCGTCGAACAGGAAGGCACCTACCCGCTCCCCGAAGCACAGTTAGATCGATTCATGTTCATGGTCAAAGTCGGCTATCCCAGCCGCGAGGACGAACGCTCCATCGTCAAAAACACCACCAGCGACATCCCAACAGACCCGCTGCCGGTACTCACCGCCAGCGACATTTTGGCCGTACAACGGATCGTACGAAAAGTCCCCGTCTCGGACCACGTCGTCGATTACGCCGTCAGCCTCGCCCGCGCAACACGCCCCAACGAGCCCGGCACCCCCGACTTCATCAATAATTGGCTCACCTGGGGCGCCGGCCCACGCGCCGCACAATACCTCGTCCTGGGCGCCAAAGCCCGTGCCATCACCCACGGCCGACTCAACGTCAGCACCGACGATATCCAAGCCATGGCCAAACCCGTCCTACGACACCGCATCATCACCAACTTCAACGCCGATGCCGAAGGCGTCGACACCGACGCCGTTATCGATAAACTCCTCTCCACCGTTCAGGAACCAGACGCAAACAGCTACCGATAAAAGGCACGTGACATGAAATGCACGTAGACCCTGCTCTGTCTCTATCCTCTATCAGAGCCGCGACCGTCAGGGAGCGACCCGTGTGACCATGCGAAAATACCGCCTGTCGCTCCCTTACGGTCGCGGCTCTGATCATCGCTTGCGGAGGGTTGAGACAGAGCACGTAGACCCCGCTTTGCGGGGTGACAGAGCCCCGCATGGCAATGCGGAGCTTTGGCTGGCGGAGCAAAAACCGACATGACTTGTGTGGAAGATCCCCGCAACCGCTTGCGGCGTCGCGACCCGTACGAACGCGACTTGGGTGTACAAACCATGTCACGCCTCCCCTTCCAAAAAACATAAAAAAGTCCTTGTTTTTTTGGAAACTTGTGGTATATCGAACATACAGCGTATTGCCGTGTGCGCGGTTACGCACGGACACTTTCTGGCAAGATTGACATAAACTCAGCCATGAAACGAAGTTGGAATATTTTCTCCGCGTTCCGCTCCCTCCGCGATCAATCGCGGGGGGCTTTGTCAAGCCTGTTCCGCCACATTACCCGACCTGCCCCCCCCCCCCAACTTAACGTTCGTTATTTCAATTCATATGTCATTCACATGACACGGGCATTTTGTCCGTGTTATGTCGTGGCACGGGCGTCGAGCCCATGCGTCACGGGCAAGATGCCCGTGCCACTGAACCACTAACGGCCTTAGCCGGAGCCTTTGAATCCGGCAAAAAACAAGCAGAGAGTGAGAGAGAGCTCCCCACGGCATGAGCGCTTCGCCCATGTCGGGAGTGATCTCAAGCTCTCTGCTTTTTTTGTGCAATTTTTTCAAGGAGTGGAGTTTATGTTCTCGCTCAAACACCACATTCGCCGTCACGCCACAATAGTTGCCGTAGGCGCCGCCTCCCTCGGCCTCGCCGCCGCCTCGCAGGCCGCCATTGATTGGACGGGGGACGTCAGCTTGGACGATCCCGACAGCCAGGTGATTCTCGACAACGACGTCACCATCGACTCCCTCACATTCAATGCTAGCGGGTGCAGTATCAAAAACGCGGAAGGTAACAGCTACGGCATTACCGTCGGCCCCAATGACTACAACCGCACATTCGTCACGCAAACTGGCGATTCCAACACACTTAACACCATTAATACCACCCTCGCCATAGGCTTTCAAAATGGTAATTCCTGCCGCTACACATTGGACATCCAGGCCGGCACCTTGTACGTCCAGAAATTGACGCCCAGCAGCAATTTGGGGAGCAATCCATATGTCGGTTACTTCCAGAAAACAGGAGCCGGGCTTCTGAGCCTCGGTGCCCTCTCCGGCTCCCCCGCCGTCGAAGTGCTCGAAGGAAAACTCCTTTTCAGCGGCACTGATAATTCCGTCCGCCAATTTCTGGGCATTGGCAGCAGCAGTGAGGCTATTGCCACTCTCGCCGGCAATGCCACCATCAACGTCAGTGGTGGAAACCGCGGGGCGCCAACTGAAATTATTCCAGTCTATGGTCACCTCGCTCCAGGCGATGTCACTGCCGACTCGAACTTCGGAGCAACCGGAGCACTCGTCTTCCAAGCCGGTTATGGTGGTGGCGCCTCTATCGATGTTCACTTCCAATCCACCTCCTCCTTCGACATTGACTTGGAGACCCCCGATATCTACGACAGCCTCAGCCTCATTTGCGGCAATTATTCCAGTGTTGGCCTCAGCGTCTACGAAGGCGCCACAATCAACATCAACGACATGAGCAACGGCGGAGACCTCTCGGGAATCTATCACATCATCTCCCTCACCGGTGGAGGCCCGGACCTCAACGGAGGGTATCGCTACCGCACGATCTCCTACTTCGACGCCGACGGCAACGAAGTCACAAACATCGACTACACCAACGTCTTCGACCTCTTTACACTCGGCAAGGTTCCGGACGGCTACACGTATAAATTTAAGTTCGTCGGCGCCGACATGGCCTATGACGGCATCACCTTCGACGGCATCGACCTCATCGTCACCAAAGTCCCCGAGCCCGCCTCCCTCGGCCTCCTGACTCTGGGCTCCGGACTCCTGCTCCTCCGTCGAAAAAACCGTTCGTAGAAAACAGAGCCGCGAGCGTAAGCTCGCCCCGCCAGTGGCACACTCCCTCAGCCTTACCTGCCTTTTTTTGCCACAGACAGATCAGACAGTAAGAAAACGTCTGTCTGATCTGTCTGTGGTTATTTCCCGTCGTCACTCGAATTTCGATTGGGTGTGCCCGTTTTTCCGGGCACACCCAATCCCCTAGCCCCCGGCTCTGCCGGGGGGGCGAACCAGTGACACTCATTTTGCCAAAATGTGGTGGAATGATCATCTCTGGTATGCCCCCCGGCAGAGCCGGGGGCTAGTGGAATGGGGCGTTGCCATAAAAAATGGGCACCCCTTTCGAATTTCAATGACCGTTTCAGTGTTGACAAGGCGGATGAGGGGTGGTAGAGTACTCCTCTTGCATTTTGCCGGGAGCGATTCTGGCGGTGCAAACCGTCGTCTTCCGCGAGGAAGCGGCGTGGCACGAACAACGATTTTCCACGGAGTGCCCAACCTGAGTGATCCCGCTCGGGCCCGAAACAGCGAGGTTTCCATCAGCACCAGCTGCGTCAACGATGCGAAACTGATCATCGCCCAATACGGTTCTCGAGTCTGAAAGTTGGCAAAGAGCCCCGGACAACAAGCCGGGGGAGCCCCGGATGGCAATCCGGGGGCAGGCCAGACGGGATATCGCGGTAAAACCTGACACCCTCGGACGCTCGAGGGAAACGGGTTTTGAGGAGGCGACCGTGGTGTGAGGATGCCATGAGCGAAAATGGTCTAGGTTCTATTGCTGCGCTTCTGGGCCGAAAGGTCGGCATGACCCGCGTCTACGACGAGGCCGGCAGTGCTATTCCCGTCACGGTCGTCCAGGCTGGCCCTTGCGTCGTCACGCAAGTCAAAACCCAGGAAGGCAAAGACGGCTACAACGCCATTCAGCTCGGTTTTGAGGACATCAAGGAACGTCGCAGCACCAAGCCGGTGGTCGGGCACTGCCGCAAGACCGGCAAAACCGAGCCGAAACGCTTCTTCCGCGAAGTTCGCCTGAACGATAAGCCAACAGTGGAAACGGGAACGATGGTCGATGTGGGCATTTTCGAACTGATCAAATATGTGGATGTCAGCGGCACCAGCAAGGGCAAGGGCTTCCAGGGCGTCATGAAACGCTGGAGCTTCGGCGGCCAGCCCGGCTCCCACGGCACCGAACGCAAACACCGTTCTCCCGGTGGCATCGGCGGCGGCCAGGGCACACGCGGCCACGGACGAGCCATTCGCCTCGGTAAAAAAATGTCCGGACATATGGGCGACGAAAATATCACCGCACGCTGTCTCCAGCTCGTCAGCGTCGACAAAGAAAAAAATCTGCTGCTGATCAAAGGGACAGTACCCGGTGCCAACGGCGGCGTCGTGTTTGTCCGACAAGCCAAAACGGTCCTCAATAATGTCAAGAAGGCCTGAATACTCATATAGCCCCGGCTTTAGCCGGGATTCGCTAGCCAGAAGATAAAAGGTTGAGCCATGATTGAAGTGCCAGTGATGAATACCCAGGGGAAAGAGGTGGGGAAATTCCCGGTGGACGAAGCGCTGCTCGGAACGACCGTGCGTCCCGCATTGCTCAAGCAGGCGCTGGTACGACACCACGCCAATCAGCGGCAGGGCACGGTCAAAACCAAGACCCGTGCGGAAGTGGAAGGCTCCACCAAGAAACTTTACAAACAAAAGGGCACAGGCAACGCCCGCCGCGGCAATATTCGTACGCCGGTCATGAAAGGCGGCGGTAACGCTTTCGGCAAACTCCCACGCGATTTCCGACAGGAAATGCCACTGAAACAACGCCGTTTGGCTCGAAATAACGCCATTCTCTCCAAAATCTTATCCAATACGCTGATCCTGCTGGACGGTTTTGCCGTTCCAGCCCCAAAAACCAAAGAAGTAGCAAACGTCCTGAAAACGCTCCACGCCGACCGCGGCGTTTTGATCGCCACGCAAGGACTCGATCGCAACCTCTGGCTCTCCGCCCGCAACATCACCAAAACGATCATCAAGCCGGCAGCCGAAATCAACGCGTACGACGTCCTTTCCAAACGAACGATGATCATCACGAAAGCGGCGTTTGAGGACGTTCTCAAAGGTGCCAAGCCCAGTAAAACGGCCAAAGCAAAGGGATAAATTCCGACGGCTTTGGCCGCCCCCCCCAGCGATGTTTTGAGGTGAAATATGCCAGTTCAACTGCACGATACAGAAGTAATCAAGGCCCCGGTGATCTCGGAAAAGAGCACCTTTCTGGCCAGCGTCCGCAATGCGTATTGTTTCGAAGTCGCCAAGAGTGCCGACAAGCCCCGGATCAAGGCCGCGATCGAAAAACTATACAACGTGAAAGTGTTGGAAGTGCGGACGGTAAACGTCGTCGGCAAACCCAAGCGTACACGCAGCGGCTACAAAACAACCGCCGCCTGGAAAAAAGCCATCGTCATACTGCATCAGGACAACAAACTCGATTTGTTCTAATGGCACCCCCGTTAGCCCCCGGCTCTGCCGGGGGTTCGGGTAAAAACAGGACAGAAACAGGATAGAAGTCATGCCCATAAAGATTTACAAACCGACGACCGCAGCCCGGCGTAACAGCAACGTCAATGCCTACTCCGAGCTGACCACGGACAAGCCGGAAAAGAGCCTGATCGTTCGCCGGAAAAAAACCGGCGGACGCAACCACACCGGCTGGATCACCTGCCGCCACATCGGCGGCGGAAACAAACAGTTCTATCGCAAAATGGATTTCAAACGCACCAAAGACGGCATCAAGGCAACCGTTAAAACCATCGAATACGATCCGAACCGCACCGTCTATATCGCACTGGTCGAATACGCCGACGGCGAAAAGCGTTATATCCTCGCTCCGGCCGCGATCAAAGTCGGCGACGTCATCGAATCCGGAACAAACGCGGACATCGAAAAAACCGTCGGCAACGCAATGCCGCTGGAAATCCTTCCCGTCGGCATGGAAATCCATAACATCGAAGCGATCCCCGGTCAGGGCGGCAAATTGTGCCGTTCCGCCGGTAGCGTGGCACGATTGATCGGCAAAGACAACGGCCTGGCAACCATCCAATTGCCCTCCGGTGAAGTCCGCCAAATTCACTGGAAATGCCGCGCCACCATCGGACAGCTAGGTAATCCCGACTGGATCAACATTCGCTGGGGCAAAGCCGGCCGCACACGTAACCGTGGCATCCGTCCAACCGTCCGCGGCGTCGCACAAAACCCCGTCAGCCACCCGCTTGGCGGCGGCGAAGGCCGCTCCGGCGGCGGTCGGCACCCCGTCAGCAAATGGGGCGTCTCCGCAAAAGGCGGCAAAACTCGTAACCCACGCAAAAATTCGTCAAGCAAAATTATTCGCCGACGTATGACAACCCGTTATGGCGAATCAGTGTTGAAACGGAAATAGTCAGTGGTCAGTAGTTAGTAGCCGGAAGGCTGAGGATAGATATGAGCAGAAGCACAAAAAAAGGCCCCTTTGTCGCGGAGCATTTGTTGAAGAAGATCAACGAGCTCAATGCGAAACGCTTGAAGACGCCGGTGAAGACTTGGTCGCGATCGAGCACAATTATTCCCGACTTTGTCGGCCACACCTTCGAGGTCCACAACGGAAAAGATTTCAAACGCGTGTTTGTGACCGAGGACATGGTCGGCCACAAACTGGGCGAATTTTCGTTTACCCGGCAGTTCCGTGGCCACACGATTGTCAAGAAGGAAGAGGCCGCCGCGGCGCCGGTCAAATAAAAGGTTTCGTGATTGGCGAAAGCCAGTTGCAGCGAGGTTGATATGCCCTATGTAAGTCAATGGAAGTTCGCAAGGATCTCCGCCCGCAAAGCGCGGCTCTTAACGGACCTGATCCGCAACAAACCCGTCGGCGAAGCGCTCGACGCCCTGAAATTCAATAAAAAACGCGGCGCCATCATGGTCGCCAAGGTGCTCAAAAGCGCCATCGCCAACGCCGACGTCAAGGAAGCCGACGTGGAAGAGTTGTACGTCTCGCGCTCCTTCTGCAATGACGGCCCGATCATGAAGCGCTTCCAGCCCAAGGATCGCGGCAAGAGCTTCTCGATTTTCAAACGCATGTGCCACATCACGATCGAAGTCGAGGAAGGCAAGCCGCCGATGAGCAAGGCAAAACGCAAACAGCTCGAAATTCGGCGTGAACGCCTGCAGAAAAAAGGTTCGAAGAAGACATCCGGCGAAAAACCGGCGACAGTAGCGACCCCGCTTAGCGGGGTGGAAGAAAAGACGGAGGCAAAAGGTTAATCGTTTGCGATTAACTTCATTTTGAGGTTCTCATGGGTCAGAAAATACATCCGCATGGTTTCCGGGTCGGCGTCACCGAAGGGTGGAACAGCCGATGGTTCGCTTCCAAAAAATACTTTGGCGAACTGCTCGTCGAGGATCAGAAGATTCGGAACTTTGTGGATGACAAGCTCAACAAGCAGCCCCCCTACGCAGCGGTGGCTCGGGTCGAAATCGAACGCACACGTGAAGAGCTCAAAGTGCTGCTGCACACAGCCCGTCCCGGCGTGGTCATCGGCCCGAAAGGCGCGGAAGTCGATAAACTTCGCAACGAGCTCGAAGACCTCACCGGCCGCAAAGTAAAAGTCGAAATCGCCGAAATCGGCAGCCCCGACCTCAACGCCCAATTGGTCGCCGAAGGCATCGCCGAGCAGCTCAAAAAGCGTGCCAGTTTCCGCCGCGTGCTCAAGCAAAAAGCCGACGCCACTCGCAACGCCGGCGCCAAGGGCATCAAAATGCAGCTCTCCGGCCGGATCGGCGGCGCCGAAATCGCACGCGTTGAAAAAATGATCGCCGGCTCGATCCCGCTGCATACTTTGCAAGCAAACATCAGTTATGGACAAGTTCACTGCCGCACACCCTACGGCGTCATCGGAATCAAAGTTTGGGTCTATCTGGGAACCTATGCAGAAACGGATGCGGCCCTCGTCGCGGCAGCAAACGCAGTACGTCGCCCGCGACGTCGGTAAGCCCTGGGGTTCCACCCCCTGGGTACATTGAGGAGTTTCAATATGGCAATGATGCCATCACGAGTCAAGTGGCGTAAACAGCAGCGCGGCGTCATGCGCGGCAACGCAACACGCGGCAACAAAGTCAGCTTCGGCGAATACGCACTCCAATCCCTGGAGCCCGGCCGCATCAACGGCCGACAGATCGAAGCCGGTCGTATGGCCTGCTCCCACTACCTGGCCCGCGAAGGTCGCGTCTACATCCGTATCTTCCCACACAAGAGCTTTTCGAAGAAGCCATTGGAAACCCGGCAAGGCACCGGCAAAGGCGAGCCGGAATTCTGGGCCGCCGAAGTTAAACCCGGCACGATTCTGTTCGAAATCGCCGGCGTCGACGAAACGGTAGCTCGTCGTGCATTTTCCCGCGTGGCGTACAAAATGCCGGTCAAATGCCGCTTCGTACGCCGCCGTCACACACTGTAACGCGGGCATCTTGCCCGCAAGTAGCGACCCCGCTTGGCGGGGTGGCACCAAAAGGAATAAAACATGGCAACAGAAGACTTAAAAGAATACCGGCAAATGGCCACCGACCAGCTCCAGGAACGCGAGCAGGAACTGCGAACCCAGCTCTTCAAACTGCGGACAAATAGCGCCACGGAAAAGGTCAAGGATGTCTCGCAGTTCAAAAAAGTCAAAAAGGACATTGCCCGGATTTTAACGGTTATGCGTGAGAACGAACTCAAGGCCAAAAAGGCGTAAGGCAGGACGATAGATATGACGACAGCAGAAACAAAAACAGAAAAAACGGAAAAACGCAGACTTCGCACCCGCCAGATCGGCGTCGTGACCAGCGACAAGGTCGCCAAGACCCGCAAGGTGGTCGTTGAGTACCTCTCTCGCCACGCGAAGTACAACAAGTACGTCAAGCGCCAGACGGTGCTGCACGTGCACGACGAGAAAAACGAAAGCCGCGTCGGCGATCAGGTGGAAGTCATGAGCTGCCGCCCGATCTCCAAGAGCAAAACCTACCGCCTGCTCCGGATCGTCACCAAGGGCACGCAGATCGATACGAGCATCCTCGAAGGCGAAGCCTCCAAGATGTTCGAAAAGAAGAAAGCCGAACCATCGGCAACAGACGTAGTGGCAACGCCAGAAAGTTAACTCTTTGTATATTTAGCCGGCATGCTTGCATGCCGCTCAGCGCGAGGCTAAAAACTTATGATCCAGCAACAAACACGTGTCGATATCGCCGACAACACCGGCGCCAAAACCGCGATGTGCATCAAGGTGCTCGGCGGTTCAACCTCCCGCGGCAAGTTCAAACGAAAAGTCGCCGGCATCGGCGACCTCATCGTCATCGCCGTGAAAACCGCCACCCCCAACGGCGACGTCAAACTCCACGACGTCGTCCGCGCGATCATCGTTCGCACCAGTCAGCCGATTCGCCGATCCGACGGCAGTTACGTACGCTTCGATCGCAACGCCGCCGTCGTCGTCGACGCCGACAACAATCCACGCGGCACCCGCATCTTCGGCGCCGTCGCCCGCGAACTCCGCGAAAAAAACCACATGAAAATCGTCTCACTGGCCTCCGAAGTCGTTTAACAAACTCGAAACTCGAAATTGGAAACTCGAAACTCAGGAATAACTATGGCAGCCCGCATTAAAAAAGACGATATCGTTTACGTGCAGTCGGGTGACGACAAAGGCAAGACCGGCAAGGTCCTGCGGCTCCTGAACGACCAGGTCGTCGTCGAAGGCATCAACGTCGTCTGGAAACATCTCAAGCCGACGCAAAAAAATCAGCGTGGCGGCCGCATTCGCAAGGAAGCGCCGATCCACCTTTCCAAAGTACTGCCGCTGGACCCCAAGACCGGCAAGGGCACGCGTGTGAAATTCCAAATCAAGGACGGCGAAAAACGGCGTGTCGCCGTGAAAACCGGAACAGACTTAGGCAAGGTATAAATGAAACAGGAATAACTCGTACAACCAAGACAAAACCTTTTAACTTTAGTTGTGCTTGGGGTTCACGAGATTGAGGTAAAAACGATGTCGAAAGAAAAAGAAGAAAAGAAACAGGATAAGCCGGCCAAGACACCCGAGCAGATCGAAGCCGAAAAAGCTGCCAAGGCCGCCAAGAAAGCGGAAATGGCGGCGAAGGCGAAAGAAGCCGGCGGCGAAGCCGCAGGCGCAGCGCCCGAAGGAAAAGGCGGCAAAACTGAAAAAGCCGACAAAGGCAAAGCCAAAGGCGGCGGTGGGGGAGGTGGCGGCAAAAAGAAAGAAGAAGGCGGCGAAGTTCTCGCCTTTCCGCAGGGCTACATGCCGCGTTTGAAAAAACGTTTTGAAGAACAGATCGCTCCGAAACTGATGACCGATTTGAAAATCAAGAACAAAATGGCGCTGCCGAAAGTAGAGAAGGTGGTCGTCTCGATGGGCCTGGGCAAAGCAATCGCGGAACGGCCGCGTCTGGAAGCGGCAATCAAAGAACTGACCGCCATCGCCGGCCAGAAAGCCGTTATCTGCAAAGCCAAGAAAAGCGTCTCAAATTTCAAACTCCGCGAAGGCATGGAAATCGGCGCAAAAGTAACACTCCGTGGCGGCCGCATGTGGGAATTCCTGGATCGCCTCATCACGCTGGCAATTCCGCGTGTCAAAGACTTCCGCGGTTTGAATCCCAAGGGCTTCGACGGCCGCGGCAACTACAACATGGGCATCACCGAACAAACCGTCTTCTCAGAAGTCGACTCCGCCGCGGTGGTATTCCACCAAGGCATGAACATCACAATCGTTACCTCGGCAGCAGACAACGCCGCAGGTTTCGCCTTGCTGAAACACCTCGGCATGCCCTTCCGTACAGAAGAAGAAAAAACACGTAAATAAAACGACTGGAAACTGGAAACTCGAAACTGGAAATTCAAATGGCAACAACAGCATGGAAAAATCGGTACAAGAAACGGCTGGAGCTGGTTCAAAAGTACGCCGAGATTCGCAAAAAGCTCAAGGAAGAAAAGAACTATGCGGCGTTAGCAAAGTTGCCGCGGAACTCTTCCCCCACGCGTCTGACCCGGCGTTGCGAGCTGACCGGTCGGCGTCGCGGCCATTACCGAAAGTTCAAAATCAGCCGCATTATGGTCCGGGAACTGGCCCACGCAGGCCTGATTCCGGGTATGCGTAAGAGCAGCTTCTGATATCGTTTCTGACGTGGTTTGAAATAAATGATCCGCTGGCAAAAATCATCGGATCGCAGCGAAAAATAAAAATAGGCGCGAGGAAATCATGAGCGACACAATCGCGGATATGTTGACAAGGCTTCGGAACGCGACGGCGGCCAAGCACAAAACAGTGGATGTCAAAAACTCCCGTATCTGCCAGGGCATCGCAAAAGTGCTCCAGGAAGAAGGTTACATCACGGGCTTCGACATCCTCGACGACGGCACCAAGCAGGGCCTGATCCGCATCGCGATCAAGTACACGCCGACCGGCGAACAGGTCTTGCGGGAATTGAAACGCATCAGCCGCCCCGGCTGCCGGGTCTACCGCACGGTCAAAGATTTCCCGCAGGTCATCCAGGGCCTCGGCATCGCGGTCCTCTCCACAAGCAAAGGCGTCCTGAGCGATCGCCAAGCAAGACAGCAGAATATCGGTGGTGAATTGTTGGCGACAGTGAATTAAGGAATTCAAATATGAGTCGTGTTGGAAAAAAACCGGTCCCGATTGCCAAGGGCGTGAAAGTCTCTGTGAACGGTCGCACGATTGCGTTTGAGGGGCCCAAGGGAAAGTTAGCGATAGAGCACCACCCGGCCGCGACTGTGAAGGTCGAAGGCGGACTTGTGATGGTCGGCCGCATCAACGATGAAAAACTCTCCCGAGCCGTCCATGGCCTCACACGCGCCCTGATCGCCAACAATATCAAAGGCGTCGGCGAAGGATACGCAAAAGACCTCGAAATCCAGGGCGTCGGCTACAAAGCGGAACTGCAAGGCAAAACAGTGGTCCTCTCACTGGGCTTCGCCAACCAACTGAAGATCGGCGTCCCCGACGGCGTGGCGGTGAAAATCGAAGCACAGGGCACGAAGATCAATATTCAAGGCGCCGACAAGCAGGCCGTCGGACATCTCGCCGCGGAAATCCGCAAAATGCGTAAACCTGAACCCTACAAGGGCAAAGGCGTACGCTACCTCGGCGAAGTCGTCAAGAAGAAGCTCGGCAAGCAATTCGCAGGCGCCGGTGCCAAATAACGCAGACAAACGCAGATAAAAATAGACAAAAGTAGACAAAAACAGACAGACGAAGGTGATATATGGGCGAAACGATCAATCAATTAAAGCAGACCCGTCGGACGCAGCGGAAGCTGCGGACCAGCGGTTCCGTTCGTGGCACCACGGAGCGTCCCCGCTTGAGCATCTTCCGCAGCGTCAAGAACATTTACGCGCAAGTGATCGACGATACCACTGGCAAAACGCTGGTGGCGGCAAGCTCGCTGGAAAAAGACGTCCGCGGCACGATGAAGCACGGCGGAAACAAAGGCGCAGCCGCCGAAATCGGCAAAACCATCGCCGCCAAAGCCATCGCCAAGGGCGTCACCCAGGTCGCCTTCGATCGCAACGGATATCGTTATCACGGCCGAGTTAAGGCGCTGGCAGATGCCGCTCGCAAAGCTGGATTGAAATTTTAAGGGTAGATGCAATGACTGAACGTATTCGAGATCGTGACGATGAACGTGGCGTGGAATCCGCGACGATCGGTGTTTTCCGTTCCGCGAAGGTGGTCAAGGGCGGCAAGAACTTCGCCTTCGAAGCTCTGGTCGCCGCGGGCGACAGGCAGGGCAGCGTCGGCATCGGCTACGGCAAGGCGAAGGAAGTCCCCGCCGCCGTCGAAAAGGCCACCAAAGACGCTCGCCGCCGAATGGTCAGAGTCGAGCTCCACGGCAGCACGATCCCCCATGAAGTCCAAGGCAAATTCGGCGCCAGTTTGATTCGCCTGGTCCCCGCTCGCCCCGGCACCGGCATCAAGGCCGGACGCTATGTCCGACCCGTCCTCGAGCTCGTAGGCATCCGTGACATCCTCACGAAAGCCTTCGGAAGCTCCAACAAGAAAAACCTCAGCAAAGCCGCACTAGCGGCCCTGCAGAGCCTGCGGACCAAAGAAACCGTTACCGAGCAGCGCGGCGTGTCGCTGTAGAAGAAGCCAGAAGCCAGAAGCCAGAAGCCAGAAGGTGATGGTTCCCGGCTTTTTCCAGGAGTAGCTCATTATGATGATCCATGAAATCACCGCTCAAGCGGGAGCCCATAGAAAACGGATGCGTGTCGGTCGCGGCGAGTCGTCCGGCCACGGCAAAACTTGCGGACGCGGAACCAAAGGCTCCGGAGCTCGCGCCGGCGCCATGATTAAAGTGGGTTCAGAAGGCGGAAATTTGCCGTTGTTCCGGCGCCTGCCCAAACGCGGCTTCAATAACAACCAATTTGCACAGCGCTTCAGCATCGTCAACGTAAGCGACCTGGAGCGGCACTTTGATGCCGGGACAACAGTCGACACGACCGCTCTGATCAACAAGGGTCTCGTCCGCGACGAACGTTACCCGGTAAAGGTTCTCGGCGACGGCGAATTGACCAAGCAGTTAACGGTGGTTGCCGGCAAGTTCACCAAGCAGGCCGCCGACAAAATCGTCAAAGCCGGCGGTTCGATCCAGTCGCTCGAGCTCGATCGCAACAAGGGCAAAGTGGACGCCAAAACCGGCCGTTTCAAGAGCCGCAAGCCCGCCTCGAAGAAGCCAGAAGCCAGAAGCCAGAAGCTTAAAGCCTAAAGCTCGAAGTTCGAAGTTCGTCGTCGGAAGTTGGAAGTTGGGAATCGGAAGTTGGGGATCTCGAATAAGCCACAAAGCTGGAGCCTTCTAGCTTCTAACTTCTGGCTTCTGGCTTCTTCATCGTGAGGTTCTTTTGTTCGCCAAATTTTTGAACATCTTTCGGATTCCGGAGCTCAGGAACAAGCTCCTGTTCACGATCATTATGCTTTGCGGGTATCGTATCGGGTTTTACGTCCCCTTACCGGGCGTGGACGCGATCCACCTGCGCGAAATGATGGGCAGTGCCCAGAACTCGGCCTTGGGCTCTCTTTCCGCATACCTGACCATGTTTTCCGGCGGCGACCTGGGCCAGTCCACCATCTTCGGCCTGGGCATCATGCCCTATATCTCCGCTTCGATCATCATTCAGCTCCTGAGCACCGCCATACCGACGCTTGAAAAGCTCAAAAAAGAGGGCGAGCCGGGAATGCGGAAAATCAATGAATGGACACGATACCTCGCCGTCGGGGTCTGCATCGTTCAGGCGCTCATGTGGATGTGGCACCTGGTAGGCTCCCCGAACAACCTCATCTATCACACCGTCCGGGATGATTATCTGGGCATCTTCATTCCCATGGGCATCGCGGCGCTGACCTGCGGATCCATCTTCCTCATGTGGCTGGGCGAACAGATCGACCACTACGGTATCGGCAACGGCGTCTCCCTGATCATCACCGCGGGCATTATTTCCCGCATGCCAGACTCCATCATTTATCTCTACCAAAAATCCACCCTCGCCGTTCAGCACAGTGCTGATAAGCTCGGACCCGAGCGGCTCATCGTTCTGATCTTCTGCTTTATTTTCGTCGTGGCAGGCTCGATCTATTTAACCGAGGCGCAGCGGCGAATTCGCGTGCAGCAGGCCAAACACATGCGTGGCCGGCGGGTTTACGGCGGGCAAACCACCTATTTACCCCTCAGGGTGAACCATGCCGGCGTGATGCCGATCATCTTCGCAAGTTCGCTGATGCTCTTCCCGCAGATGTTTTTCCAGTGGTTGGCGCAGAGGGTGCTCGACTGGGATCAGGCGGCGCGCAAAGCGGCCGACACGGCGGCTGGCCTGGCGGCAGGAACCACACCCTCCATACATACCTGGTCACTCAACGTGGCACATTTCTTCAGCGAAAACTTCAGCAGGTCGGGTTACTTCTGGGAAGTCTTCTACTGTGCCCTGATTTTCTTCTTCAGCTATTTCTGGAACACCGTGCAGTTCCAGCCCAAGGAAATGGCCAACCAACTCCGCGATTACGGCAGCTTCATCCCCGGCCTGCGCCCTGGCAAACGAACGGCTGATTACCTGGAAGCCGTCATGAACCGCATCACCTACGTCGGCGCCGCATTTCTCTGCGTGATCGCGATCGTACCAACTGTCGCGGGAACTTATCTCATCGCTGGCGGAGGGCAGCCCAGCACGATGGACCAGCAGGCAGCCCAATTCCTCGGCGGTACCGGCTTGCTCATTGTCATCAGCGTCATGCTCGATCTGGTCAACCGCATCGAGGCCAACCTCGTCATGCGAAACTACAGCGGTTTCATGGAAGGCGGATCCGGCGGATCGGGATCCGGCGCCAAAATTCGACGACCCAAGGGCGGTGGGGGCGGAGGCGGCGAGCCGGTGGCAACCTTCGATCGCAGAGACACGAAGGGACTGCCGTCATGAGACTTGCCAACCTCGAAGCCAGAAGCCAGAAGCCAGTAGCCAGAAGGTTTTGGTCTCGGCAGTTTCTCACTTCTGGCTTCTGGCTTCTAGCTTCTGGCTTCGATCCATGAAAATCAACCTTAAATCACGGCGAGACCTGGAATTAATGCGTGCCGCGGGACGCGTCGTCTACCGGGCACTCACGCGGGCGAAAGAACTGGCTCATCCCGGCATGACAACACTTGAATTAGATCGCATTGTGTACGATACTTACACATCTGCCGGCGGGCAGGGGCTGTTTCTGTGGTATCCGACGTACGCACCCGGCAAGGGATTTCCGGGAAATACCTGCATCAGCGTCAATGACGAAATCGTCCATGGGATCCCGGGCGGCCGGGTGCTCAGGGACGGCGACCTCGTCAGCGTCGATTGCGGCATTCGGCTGGGCGGATACTGCGGCGACTCGGCGATCACCATCGCCATCGGAAAAATCAGCCCCGATCAGCAGCGTCTCTGCGACGTGACGCAAGAAGCGCTCGCGCTGGCGATCCGGGAGATTCGCCCTGGCCGACGATGGTCGGACGTCGCCACCAAAATGCAGGCCTATGTCGAAAGCAACGGCATGTCCTGCGTCAGAGAATTCGTCGGGCATGGCATTGGCACACGCATGCACGAGGACCCCAAAGTGCCTAACTTCGTCTCCGATGAGTTCCGGAAACGAGGCGATTTTTATCTGCAGCCCGGGATGACTCTCGCCGTCGAACCGATGGTTATCCTGGGCAGCCCGGACGTGGTCGTCCTCGACGATGGCTGGACCGTCGTCACAAAGGACAGCACCCCGGCAGCGCATTACGAACACACCATCGCGGTTACCGCGACAGGGTCAGATGTACTGACCGATGGAAGATGAGACGAAAAAATGCCAAAGGAAGACGCATTACGGGTTGAAGCCACGGTGCTCGAGTCGCTGCCCAACGCGATGTTCCGCGTCCGCCTGGAGAACGGCAGCAATCACGTGATGATCGCCCACGTCTCCGGCAAAATGCGAATGAACTTCATCCGCATCCTCCCCGGAGACAAGGTCACCGTCGAACTGAGCCCCTACGATCTGGCCCGTGGCCGAATCGTTATGAGAAATTAGAAGTTTCCAGTTTCAAGTTTCGCGTTTCAAGAGACTCGAAACTTGAAACTGGAAACTGAATATTTGCCGCGGCTTGTCGAGCTGCTGACCTTAAACAAGAACCCGAACCTAATCGACAAGCCACGCGCGGACAGTCAGCAGATTGGAACAGGGAGTTTTATCATGAAAGTTCGTTCAAGCGTCAAGCGTATTTGTGAGCATTGCGTCATCGTCCGCCGCAACGGCGTGCTCCGCGTCGTCTGCAAAGCCGACCCTCGCCACAAACAGCGGCAAGGGTAAAGAAGCCAGAAGCCAGAAGCCAGTAGCCAGAAGCTACGGCTTCCATTGATTCTTCTGGCTTCTGGCTTCTGGCTACTGGCTTCTTGTCAATTTTGGTCAGATGCACGAAACCGGGCAACCCGCTCACGTGATTCTGACTGTATCAAGGAGTTTTTCTTATGCCCCGTATTTCCGGTATTGACATTCCCCCCGAGAAGCAGATTCGCATCAGTCTGCGTTACATCTTCGGTATCGGTCCGATGAACGCCATGGCCATCCTGACCGAAGCGAACATCGACCCCAACAAAAAAGCCAAAGCTCTCAACGAAGAAGAGATCGGCCGCATCGTGAACATTATCGACCGCAGTTACGTCGTCGAAGGCGCCCTTCGCCGCCAGGTGCAGCAAAACATTCAGCGATTAAAAGACATCCAAAGTTACCGTGGCAGCCGCCACCGCCGCGGCCTGCCGACCCGCGGCCAACGCACACGCTCCAACGCCCGTACCCGCAAGGGCCCACGCAAAACCGTTGCCGGCAAGAAGGGCGTGAAGGAACTCCACGCCTAACGCCGTCCGCCATCAGAGCCGCGAGCGTAAGCTCGTCCCGTGAGCTAAAAATGCTCCCTTACAGTCGCGTCTCGGATGGTCAAATGTAAGGGGCAATCCGAGGCGCGACCGTCAGGGAGCGTTTCCCGTATGCAGTGCAAACCCCCGGCAGAATTGGGGGGGCCGGGGGCTGACGCAAGGGCAATACATCTTGGAGAATGAGTTGGAGAATGAGCATGTTCCAGAAAACCGGCAAAACCAGACCCACCCACAATTCCCGGCATATTTTGGAATCTCTCGATAACCGGACAATGCTCTCGGCCAGTCCGTTATTGCCAAAACTTGCGGTTCCCGACAATCACGCAACCTCCGTTGCGCTCATCGCTCCTCAGGATCAGGCTGCAGTCGTTCCCGCCGCCACTGCCGCCGACGTCGCCGCTGACCCTGCCCCTGATGGCTATAACGCCGATGACTGGGCGAAATACTCCACCGCCGTTGACAACAACGGACTCACTGCGGACATGGTCACATGGACGCAAATCAATAGCGAAATGCGACTCACCCAGGTCATCGCCAGCGACGCCGGTCTCAACGGTACCCTCGACTTGTCCGGTTGCACGGAGCTCTCTTCTCTCGATTGCAGCTTCAACAGCTTGGCGTCCCTGAACCTCTCCGACTGCACGGCCCTGCAAACTCTCGATTGCTCCACCAACCAATTGACATCCCTAGACCTCTCCGACTGCACGGCCCTGCAATCGCTCAACTGCTCCACCAACCAATTAACGTCCCTGAACCTCTCCGGCTTCACAGCTCTGCAAACTCTCGACTGCTCCAACAACCAATTGACTTTTTCAACGCTGCCTCTGACCAGCAACACTTACAGCCCGCAAAGCGATATTTCCATCGTATCATCGCTTGCTCGCGATGCGATGTTAGACCTTTCCACAGAGTCCATGATCGGCGGAGTGCCGACTACGTACACATGGTATTACGCCGACGGGACGACGGTTTCCCCAGACAATTACACGGAAACCAACGGCCAATTCGTATTCGACGGTCTCCATACGGATGACGTCATCTACTGCACGATGACCAATGCGACGTTTCCGGAATTGACGCTGCAAACAACAGAGGTCACGATCCTGGCATCGACGCTCGCCGCTCCAACAGGCGTTACGGCAACCGCCAAGGACGCCGTCACACTGACCGTCAGCTGGGATGCCGTGCCCGGCGCTTCCGGCTACGTGATTCAAGTGGGCACAAAAACGAAAACGGTGACGGACGGCACAACGCTCACTTTTGATTTTGACGACTTGAAGGTGGGAACGACCTATGACGTCTGCGTCATGGCGATCGGAACGGGCGACTACAGCGACTCGCCGTATTCGGACACCGTCAGTGCGACGACAGGGGTAGCACCCTACAACGCCTACGACTGGGCGAAATACACCACCGCCATCGCCAAAAACGGACTCACAGAGGATATGGTCATATGGACAGTAGTCAACGACGAACTGAAAATCAAAAGCATCGATGCAACTAACAGCAGTTCAAGCGGCCCGTTTACCAGGCCTCTCAGTGGTTCACTTAATTTGGCCGGCTGCACGGCTCTGATATCTCTCAATTGCGACAACAACAACCAATTGACATCCCTGAACGTCTCCGGCTGCACGGCTCTCCAGGAACTCGATTGCGGCAACAACAGCCAATTCACCTCCTTGAACGTCTCCGGATGCACGGCCCTCCAAGAACTCGATTGCTCCAACGACCAATTAAAGTCCCTGAACGTCTCCCGCTGCACGGCTCTGCAATCGCTCGCTTGCTACAACAACCCCTTGAAGTCCCTGAACGTCTCCCGCTGCACAGCTCTGGAATCTCTCGATTGCAGCTACAACCTGTTGAAATCCCTGAACGTCTCCAATTGCACGGCATTGACAGCGCTCAATTGCTCTCACAACAGCTATTTGAAATCCCTGAACGTCTCCGGCCGCACGGCTCTGCAAATCCTCAGTTGCTCCTACAACAGCAGATTGAAGTCCCTCAATGCCTCCGGCTGCACGGCTCTCCAACAACTCGTTTGCAACAACAACCGATTGACATCCCTGAACATCTCCAAATGCACGGCTCTACAAATCCTCACTTGCTCCAGCAACCGATTGAAGTCCCTCAACGCCTCCACCTGCACGGCTCTGCTACTGCTCTCCTGCAACAGCAACCAATTGAAGTCCCTGAATATCTCCCGCGGCACGGCTCTGCAAAACCTCAATTGCTCCAACAACAAATTATCGTCCCTGAACCTTTCCGCCTGCGCGGCTCTGCAAATCCTCACTTGCTCCAACAATAAATTATCGTCCCTGAACGCCTCCGCCTGCACGGCTCTGCAAAACCTCACTTGCTCCGGCAACAAATTGAAGTCTTTGAATGTCTCCGCCAGCACGACTCTGCAGACTCTCACTTGCTCCGGCAACAGATTGACATCCCTGAACGTCTCCGGCTACACGGCTCTGCAAAACCTCAATTGCTCTAACAATAAATTGAAGTCCCTAAACGTTTCCGCCTGCACGGCTCTGCAAACTCTCAATTGCTCCAATAACCAATTGAAGTCCCTAAACGTTTCCGCCTGCACGGCTCTGCAAACCCTTAATTGTTCCGGCAACAAATGGTTGACGTCTCTGGATCTCTCCGGCTGCACGGCTCTGTCTAACAATAACATCACCTGCGATGCCCCGACGAAAGCCAAGGGCATCAAGAGCAGTTCCACGCTCTCGACCGTCACGCTCACCTGGAAAACCATCGCCAACAACGCCCAGTACGAGATCATCTGCATCGCACTTGGCGTTGATGAGTACGTCACCGGCAATACGGTCACGATCCCCGGATTATATCCCGGCATGTCTTACACGTTCTTTGTTGTGGCGACAGGTTTCAACGGAATGCAAGCCGCCGCCGTGAACGTCAACGCAAAAACGCAAACTTACACTGCCGTCACGAACGTCAAAGCCACGAGTTCGGCGAATTCGGTGACGTTGACCTGGGCCGCATCCAAGTTCCCGGAAACCACCAGCTACCAGGTATTCCGGCTCGACGGCAACACGGAAACAGAAGTCTGGTCCGGCAACTACACCGAACTCCCCGTAACGATCCCAGGCTTGACACCCTCAACGAAATATACCTTTATCGTCCGTGCAATCTCGTCAACTTTGGGCGGCATCCAGTCCGCGGACGCGAAAATCTCGACGTCAACTACCAGGTAAGTCAACGCAACGCAATGGAAATGAGTCAATGAACTGAGTAAACTATATCCCTTTTGGATTTCCGGGTGAGGACTGGCCAAGCGCGTTGCTCGGCCGAATCCGATCGAAGCCCACTACATAAAGGAACCCCTCATGGCGAAAGCCGGCAAAAAGAAAATCAGAAAAAATGTCGTCAAAGGCGTTGCTCACATCAACGCAAGCTTCAATAACACGCAGGTAACCATCACCGATGTCAATGGCGAAACCCTCGCATGGGATTCCGCCGGCACCGTCGGCTTCAAAGGCGCCCGCAAGAGCACACCCTTCGCCGCCACTCGCGCCGCGGAAAACTGTGCCGCCAAGGCCAAAAAGTACGGCTTGCAGGAAGTCGAAGTGCGCGTCAAAGGCCCCGGTTCCGGCCGCGAATCGGCCATCACCGCCCTCCAAAACAGCGGCCTGAAAATCACCGCCATCGAAGACAACACCCCACTCCCCCACAACGGCTGCCGCCCCCCAAAGAAACGCCGCGTGTAACAAAGAAGCTAGAAGCCAATAGCCAGAAGGTTTCCAGTTTCGAGCTATCTTTACCTTTTACCTTTTAACTTTATAACTTTTAACTTCTGGCTTGGCTCCAAAGTAAGTTACTCTCGCTGTCCGTGACAGATGCTCTCGTGAGCGATAATCCGGCGGCGGTCATTAGAAAGGACACCTTTATGCGTATTCGTTGGCGCGGGCTTGAGCTGCCCACCCGGGTCGAACCGGACAAGAGCGTCCAGACCGAAACCTACGGCAGGTTCATCGTCGAACCCTTCGAACGCGGCTTCGGCACCACCGTCGGCAATTCCCTTCGCCGCATCCTGCTTTCCTCGCTCGAAGGCGCCGCCGCCATCTCCGTCAAAATCGCTGGCGTCGACCATGAATTTGCCCAGATCGAAGGCGTCACAGAAGACGTCACCGACATCATCCTCAACGTCAAGAGTATCATCATGTCGATGGATGCGGACGTCGCCAAGACGCTCACCGTGGTCAAGAAAGGCCCGTGCGTGGTAACAGCCGCCGACCTGCAAGGCGACGCCGCCGTCGTGATTCACAACAAAAATCAGCACATTGCGACGTTGACCAGCGACGTCGAGTTCAACATGGAACTGGAAGTCCACAAAGGCCGCGGCTTCGTCACGGCGGCTGAAAACACGCCGGAAGAACAGATCATCGGCGTCATTCCGATCGACTCCATCTATTCGCCGGTAACACGCGTTCGCTACAAAACCGAAGACACCCGCGTCGGCCAGAAAACCAACTACGACCGCTTGATCCTCGAAATCTGGACCGACGGCACAGTCACGCCGGAAATGGCACTGGTCGAAGCGGCCAAAATTCTGCGAAAGCATCTCAATGCCTTCGTTCAGTATTTCGAGCCGGGCGACAATCTCGACGCCGAACTGCCCGACAACACCCAGGTGGCCACGCCGCAGATGAACGAGGAGTTGCAGGGCAAGCTGAACCAGCCGATCGGCGCGATGGAGCTCTCGGTCCGTGCCAGCAACTGTCTCGAATCGGCGAAGATCCACACGATCGGCGACTTGGTCAAATTGACGGAAGGCGATTTGCTGAAAGTACGCAGCTTCGGCAAAACAAGCCTCCGCGAAGTGAAACGCAAGCTGCAAGACCTGGGGCTCTCCCTGGGTATGGTCATCGGCGGCACAGAACAGCCCGCCGCCCAGTAAAAAAACTGGAAACTCGAAACTTGAAACTCGAAACTAAAAAGGTGTTTTATGCGTCATAGAGTAGTAGGCCGACGGTTAAGCGTAACCCCGTCGCATCGCAAGGCGATTTTGCGGAACCTGGCACAGTCGCTCATCGAGCACGGCCAGATCAAAACCACGCTGCCCAAGGCCAAGGAACTGGTCCGTTTCATTGAACCCCTGATCACACAGGCGAGGAAAGGCACACTGCACGCGCGCCGCCTGGTGATCTCGCGTCTCAACGATCGTTTCATGACCGATCCCGCCGACCGCGACATGCTCGCCGATGACACGGTCGTGCAAAAACTCTTCAAAGAGATCGGCCCGCACTTCAAAGACCGCGACGGCGGTTATACACGAATCATCAAAACCTCCCAATGGCGTATCGGCGACGCTGGCGATCTGGTAATCGTCCAACTCGTCGGCCTTGGCAAGGTCCAGGCAAAAGCCCCCGCCAAAAAGAAGGCCGGCAAGAAAAAGGAAGAGGCGCCAGCGGCTTAATGCCCGCTAATCGCCTTACATGAAAATGCAACAAAAGCCCGCAGCTTGGCAACAAGCTCGCGGGTTTTTTCTTGGAATGCGGGTGCGGGACGCAACATGCAGAACAAAGTAGCGACCTCGCTTTGCGGGGTGGTGGTGCATGTCCGCACAAGTTTAGCCGTTGATCGAAGATCAACGCTCGTTCTGCAAAACATGTCATGCACCCACCTTACGCGCTTGACGATGATCAAATTGGCGTTTTCATCATCACGGCGTATGATATGCGTGGCAAAGAACTCCGTGCTTTTCGCCGTCGTATGCGACGGAGGTAGCTATGAAAAAGAAACACCGTCACGACTTTCCCAAGGGCTGGACGCCTGACAAAGTCCAACGCGTGATCGATTATTACGATCATCAATCGGAGAAAGATGGCGCTGCTGAAATCGAAGCGGCAGACGACGCGGATGAGACCTTCATGGTTGTCCCGTGGGATCTGGTCCCTCGCGTCCAAAAACTGATCGATCAGCATAAATCCCTCCCCCCCCAAAAAAGCAAACCACGCCGTTCCAAATCGCGCCACGCAGCGTGACACGGTTTTTCTCCGAATGATGGTTCGCAGCACCAATCAGGAAACCACATGGCACGTCTGAAAATCGTCTACATCGGCGGCGGCGGCACGCGGGCTCCGGGCACGCTCGAATCCTTCATCCATCAGGCCGCCAATTTCGCCGGCTCGGAACTCGTACTGGTGGACCTGGACGAAGCAAATCTGCAACTGGTCCAGCAACTCGCCACGAAAATGGCCAAAACACGCGACGCCGATCTGACTTTTTCCGCCACGACCGATCGCCGCGCCGCCCTGAAAGACGCAAACGCCGTGCTCTCCAGTTTCCGCCCCGGCGGTTTTGAAGCGCGACTCCTCGATGAACAAGTTCCGCTCAAATACGGCATCATCGGCCAGGAAACCCAAGGCCCCGGCGGATTCTTCATGGCCCTGCGCGCCATCCATTGCCTCAAGCAAATCGCCGATGACATGCAACATCTCTGCCCAAACGCATGGCTATTCAACTATACCAATCCAGTCAACATCGTTTCGCAGGCGCTCGCGGATCACACATCGCTCAAGCAAGTTTCGCTTTGCGAAGGCCCGATTGCTTTCGCTCAACACCAAGCCGAATGGGCCGGTCTCGATCCCGCGAAAGTCGATGTCACGATGATCGGTCTCAATCATGCATGCTGGTCCATACGTCATCTCTATGACGGCCAGCCGCTGATTCCGCTGCTCGCCCAGGCCCACGAACGCCTGCTCCACGATCCCGCCGCAGTCCCGTATCGCACACGCCTCCTGGGCCTCACCGCGATGATGGACGCCGTCCCCTCGCAATACTTCCGTTTCTATTATTTCCACGAGCAGGAAGTCGCCGAACTGCTCGCCTCCGGCAAAACCCGCAGCCAGGAAATCCTCGCGTCCGTCCCCGATTACTGGCTCCACTACCGCGAGCAACTCCAGACGGACAAACCGTTACTCGATCCGACCCGTTCCCGTGGCGGCATCCATGAATTCGAGCTCGCCATTGACGTCATGGACGCAATATTCAACGATCGCCGCGAACTCTGGCCGGTGAACGTCGTCAATCACGGCGCCCTTCCCGATTTCCCCAACGACCTCGTCGTGGAACTCCCCGCCCACGTCGATCGCCAAGGACTCCGCCCCCTGCTGCAATCTCACCTCCCGCGTCATCTCACCGGCCTCCTGCACATGCTCGGCAACTATCAATCCCTCGCCGCCCAAGCCGCCTGGCACGGCACCCGCCGCGACGCCATCCGCGCCCTGGCCAGCCATCCGCTGGTCTTCTCCCTGAAAAAAGCCACCGCCATTTACGACGAATTGGCCGCCGCCCATCAAGCCTATCTGCCCAAGCAACTCCTGAAAAACTGAGGTGCATGACTTCACTTCAGGCGGCCATCTCACGCGTAAAATTCGTACAATTCGTGGGGAGAGAGGACAAAGTTTGCGAGCCCCGTTATCGCATGAAAAGGCTCCCTCCACGAATTTTACGAATTTTGCGAGTCAGATAGCCCGCCTAAAGTGCCATGCCCCCCCAGATTGCGGTTACAATAGCGCAATCTTACGATTGCGGCTCGAATGCCCTACAATGATTCTCCGCGTTTGTTCCTCATCCAAAACAGGACTGCCATGACCACTTCCGACAATCCTCAATACAAGGATCGCCTCGCCAAGCTCCAGAAGTGGACCGCCTTGGGCATCGATCCCTACGGCCAGCGTACCGACGGCCTCCTCTCCGCCGCCCAGGCTCGCGCCCTGCACAAAGGCCCCGCCATCACCCCTCACGACGGCCAAGACTCCGCCAAAGTCGCAGGCCGAATCGTCCTCTACCGCGACATCGGCAAACTCATCTTCCTGACCATCCAAGACTCTTCCGCCCGCATCCAGATCGGCTTGGCCAAACAAAACTTCCCCGACCGCTGGCCTCAGGCTAAACTCCTCGAGCTCGGCGACATCGCTTGGTTCGAAGGAAAAGTCGGACACACCAAAACCGAAGAAATCACCATCTGGGCCAACGGCTTCGGACTCCTCGCCAAAGCACTCCTCCCCCCCCCCGACAAATTCCACGGCCTCTCCGACACCGAACTCCGCTACCGACAACGCTACGTCGATCTCTTCGCCAACCCCGATTCCATGGACGTCTTCCTCTTCCGCTCGAAGATGATCGACTCCGTCCGCGATTTCCTCAAGCAGCGGCAGTATATCGAAGTCGAAACCCCACTCCTCCAATCCATCGCCGGCGGCGCCGCCGCACGCCCATTCATCACTCACCACAACGCCCTCGACATCGACCTCTTCCTCCGCATCAGCCCGGAGCTTTACCTCAAGCGCCTCCTCGTCGGCGGCATGGAACGCGTCTTCGACATCAACCGCAACTTCCGCAACGAAGGCATCGACACCACACACAACCCCGAATTCACCATGCTCGAGTGCTATCAAGCCTATTCCGACCTCGCCGGCATGATGGAACTCACCGAATCCCTCCTCGTTTGCCTGGTCAAGGAACGACTCGCATCATTGGGCAAACTCCCATCAGAGCCGCGACCGTCAGGGAGCGACAGTGCGGCAAGACATCAGGAAAGTCAGTCGCTCCCTTACGGTCGCGGCTCTGATAATCATCCCCTGCACCTCCAATACGGCGATCGCATCATCGACTACACGCCGCCGTTCGATCGCGTCAGCTACGCGGACCTTTTCCATAAGCATGTCGGCATCGACATGCAAGACAAAGCCGCCGTGCTCCGCATCGCCACCGACCGCGGCCTCCAAAACGCCGCCAAAAAAGACCACGACGTCCTCGTCGGCGAACTCTTCGAACAACTCGCCGAACCCGAACTCGAGAAATCCGACCGCCCGATCTTCCTCTACGACTACCCGGCGGCGCTCTGTCCGCTGACCAAACGGAAGACAGGCTCTCCGCACATCGCCGAGCGCTTCGAACTTTACATCGCCGGCATGGAACTCGCCAACGCCTACACCGAGCTCAACGACCCCGTCATCCAACAAGAAACCTTCACACGCCAACTCGCCGGCCTCCCCGCCGAAGAATCCATGGCCCGCATGGACGACGACTACATCAACGCCCTCCGCCACGGCATGCCCCCCGCCGGAGGACTCGGCATCGGCATCGACCGACTCGCCATGCTCCTGACCAATCGCCAATCGATTCGCGACGTGGTGCTCTTCCCACTTCTCAAACCGCACGATCCCGTCGCCAGTCCCCCGGCCCACCGTCAGTCCGCCGAGCCTAGCGAAGCCCAGATGGAAGCGGACGTCACCAAGCTGGAATCGGATTTGGCGAAGGTGAAGGCCACCACCAGGCTTCGCCCCACCATGTTCATCCTCGAAACGGACGGCACCCTCAGGATCGTTGACGTATGACACAAAAACTTCCAGCTTCCGGCTCCTAGCTTCTGGCTTCTTCCAACTATGTACAAATTCTTCCTCACTCTCCGCTATCTCACTCGCAAGAAGATCGTCATCTTCCCCATTCTGGTGGTCTGGCTCTGCCTGATGATGATGATCATCGTCACGAGCATCATGGGCGGTTTTGTCGATCGTGTGCGGCAGGCAAATCGCGACCTGCTCGGCGACATCGTCATTTTCTCCCAGAATCCCACCGGCTGGCCCGGCTACGACGAACTGGCCAAACACCTCGCCCAGCAATTCCCCGAAATCAAAGCTTCCACCCCCGTCGTCCGCGCCTACGGACTGGCTTACTTCCTCTACCCCTACAACCAGACCGTCCCGATCCAGCTCGTCGGCATTCGTCCCGCCGAACGCTCGCAGGTAAGCCGTTTCCGCGAAACGCTGTTCCGTCAGTACATTGCTCCGCACGAAGCCGCCGACGCTCTCGCCCCCGCACTCCCCGCCGACCGGGACAAGCTGATCGCCTTCGCCAGCGAAAACGATCGGAACATCTCTGCCAAACTCGAGCTTCTCCGCGAACAATACGGAAAGCTCTACCGCGAACAAGGCGACAAGCTTCACGACAACTCCGCCCGGCCTCGCCAGTTCGAACTTGCCGAAGACCGCCTGAACCGTGCCTACCAGGACGAAGCCAGCGCCAAACGCACCTGGCAATTCGCCCTCTCCCTCCCCGAAAAACAATACCATTCCAAAGCCGATCTCTTGGCCGCTCTTCTTCCCCCCAAGCCCTCCTTCGACATTCCGCCCGCCGCCACCCAGCAGGCCCCCGATGCCGCACAAGACACCGGCTGCATCGTCGGCGTACAGATCGGCCTCCTCCGCCGCGATAAACGCGGCAACTTCGAACGACCGCCAGACTTCCCCAATCCTCGTCTGAAGATCACCGTCTTCCCCGTCAAAGACACCGGCGCCATCTCCGTCCAGAGCGGTTTCACTCTCCCCTTCACCGTCGTCGACGACTCTTACTCCGGCGTGTACGACGTCGATTCCACCTACATCTACGCCCCTTTTGAAACCGTTCAGTACATGACCCGCATGCGGCCCGATCCCGAACTGCTCAAGGAAAACCCCGCCGCCGACTTCCCCCCACGCTGCAATGAACTGCTCATCAAGCTCAACGATGCCACCTCCGCCAACCCCGCCGCCACTCGCCTGCTCCGCGCCAAAATCCAGGCACTCCTCGATGAATCCTTCCCCATGCTGACCGTCCAGACCTGGGACGAGCGGCAAGCAAAGTACCTCGGCGCCGTCGAAAACGAAAAGTACATGCAGATTTTCATCCTCGGACTCATGTCCCTGGTCGTCTTGGTCGTGATCTTCCTCATCTTCTACATGATCGTCCGCGACAAGACCCGCGACATCGGCATCCTCAAAGCCGTCGGAGGCTCCGAACTCGGCGTCCTGACCATCTTCCTCAACTACGGCCTCTTCATCGGCATCGTCGGCGGCGGACTCGGCGTCCTCTGCGGCGTCGCCTTCGTCACTCACACCAACGAAATCCACGAATGGATCTACCAAACCACCGGTATCATCATCTGGGACCGCTCCGTCTACCTCTTCGACCGCATCCCCGACCACGTCAGCCCCACCGTGCTGATCGCCTACTACGCCGTCGCCATTCTCGCTGGCCTGATCGGCGCCCTGATCCCCGCAACCTTCGCTGCCTGCCAGGATCCGGTAAAGGCGGTGCGCTATGAGTAAACCCCCCATCACCCCCCTCCTCGAACTCCGCGACGTCAAAAAAGCCTACCGCATGGGCCCCGAGACCGTCCAGGTCCTCCACAGCGTGAATCTGCAGATCTTCCCCGGCGAATTCGTCGCCATCATGGGCGCCTCAGGCTCCGGAAAATCCACACTGCTGCACATCGCCGGTGTACTGGAACGCCCCGACGCCGGCGAAGTCATCTTCGACGGCCAAAGCGTCTCGAACATGTATTTCTGGAATCGCCACAAGCTCCGCAACCGCCGTATCGGTTTCGTATTCCAGTTTTACCACCTGCTGCCCGAACTCAACGTTCTGGAGAACACACTGTTACCGGCAATGGTCGCCTCGCCGCTATACAAAGGCCTCTTCCTTTCCCGCACCAAAAAACAATCCGCCCGCTCGCTCCTCGACTCCTTTTCGCTCTCGCATCGCCTGAAGCATCGCCCCTCCCAACTCTCCGGCGGCGAACGCCAACGAGTCGCTATCGCCCGCGCCCTGATCAACTCCCCCGACCTGCTGTTAGCCGACGAACCCACCGGCAACCTCGACGCCAAAACCGGCCGCGCCATCCTCGACGTGCTCATCAACCTGCACCAGACACGCAAACAAACCCTCTTGCTCGTCACGCACGATTCCCAAGTCGCCTCGCTGGCCCAGCGAACCATTCATTTAACGGACGGACGCATCCGTGACACGAAATGCAGGTAGGTAGCGACCCCGCTTTGCGGGGTGGCGGGCTGCATACAAAATAGCCTTTACGGAACTGTGGGGGACACGTTCGAGGTGACGTGTGTGGCAGTGCTCTGTATAGTAGGTTGTGTCCGATGGCATCGGGGATCCTTGGAGATGCGACAGAGACTGGAGGGCGATCACGCATGAACACGATGAAGTATTATGCCTTGGCGTGCGCATGGATGTTGCTGGCATCGTGTACGCGCACGGTACCATTGGAGAGAGTGGGCAACCTTATGTTCGCCAAGGCACAGGTGAACGGTCATGACGTGGGACGTTTTGTCATCGACACTGGCTGTGCGAGTATATGTGTTGACAGAGGCATTGTGGAGAAGCTTGCTTTGTCGAAGATGGAGCATCATGTAGTGGAATTACGCGGCCATGTTGGGAAAACGACCACCGATCTGGTACGCACTAAGACTGTGGCGATAGGAGGTGTTCCGTTTATTAATGATGATGCCACAGTCATGGACACAGAGTGGGCGACAGCACTTCTTGGCGTTGAGATGAATGGTGTTGTTGGCACGCCCATATTGGGTACGATGCCATTTACAATTGATCCACAGGCGTTGACGCTTACATTTTATCTGCGTGAAAGCTTTCGTCCTCCTGCGGGATCGCAGGTGGTTGACCTGACCTTTAGCAAGGATAACAGGCCATACATCCCGATTATTGTCAACGGCCAGCCGATTGTTATTGCACTGGATACCGGCGATGACGGCGCCTTGGAGTTGTCCGGTTCTTTTGTCCGGCAAAATCCCGGAATTGGCGTGATGAAGCCTGACGCGCAATGGGAGTATCAGACGAGTATAGAAAAATTTGAGCGGATCCGAACAAGATATGACTCGATTGAAGTGTTCGGACATGTGTTTCGCGATGTGCGAGGCGCCGTGATCCAGCAGATGGCTGGCGTTGACGAAGAACCTGGCAAAAAGCCGGGCTACGCGGGGGTTATTGGAAATGTTCTTCTTCGCAACTTTCGCCTGACCTTTGATTATGAGAACTCCAAGCTGTATGTGGAATGGCGACCGTGGCCGACGATGAAGGAGAGGTTGGGGCGGGGACTCCATCCAAATCAGTGTGATGCCGGAGGTACTTCCGTGCTTTGCCAGACTATTGCAGACGGCGACTTGGATGGCGTGGGCGCTCTGATTGCGGCGGGGGCAAATCCCAACGCCAGGTCTCGCCTTGGGGCCAACCCCCTTGGTACGGCCGTCATGTACGGCAACGCTGCCATAGCCGAGCAACTGCTAGACGTCGGTGCTGAAACGAAGGATGCAACGTGGGGCGACTATCTGGTTGAGGCGGCATACACGGGCAACGCTGGAATGTGCCAACTCCTCATGAAACATGGTTCAAACGTTCAGACGCTCTCCCCTCAAGGGCGAACGGCGCTATCGTGGGCCGCTCAGTACGGTCGTCTCGAGGTAGTGAAAATGTTGCTTGACCACGGGGCTGATTACGGAATCAAGGACAGCAATGGAAAGACGGCCCTTCACTATGCGGAAGGCAGCGGCCAGAAGGAAATAGTCGACCTGCTTCGCGCCTGCGGAGCCCGAGAATGATCGTTAGTTTCCTGTACAAATCGGCACAACACCCGGGCTGCATACCGGTTGACTCAATACGGCGCATCCTCGATACTTTCGCGGACAATAGCCTTGCGTTTCCACGCAAGGCTAGAGCGTTTTTCATGTGGTCGTGGCGTAATGACATGCGCAGGAAGCGAGAGCCAAAGCCCCGCATTGCCATGCGGGGCTCCAAAACGCTACGGGCGAGTGAAAAATGCTCTAGAGTCACGATCAACATCCCACGGAGGGTACCCGACTGCTCCACGAAGAGATCTTAATATTTCTCCAGAACATGTCGATCGTGCTCGCCGCCGCCGGCGTTGTTACTCTCCTTTTCCATCGACTCAAACAACCCGTCGTCCTGGGCTACATCATCGCCGGCACCATCATCGGCCCCTACGTCTGCTCCTTTGTCGACGATCGACACCACACCATCGAAATCCTCTCCGAACTCGGCGTCATGCTCCTCATGTTCGGCCTCGGCCTCCATTTCAGCATCCGCAAACTCGTCCAGGTCGGCATCACCGCCTTCTCAGGCGCCACCCTCGAAATCCTCGTCATGGGCCTCTGCGGCTACATCCTCGGCCGCGCCTTCGGATGGACCGTCATTGACAGCATCTTCCTGGGCGCCATCCTCTCCGCCTCCTCCACCACCATCATCATCAAGGTCTTCCAGGAGCTCGGACTCTCCAAGGCCATGTTCGCCTCGCTGGTCTTTGGCATCCTCATCGTCGAGGACATTTTCTCCATCCTCTTGCTCGTGATCCTTTCCGGCGTCGCCGCAATGAGCGCCGCGAGTTCCACCGCCATCACCCCCATGAGCATCGCCATCATCTTAGGCCAGCTCGTCGTCTTCCTCGCCGTCGTCATGGTCTTCGGACTCCTGAGCGTCCCGCCGCTCATCCGCTACGTCAATCGCTTCAAGTCCGACGAAATGCTTCTGGTCGTCGCCCTTGCCCTCTGCTTTGGCGTCTCGCTCCTGGCAATGAAACTCGGCTATTCCATCGCCCTTGGCGCCTTCCTCATCGGCGTCGTCCTCGCCGAAACACGCGAGCACGGAAAAATCGACCTCCTCGTCGCTCCCGTACGCGACATGTTCGCCGCCATCTTCTTCGTCTCCATCGGCATGCTCTTCAACCCACAACTCCTCCTCAAATACCCCATCGAAATCCTCATCATCACCATCATCGTCGTCGTCGGAAAGTTCATCGCCTGCGGACTGGGCGCCTTCGTCGTCGGAAACAACACCATCACCTCCATGCGCGTCGGCATGAGCCTCGCCCAAATCGGTGAATTCTCCTTCCTCATCGCCGCCCTGGGCGTGCAGCTCAAAGTCACTTCCGAATATGTCTATCCCACCGTCATTGCCGTTTCCGCCGTCACTGCCCTGCTGACACCTTACCTCATCAAGTCGTCCGATCCGATCACCGCCTGGATCGAGCGAACCGCACCGCCGCGACTCGTCGCTTACCTCGAGTCGTATCCGCGGTGGATTTCCAACCTGCGCCGCTCCGGCGCCTCGAGCCCGCAGTTCCGCAAGCTCTTGATCAAATGGGCCCTCCAACTGGGCCTGAATCTCCTCCTGATCACCGGTATCCTCATCGCCGCCGCAGCCTTCGGAAAAACCAATACCATCCAAAACCTCAAAACCCCCCATTGGATCGGCGGCCCCAACACGCTCGTCTGGTTCGTAGGCATCTGCCTCACCCTTCCCCTGCTGATCGCCATGATCCGAAAAATGCGCGCCATCGCCATGGCACTGGCCGAAATCGCCATCACCAGAGGGGCGGAAAGGGGGGGAGAACGGGGGGGGGGCGAATTTCAATTGACCTTCCGTCGCGCTCTGCTCGCCAACATGCTCTTAGCCATCGGTTTCATCCTCCTCTCCCTCTGGGGCCTCCTGCTGACTTCCGCCATTCTCCCCTCCTGGCCCGTGCTGCTCTGCCTGATCGCCCTGATCGCCCTCGTCGCCGCCGCCATGCAGCGCTCCTTTATCCGTCTCTACGCCAAGGCCCAGGTCCAACTCGCCGAAACCCTCGCCCCCCTGCCCGAAGCCGCCCATGTCGACGACACCAACGCCCACTCGCTCGCCCCCCTGCTGGCAAATGCCCAAATGTACCCCGTCACCCTTCCCCCCGACACGCCCGCCGGCGGCAAGCTCATCCGCGAACTCGAACTTCGTACACGCACCGGCGCCACCATCGTCGCCATCGACCGCCCCGACGCCTCCATGGTCAACCCCGGCCCCGACGACGAACTACGCCCCGGCGACACCGTCTTCCTCCTCGGCACAACCCCCCAAATCGCCCAGGCCTCCGCCCTCCTCACCGGCAGTGGGGGTGACAAGGTGAAGGGGTGACAGGGTGACAAGAGCACTGCTATTTAGCCGGCATGCTTGCATGCCGCTCAGGCACCGCTCTCGCACCAGGGCACCGAAAACGCTTGCGGCGTCGCGAACTATGCATCTTTTCAACACTGCACGTTACCACCCGATGCTTCTTGTCACCCTGTCACCTTGTCCCCCCTTCCATGTTCGGTGGCAAACCCCCACATGCCCTTCTATACTCTCAACAAGGATATGCCTACCATCACCGCCAATTTCCGACATCTGATCGCTCCTCAACTCTGCTCCGTCAATGAGCTTTTCGCCAGGGAGCTCGCCTCCGACCTTTCCAACGTCAACTCCCTGATCACGCACGTGTCAGAATTCCGCGGCAAAATGCTCCGGCCAACCCTGGTACTCCTCTCCGGCTTAGCCGCCGCGAAAGATGCCGGGGGGGGAGCCCCGCTGACCTCCCAGCACATCACGATCGCCACCGTCATCGAGATGGTCCATGTCGCCACGCTCGTTCACGACGACGTCCTCGACGATGCCAAAATCCGTCGCAACGGCTCCACCATCAACTATCTCCACGGCAACGAAGCCGCCGTCCTCCTCGGCGGCTACCTCGTCTCCCACGCCTATCACCTCTGCAGCACGCTCGACTCCCAGGACGCCTCCCGCCTCATCGCACACACCACCAACCTTGTCTGCGAAGGCGAACTCATCCAGAACTTCAACCGCAACAACTGGACGCTCGACGAAAAAACCTACTATTTCATCATCGACCGCAAGACCGCCGCCCTGACCGCCATCTGCTGCCGCCTGGGCGCCATGACCTCCACCCGCAATCCCACCCACATCGAATCCCTCGCCACCTACGGCCAAAAAATCGGCCTCGCCTTCCAAATCGTCGACGATCTCCTCGACATCTGCGGCAACCAACAAACCGTCGGTAAATCCCTCGGCACCGACATCGAAAAAGGAAAACTCACCCTCCCCATGATCCATTTCCTCCAACACGCCCCCTCACGAAACCGCAACTTGCTGATCGACCTGCTCGAATCCGACGCTCCCGACCGCACCACCCGTGTCCGCCAGCTCATCGCCCCCTCCGACTCCATCGCCTACGCCCAAAGTGAAGCCGAACGCCTCGTCAACGAATCCATCGCCGCCCTGCAACCCCTCCCCCCCAGCGAAGCCCGCGAAGCCCTCATCCAAACCGCCCACTACGTCACCGAACGCGACAAGTAACGCTTGCATCCCACCCGCACCAGCCGCATGACACGAAATGCAAACCAAAATAGCGCCCCCGCTTCGCGTAGCGCCCCCGCTTTGCGGGTGGAGCCCCGCATGGCAATGCGGGGCTGGCAGTTTAGCCGTTGATCGAAGATCAACGCTCGTTCGCCTTGGATGCGATATGAGGGGACCAGCAATTTTTTTTTGAGCAATAATAAGATTTTCCCAACGTTTAAATTCGAGAAAAGAACATCCCATTTTCCCAAGGAGCCTATTGATGAAGCGTTTGACTCGTGGTGTTTTAGCCTTTGCAATCTCTTCCGCGGCAGTTCTCGCTGCCTCCGCGAAAGCCGCCGAACCCGTCGGCGATCCGATCCTCGAACTGCCCACCTTCCGCTGCCTGGGCGCTTCATGGATCATCAAGGGCGACCAGGACGCCAAGGCCAAAGTCGAAGTCGAATACCGCGAACAAGGCCAGGAAAAATGGCTCCAGGGCCCCCCGCTCTGGCGTGTGGACACTTCCAACCTCAAGCAATCCACCGGCACCGCCGTCAAGCATGAAATCGCCGAGTTCGAATGGAAGAACGGTTTCATTCATCCCGCCAAAGTCGTCGAAATCCCCTCAGACTGCCACCTCTTCTCCGGCAGCATTATTGCGCTCAAACCCGGCACCGCTTACCAGATCAAACTCACCCTCAAGAGTGCGGGGGGGGGCGACGTCAGTAAAACATTGGAAAGCAAAACCCTCGCCGAGCCGGTAGCCCCCACCGGCGGACGCGAACTGCATGTAGTTCCCGGCACCGGCGGCGGCACAGGCTCAAAAGCCGATCCCTTCAAAGGCCTCAGCTCCATCTCCGGCGTCAAGCCCGGCGACACCGTCCTGCTCCACGCCGGAAAATACCAGGGCCCCTGGGAAATCACCGTCAGCGGCACGCCTGACAAGCCCGTCATGTTTCGTGGCGCCGGCGACGGCGAAGCAATCATCGACGGCATGCTCCCAGACGCCGCCCAAAAAGTCGGAGATGTCAAATTCAGCGACGAAGTCATGACCAACTTCACTCCCGAAGTCCGCGCCAAGTGGCTCACCTCCCGCGTCGTCTCCATCATCGGCCAGCACGATGTCTGGTTTGAAAACATCACCATTCGCAACGGCCTCTACGCCCTGGTCGGCCACGAGTCCGCTCACCTGGTCATTCGCCATTGCCACATCGACAACGTCTGGAGTGGCATCAACGCCAACAAACACCCCAACGGCGGAAATGACGGCCTCTTCCTCGGCGGACTCATCATCACCGATAACGACCTCCAAGGCTGCACCTCCTGGCCCAAGAAAACCAAAATCCCCGACGACTGCGGCATCTGGGTCAACGGCGTCAACAATATCGTCGCCTACAATTACGTCCATAACTTCGGCGACGGCATCCAAACCTTCCGCGGACGCTTCGTCGAAGATATCGACGCCTACAATAACGAGGTCCGCCAATGCACCGACGACGGCATCGAATACAAAGATACCGTCCGCAACGTCCGCGTCTTCGATAATCGCATCACCAACGTCCTGCACCCCATCTCCATCGCCCCCGTCCTCGGCGGCCCACAATACATCGTCCGCAACGCACTCTATAACATGCAGGAAGAACCCTTCAAAATTCACAACAGCCCTTCCGGCGTTCTCTTTTACAACAACACCATCGTCTCAGCGACCGATACGCTGGGCATCTGGACCCCTGCCCCGGTTTACAACTGCGTGATGCGAAATAATCTTTTGGTTGCCAACAAGACCAGTGGTACAGTCATCCAGTGCGATGCCAAGACAGTGAACTGCGATTTCGATTATTTCGGATTTGCCGTCGGGGACTTTACGAACATCCTCAAGTGGAACGGCCAGCGTTACAAGACCCTGCAGGACGCCCAGGCCGCCGGTCTGCTCAAACATTCCTTCATCTGCAAGCCAGATGGTCTTTTCGCAGCCAAGATTGTCATCCCAACGGATTTCCACGAGACCTATGAACCCGTCGATCTGCGTTTAGCCCCCAAGAGCCCCGCCGTCGGCGTCGGCGAGCAACTCCCCGGCTTCACCGACCCCGCCAAACCCGTTGATCTGGGCGCCTATCCCCTGGGCAGCGAACTCCCCCACTACGGCCCGCGTTCCAGCAAAAATTAACGCATCCTACGTACCGCGGGCGTCCCGCCCGCCGTACCGCAGGCATCTTGCCCGCGTCACTTGGTACCTGCAGGAAGTAAAAAAAGCCCCGGGATTGCAATCCCGGGGCTTCGCTTTGCGCAGTGAGACAACCAAAGTGAGACAACCAATCCCTTCCCGCCGAAATCGCGGCAATAGCTTGCTGCGTCGCGACCCCTTCGCCAGCTTATTTCTTTTCCGGCCGCGGCCCATACCACGGCATCTCGCCGCCCACCGGAACCGCACCCAAATCCACCGGCTTACTGACGTCATTGAACCCCGGCAACTTCTCCCCAGCGCCCACCGCCTTCGACTTCGGATCCAATCTCACATCCACAATCTTCGAATCGTAAATCTTCAGCCCCGTCGTCGCCTGCGGCTTCTCAGGCTTCTTCCAATCCGGCTGATATTCCGGCGTCTTCAAACCACTGGCGAAAATGTTCGCCGCATCCACCACGATCAGGTGCTTCTCAATCAGCGAATTCTTCCTTACATCTTCCACCGTCTGGAACGGAAATTTCCCCGCCTTCGTGTTGTACCGCAGAAAGTACTGACCCGACTGCCCGGAGAAACCGTCGTAATCAAAATCCAGATCCTTCGTCGGCATATCCAGATCCAACGCACGACCTTCCGTAAACACAAAAAGATTGTTCCGCGTGTAGCAGTTCGACACCCCATTCTTCGTCGAAACCGACAGCCCCGGCCCTTTGTGAATAAACGTATTATGCACCACCACCACACCCGACGGATCGTTATGCAACTTCAAAAACTCGTCCTTCGTGTTGTAGCAGACATTCCGATACGCATAGATCGGCCCGCCAAACACCGGCTGGAACGAAATCCCCGTCAACGTGTTGGTGTAACGGTTGTAAAAATTCCGGCAATTCCGATGCGACCCATCCATTTCACAACCATCGTCAAAGCAGCAGTAAACCTCGTTGTTATGGAAATCAACCGCCACTTCCGCCGGCCCTTTGGCTTCCGAAGTATCAATGCCGTCCTTGGTGTTATGCACGCGATTGTAGCAGACCACGTTCCCCCTGCCGCCGATCCAGACGCCTCGGTTTTCCGGCAAGCTGTGCCATTCCTCCGCCGTCGCCGGCCAGGGCCAATGCCCTTCGATCACATTATCCGAAATGAAAAACTGCCCCATCTTGCCGCTGTCTTTCGTCGCGTAAATCCCCTGCAAATCCGGCAGAATATGGCAGCGCCGAATCACGATGCGATAAGAATTGTGCAAACAGAAATCGCTGTAATTGCTCCCCTGCGTAGTCAGATTTTCGAACCACACATCATGCCTGCCGGCCGACAGGTCGATCATGTGTTCCTTATGTCCCGAATCGTTCATTTCGATGATCGCTTCCCCATCGCCAGCCCCTTTCCACACAATCGGCTTACCTTCCTCGCCGCTCTTCTGGACATCCCACTTCCCTTCATATGTACCCGCATGCAGCAAAAACGTATCCCCAGGCTTAGCCGCCTTTTCCGCCGCCGCAATCCCCTTGAACGGATCGGCCGCCGTCCCTGTCCCGCCGCCAGTTCCCGGCGTCACGTGATACATCGGCCCCTGCGGATCCACCGGCTCCGCAATCGTATAAGCCTTCACGATCTTTTCCGCATTGCCCCCATCCGGATCCACCAGCGAAAGCTTCATCTCATATTGCGTCCCCTCCGGCACATCTATCACGCTCCCCGCAAACAGCCAGTCATCGCTGCCCAGCTTGATCGTGGCATCCTTACAAGCCCCCTTTTCCACGCGAAACAGCGGCGGCCCCGCCAGCCACTCCTGCGTCCCCACCTTCCGATACGCCACATTCACCTGGGCATTCTTATTGTCATCCCCCTTAATGACCCAGTAGGCCCCCAGGCACTTGAGAGTAGCCGGTTCAACCACCGGCTCACCCACCGGTTCCGAACCATTGCCCGCGAAACAGACCGATTGACAAGCCAGCGCCAACGCTACCGATAACAGACCATGACGCACCAAACGCATACATTCTCCAATAAAAAAGACAGAATTCCGAAATCAGGAACGGTTCATCCTATACGGAAAAATATCATCGCCGCAATTGTTAGATTACGCTTATGCATTCGTTAGATTACAATGGGTGTGTGACCCGAAATGCAAACCAAAGTAGCGACCCCGCTTTGCGGGGTGGAGCCCCGCATGGTAATGCGGAGCTTTGGCGGACAATTGAGAGTTTAGCCGTTGATCGAAGATCAACGCTCGCTCGCCTTGGATACGATATAAGAAGGGGCAGGCCCGCAAAACATATCACGCACCCGATTGCGATTATGACAGCGTGCTCTTACGATGACGTCTCTGATAATTCGCCGGTGTCAACGTGAAAGGAGACAATGATGCATTCCTCCGTCATTTTATTGTTCTGTTTGCTGCTGGTCTTGTGTGCCGGTCAGTCCGTCCGGGCCGAAGGTTTTGCAAAGACCAAGGTCGGAGACCTCGACTTCATCTGCGTCCAGGACGCCGGCGGCGAATTCGACAATACCACCTTCGCCGCGGACGCCGACCTCTTGCACAAGCTTGCCCCCAGCGGAAAAACACCCAACAGTTGCAGCGCCTTCGTCGTCAAAGGCAACGGCCACACCATCCTGATCGATACTGGCATGGGCCGAAAAATGCTCGAAAACCTCAAAGCCGCCGGCATTGATCCCGCCTCCGTCGATGCCGTCCTCCTCACGCACACCCACCACGACCACACCGGCGGCCTCCTCGCCGGCGACAAACCAAACTTCCCTAACGCCAAAATCTGGATCAATCCCAAGGAACTCGATTTCTGGAAGTCCTCCAACAAGGCCCAGTACGAGAAAGCCATCAGTGTTTACGGCGAGCCCAACCCGATCGTCGCCGACGAAAAAACCGACATCGTGATCCCGGAAATCAAAGCTATCGCCATCCCCGGCCACACCCCCGGCCACACCGGCTTCTTGATCACTTCCAAAGGCGACAAAATCTTCGCCGCAGGCGATATCCTCCACAGCGGCACCATCCAGTTCCCGCATCCGGAAATCAACGCCAAATTTGACCGTGACCCCGCCAAGGCCATCGAATCACGCCGTTCCATTTTGAACCGCGCCGCCGACGAAGGCTGGCGATTCGCCGCCGCCCATCTCCCCTTTCCCGGCATCGGCAAAATCAAAAAAAACGCCGACGCCTTCCAATTCGAACCAGAAAAATAAGCTTTCACAGCCTTATTTAGCCGGCAGGCTTGCCTGCCGCTCGTAGGGAGCCGCTTGTTCAACGCATCAGAGCCGCATAGCGAGCTTCATCCAGCGGCGCCGAGCGATTTGGACAAGCCTCCCGCCGACAGAGCTGACACGACCGAAAATCAGAAGCCGTCAGAAACCGCAGCCCGGAAACCGTCTTATTCGGCAGCATCAGCAGCGATTCCGTCAGCCGCGCACCAATAAGCCCCGAAACGTCACCCAGAAGCCGAAACAGCGGCACCTGCTGTGTGATCGGCCAAAGTCGTGCATCCCCGGAACCTGGACTCATGCTCGCCGACTTGCCGGGCATCAATTGTTGGAACAGCCCGTCAAGATGCTGCCGGGCACTGCGAAGCGCCGCAGCCTTGATTTCATCTCGCCAGAATTGAATCAACGGATCATCCGGATCTTCCCACGGCAGCTCATCGAGTTCATGCCCGCAGGTCGCCACGTAAGCGAACACACGATGCACCGAGGCCAGATTAGCCGTCAAGGTGCGCGAGGTGAACGTGATGCCCTCAATCGTGACAGTTTCGTCCGTACGGGCCTCCACGAAGCATTCCTTCAGGAGCGCCTTGGGCCGAGCAACCGCCGCCGCCCGCCGCAGAAGAGCCAAAAATTCCTCCGCATCCGCCGTACCAGCCGTCAACCGCAGCTTCCCCAGCAGCGCCGACTCCTCATAGGCAAAAGGAATCGCAGTCAGAGAATGCAATCGCGTATCAGACATCATCAATTCCTATCAGTCCCTGTGCACAAGATAAAGCCGCATCGCAATCGGGGGCGTGACACGAAATGCAAACCAAAGTAGCGACCCCGCTTTGCGGGGTGGAGCCCCGCATGGCAATGCGGGGCTTTTTAGGGAGAGGCAGTTTAGCCGTTGATCGAAGATCAACGCAACAGGTATCACGCACCCACCGCAATCGCACCCACCATCGTAAGATTGCGTTATCGTAACCGCAATCTTACGATGACTGCTCTGATATTTTCGGGAGTTCCCATGACTTGCCGCCTGCTCTGCCTGCTCGTCCTGCTCCTGCCGCTGCCGCTACTCGCGATCGACACGGAATGGACCCAGTACGGCGGCCCCACCGGCAACTTCACCTCCCACGAAAAAAAACTCCTCAACTCCTGGCCCGACTCCGGCCCAAAAGAACTCTGGCGCCAAAAAGTCGGCGCCGGCTTCGCCAGCCCCATCGCCGTCGATGGCAAAATCTACTGCTTCGCCTCTCTCGACGACAAAGACGCTCTCACCTGCATCGACGCCGACGAGGGACGCCTTTTCTGGACCGAGTTCAGCGAATCCACCTACCCCGGCTCCATGCCCGGCCCTCGCGCCACCCCCACCGTCGACGACGAATACATCTACACCTTTGGCGGAAAAGGCGACCTCATCTGCCGCGACCTCATCGACGGCAGAGAACGCTGGACCCTCGACATCCTCAGCGAAACCTCCGCCGCCCTGCCAAGCTGGGGTTGCTGCAGTTCCCCCACCCTCTTCAGCAACCTGCTACTACTCCAAACCGGCGACAACGGCCCTCTCGTCGTCGCCATCAACCGCGACACACACAAAATCGCCTGGCAGTCCGAAGAAACCGGCACCTGCTCCTACTCCCGCGTCCTCCCCACCACCATCAACAACCAAACACAGCTCCTCACCTACACCCGCAACGGACTCTTCGCCCTCGACCCCAACACCGGCAAAACCCTCTGGAAAATTCCCCCCAAAAAAAGCTACAGCTCCGGTGTCGCACCCATCTATTCCAACGGCCACCTCCTCCTCTCCGGCAGTTACGGCGAAGGCTCCGCCATGTTCACCGTCGACGGCAAATCCGACAGCTCCCCCGAATGCCTCTGGGAAAAGAAATCCCCCTCCAACTACATCGTCACACCGCTGCTCGAAGGCGATTGCCTCTACGCTCCCGACGGCAACGCCCTCTACTGCCTCCACTGGCCCGACGGCAAAGAACTCTGGAAAACCGACCTCCCCCTCGCCAGCGGCGGACAATACGTCCGCTACGACGACAAAATGATCCTTCTCTCCCGCTCCGGCGAACTCATCCTCGCACAGGTCACCCCCCAAAAATGCACCCTCATCAGCAAATTCAAACTCTTCCAGGACGAAAAAAACGAAATCCTCGCCTCCCCTCTCGTCTACCGCGGCCGCCTCTACATCAAAGGCACCCAAGACCTCGTCTGCCTCGACATCACCTCAAAATAACCCGCGAAAAATTCGAAATCCGAAACTCGAAATTCGAAAAAAAGCTCGAAATTCAAAGCTCAAAACAGCTTGTGGGCACGGGGATGGTGTAGGCGGTGTTTCGAATTTTGAACATTGGAATTTGCTTCGAATGTCGAACTTCGAACTTCGAATTTCAACACCCGCTTGTGTCGAGCTTGCATGAGGACCCAAGCGACCTATCGTGATTCTGGACGATACATTGCCCGCCTCTTTGGATGCGGAGTGCGGGTATCGCGCTCGCTGACGCGTATCACGTAGTGGGAAACATCTGTTGTTGCACCAGTTGACTTCACGGGGACGCCATGGCTGTCGATCCCTCCAATCCGCCACTGTCTTCTTCGCCCCCGGCGATGTCGCCGGGAGAAAAACGCCACCAACTCGAGCACGAAGCCCTGCCATTGATGGACCTGGTCTTCGCCGTCGCCCGCCGAATGGTCGGCGAAGAATCCCGCGCCGAAGACCTGGTCCAGGAAACCTATCTCCGTGCGTTCCGTTCCGTCGAACAATATCGCCTCGGCACCAATATCAAGGCTTGGCTCCTGACTATCCTGCGATCTGTATATATCGATTCATCTCGCCACGTGCAGGCCCGTGGCGGCGCACACGAACAATTGCCGCCGGACATCTTCGCAAGTCCCGAGCGGACCGATCTGGCGATCGATCCGGCCAAGTTCATGTCCGTCCTCGACCTGTTGGTCGACGACGACATCCGCGAAGCGATGCTGCAATTGCCCGACATCTATCGTGAAGCATTTGTCATGGTGGTCATTGGCGAATTGCCCTACAAGGAGGCCGCCGAAGTCCTCGGCGTGCAGGAGGGCACCGTCAAGAGCCGCGTATTCCGCGCCTGCCAGAGCCTCAAAACCCGACTATGGAATTACGCCGTCGAAAGAAGAATGGCCACTCCCAAAAGTTAAGGTTCATCGCCCAATTGCGGAGAAGAGAGCAATTGAGTGATTTGGTGATCTGGTGATTTTGACTTCAGCACTCGGCTGGTACTTCCGTCCATGCGACAGCACAAATCACCAGATCACCAACTCACCAGATCACCAAATTTCCCCTGCAATTGAGCGAAGCACCAAAGTTAATTTTTCCCCTCTTTATTTTTGACTCAGCCGAACCGCTGCCTATGATAAGGCACACGCAACCCAGCATATAGTCATATAACCGTATGACATATCGCTTCGCGTGGATTCCACGTACCGCCGGAAAATCGCGGCAGTGGCCGTTTCCCAAAACAAGAGGGAGAGCAACGAGGCTAAGGCCGCGTTGACGTCCGCGGCGCTGAAACGCCCGCGGATTTTTTAAAATTGAATAGTCGTCGAAATGTGTTGGCCTGAAAAAAAATCTATCCCTCGCCGGTTTTGTTGCGGAGACTTGACGCATTCGACGCTTGTGTGTGTGAGACGCCGGCACATGACCACGTCACACAAAAACTGAAAACTAAAAATAAAAAATTGCGGGAGAGTGAGCGTCCTGGCCACGGGCGACCGGGTAACAGTGTTTGTTATTCGGTAGTAGAACCATCACCAATTGTGGCCACCACGTTCCAGGTCTCTTTTTTCAGGAGAAAAACCATGACCTCTCGCAAGTTTTCCACGTTTTCCACCATCAACGCAATGGCCCTCGCAGTGCTCGGCATCACCGCCCTCTCGTCACGCGCCGCGATCATCTCCACCGGCGACGTCTCGCCGTCCTACATCGGCAACACAGGCAACGGGCGCCTCGAAATCAACGCCGGCTCCACCTTCAGCCCCACTGGCAACGTGATCCTGGGCAACACCACCACCGGCAAAGGCACGCTCATCATCTCCGGCCCAGGCTCCTCGTGGGACGGCGCAACCTACGAGCTTGACCTCAACTACAACGACAGTTGGCTCCACGTGTTAAACGGCGCCACCATGAACGTCAAAAAGCTGGCGCTCGCCTGTGACAACATCGCTGATAAATCCGATGCTCGCTTCAGCGGCGCCGGAACCAAACTGATCACCAGCGGCCCAGGCTTTCTCGACGGCGTGTTTGTCGGCTCCAGCGGATATCCCAACCCGCCAGAAGGCAAGGCCATGCTTACTCTCTCAGACGGGGCCACCATGGAGACCAGCAAGCTCTCCGTCGGCGCCGAGGGACACGTCGGCATCAAGGTCACAGGCAACAACATGGTCGTGGTCGGAACGGTTCAGACCTTTGCCAACGGCGTCATCAACCTCATGGTCGACGACAAACTCGCCAACGGTACCTATACGCCCATCAAGACCACGGCCACGCCGCTCAGCGACAGTGCCCTCAACATCTACGGCGCCACTTGGAACACAAGCACACATCAGTTGACCGTCACCACGCCGCACGCTCTCATCTCAGGTGTGACCTATCACACCAGCGCCCAGACCGGCGACTGGCACTGGGGCGACCGCGCCATCGTCACAGATCCCGTCAGCGGAAAACAGTTGATCGTCAGCTCACAATGGGGCAACGGCCCGGCAATCATTCAGCCCACCTTCACCATCATGACCGCCTCGCAGCTCGCCTCTGGACCCTGGCTGATTGATGACGATCACGGACCCTTGGCTGGATGGTGGTTCAGTGACTATGTCGCCGCCAAGACGATGTTCACTCTTGACATCGGCACGGGGCAGGACATCGAGAGCCTGGTCTTCTGGCAACACGATACCAACAAAAATGCGTGGGTCGAGTTTGTGCCGGAAGTTTACACCTATGACGCCGACGGCACGCTGAGCTTCATCAGCAGTACCCTCGACAAAACCGGCAATCCGTACCCCTACTACGACGGGTTCGTCATCGGCGGCAAGCCGATGGGTAGCCCGGGGCCCGCAGTGCCCGAACCCGCTTCCCTGACACTCCTGGGGTTGGGAGCTGCGGCGATGATCGTACGCCGACGGAAGTAAGGAGAGACGTTGTTCGGACGAACAACGCAAGGCCGCGGCTCCCCCTGAGCCGCGGCCTTCTAACCCCCAACGACCCCCCAAAAAACATATAGCACCGGCTTTAGCCGGGATACGCTACCGAACAGTTCTTTTTACTTATGGAGGTGCAAAAAGTTCAACACGTGTAGGCGAGATACGGCCATGACCGTACGCTCGCAGAAGGGAGAGAAAGAGCCTGTGCCACGGGCGACCGATTAACAACGTTTGCTAGCCGGTCAAAAATGGCAAGTGTTCTTTGGAGTTTTCTTCAGTATCTTAAAAAAGAGGAAGTAGAGATGACTACACGTAAATTTTCCAAGTTCGTCACCATCAACGCAATGGCCATGGCTGTAGTAGCGGCAACCGCTCTCTCAACGCAAGCGGCCGTCATCATGGACAATCCCGCTCAAATTTACCCCAATGACCCCTCCGCCTGGGACAACACCACTGAACTCTGGATTACCACCACTGACAATCAAAACACCTCCATGACCCTCAACGATCAAGGCGGCATCACCACCGTCAACGTCAAGGACACCAACATCGGCGGCGGAAAAGGCGCCGTCGGCAAGCTCACCGTCACCGGCAGCAACGCCGTTTGGAACTCCAGCTCCTCGCTCTTTGTCGGACGCAGCTTTGGCAGCCAGGCCACACTCGACATCAACGATGGCGCCACCGTAAACGCCGGCTGGCTTTACATCGGAGACCCTATTGGCTCGGCCAGTAGCGCTACCACCGGCACCGTCACTCTCACCAACGGCAGTACACTCACCACCACCCACGGATTCTACCTCGGCGGAACAATGGGCTCCTCCGGCACCCTCAACATCCTCTCAGGCTCCACCTTCAACAGCACAGGAACGGCCTCTATCGCCGCGGCTGGCGCCGCCAGCTCCGGCATTCTCACCGTCGACGGCATCGGCTCCAAGTGGAACGCCAATGGCGCCATTAACGTTGGCTGCTACACCGACGGCCACGGCGAGTTGAACATCAGCCACGGCGGAGCCGTCGACGCTGGAAATAATGTCGTCACTGTCGGCTCCAGCGGACCTGGTTTCCTCAACATCACCTCCGGCGGAACTCTCATCAGCGGCGGAACCACCTCGATCGGCAACGTCCTGGCCGCCGCCTACGGAAACGCCATCATCGACGGAGATGGATCCACCTGGACACTTAACGGTTCACTGAACGCCTTACGCGGCGAGTTGACCGTCAGCAACGGTGGCATGATCGTGGCAAATGGGATCGCCACCTATACCGGAGGTACTCCCGTCTTCTCACTCTATTTCAACGGCGGCATCCTCAAGCCACTCAAGAGCATCGATGAGTTCCTGGGCGGCGACTTCAAGGCCCTCGTCTTGACCGACAGCGGCTCCAGACCGGCCCTGACCATGCAAGTCGATGTCTCCTCGGTCGGGTTGAACCATGTCTTCACCGGTACCGGCGGCTTCGCCAAAACAGGCACTGGCACACTCACCCTCAATGGCAATCAGGCCTACACCGGACTCACCGACATCAAGGCCGGTAAACTCACCGGCGAAGCCTCCTTCGCAGGCTCCCTGACGATTCGCAACGGCGCCTCCTACACACCCGGCGGACCCAGCAACCAAGCGCCCCACTACGGCGTCTGGAACGCCAACATCGCAGGAAACTACACCCAGGAACACGGCGCCACCCTCACCATGGACATCGGCAGCGCCGGCTCCGACTTGCTCACCGTCGGCGGACACGTCACTCTCGACGGCATCCTCGCTCTGGTCTTCCACGGTTCGCTCGATGCCGACTACTACGTCCTGATCGACAACCTCGGCTCCTCCGCCATCACCGGCATGTTCTCCGACATCCTCTTCGGCTCCAACTGGGTCACTCTCATGTCATCGGACTATCTGGCCAACGGCGGAACCTTCGAGCTCAACAACATCACCTACGTCCTCTCCGCCACCGGCAACGCCTCCACCGGCTCACTCTACGGCGGAAACGACCTCATCCTCAGCATCGGCCCCGGCGACCTCGGCTCCATCGGTCCCATCGGCCCCGCAGTCCCAGAACCCGCCTCCCTGTCGCTCTTAGGCTTGGGAACCGCAGCCCTGATCGCACGCCGACGCAAATAAGGAGAGACATCGTTGGAGGGGAGTACATCCCAGGCCGCGGCTCATCCCGAGCCGCGGCCTTTTTCTTGGATGTAGTCTATCCCCGAAAAAGTTTAGCCGCGAGCCGATAGGCGAGCGCTCGGACGTCTTGTGATATCATACACTCTTATTTAGCCGGCAGGCTTGCCTGCCGTTCGCTGGGAGCAGGTCTATCAACCGCGTCTAGGCGGCACCAGCCGATACTGCAGCGGATAAATCCCCGTTACCTGCTCAAACGCCACCACTCGCTCCGCATACGCCGGATTCAGCGACACAAGCCGAATCGCCCCTCTCCTCTCTTCCGCCCCCGGCACAAAGTAAACCCGTTTGAAAGTAGTCGCAAAATTCGCCTCATCGCCCAATCGGACGACGCAGTCATCACCGTCGCGGATCGCATTTTTGCCATGGATACCGGTAGGGGAGCCCAGGACGATGATATCGCCTTCCGCGTACTCAGGCGCCATCGAATCCCCGGTAATACGCAGCGCAAAAGCATTTGTGATCGGCACATCAGGCAGATCAGGAACCTCCATGTAATCATCCGTCATCCCGACCGGATAATCGAGATCCGTCAATTCCGCCGGCGAACTTGCAACCACGCGATTGATCAATGGCACCAACCGCAAAGGAATAGCCGACTCCACGACTTGACGACTTGACGTGGGTGGCGCGGTGTGCAGAAGTCGCCGAACAGAAGGCGGCGTACGCAGCCAATCTGCGGCAGCGAGAAGCTGAGCCGCAGGCAAATGCAGAGCATAAGCAATTTTTCTCAGTTTCTCTTCAGACGCCGGCCCGGGAGCACGCGCAGTTTCGATATTCGACAAATACGGCTTGGAAATACCCGTGGCCGCCGAGATCGCATCCAGCGTCAATTCCAGCGACTCACGCCGACGACGAATCGCATTGCCCAAAGCAGCCAACGACGCAGGACGAGAAGGAAGGGGAGGATGAGGAGGATGGGGGGGGGAGGAAGGAGGGATGAGGTTAGGGGAGGGGGGAGGGGAATTGGGAGGGAAATTGGGGGGGGGATCGGGAGGGGGGGG